>CACGMR010000007.1 GCA_902574215.1 uncultured Pelagibacteraceae bacterium
TGTTCAAGTCTATCTCTCCTTCTTCAGCCAATATTGTGTATTCATTTCCTTTCAAATCCCTAGATGTATATTTTATATCTTTGATTATATTAGAATTGCTAAAACTCTCCTCAATTGGCTCTATATTTTCAATTAATTTAACCTCTTCTTTTTTGTAAAATTTAAAAATAACTAAAATTATAATTATAATTATAAAGGAAAAAATAATTAATCCTTTGTAAGTTAAACTTTTCATTAATTCGTGTTTGATTTTAAAACTGTGTGGATATGTACAACTCCTATTGTTTTGTATTTATTTTTCTTATCATGAACACATAGAGATGTAATTTTTTTTTCATTCATTAAACCTAAGGCTTTTGCAGCAAGTGAATCTTTTTCAATACTTATTGGGTTTTTTGTCATTATTTGATTCACATTTTTTTGATATAAATTTTCTTTCTTTTCACTAAATCTTCTGATTTCACCATCAACAATTATCCCTTTAGTTTGTTTTTTATTATTTTGAACAATAAGAAAACCTAGATTTTTCTTAGTTAAAATTTTTAATGCTTTTTTCATATTTAACTTTTCTTTTACAAAGGGAATTTTATTTCCAGTTAACATAATGTCTTCTACAGTTTTTAATTGAGCACCAAGACTACCAGCAGGATGGAGTTTTTTAAAATCTATTTTCCCAAACTTTTTATTTTGCATCACTGTGATAGCTAGTGCATCTCCAAGAGCAAGTTGAGCAGTAGTTGAGGCTGTAGGCACAATCCCTCCAGCCTCTTTAACGGTCGGAATTAGAAGTTTAATGTCCGATGCTTTATACAAAATTGAATTTTTTTTTGAAACTATACCAATGAGTAAAATTTTATTTCGATTTGCGAATTGAATTATATTTTTAAGTTCATTAGTTTCACCTGAATTACTTATTAGTATTAAAATGTCCTTTTTAGAAATCATTCCAAGATCTCCATGAGAAGCTTCGCTTGCTGAAAGATTAAATGATGGTGTTCCAACAGACGCAAGTGTAGATGCAATTTTAGATGCTATTAAACCACTTTTTCCTACTCCACATAAAATTACTTTTGATTGACATTTTGTAATTTGAATAACAGCTTGATTGAATGAATTATTAATATTTTTTTTTAATTTTTGAAGAGCTCTGATTTCAAGATTAATTACATCTTTGGCAGTAGATATAAATTTTTTACTTTTCATTAATGGGACCAAATATCATCCTTAAACTCAGATAAATCAAGTTGAACTCTAGTCTTAACAAATTTTAAACACTCTTCATAGAGTTTAACTCTATTTTCTCTTTTAAGTATTTTATAAAGTTCATCATGAATTTTATGAAGATATATTACATCATTTGCGCAGTATTTTAATTGTGCTTGCGATAATTCTCCACCGAAATCAGAGCTTTGGAATTGTTTACTGATATCTATATTAATAAATTCTTTGATTAAAGTTTTTAATGAATGGTTATCAGAATAACTTCTCGCTAATTTGCTACAAATTTTAGTATCTAAAACATTATTCACATCGGTTTTTAAATAATATTTAATATGCGCCAAATCAGCTCTGGAAAAATGAAATATTTTTTCGATTTTCTCATCATTTAATATTTTTACAAGGTTTGGAGCTTCATAATTATTTCTGTCGAATTGAATTATATGAGCATCTGTATTACCTGAGGATAATTGAATTAAACATAATGGATCACGTTTTACATTTAGACCCATAAATTCACCATCTACAGCGATTCTATTTCCCAAATTTAGTTTTTCTGGTATATCCCCTTTGTGAAGCTGAATATTATTACTCATTTAAAACATATATATATGAAAGTAAAAAATTGTCTATGAAAGCTAAAAATGTTTTAATTTTTGGATGTTCAGGCCAAATAGGTCGTTCAATTGTAAGAAAATTGACTAAAGACAATTACACTGTAACTGCTGTAACTAGAAATATTCACCAGAAAGGAATTGTACTTAAAACTCTTGGTAACGCTGGTTTTATTAATATTATTGAAGCCAATATATTTGATGAAAAAAAAATTAGAGAGCTTTTTAGAAAAGCAGATATTTGTATAAATTTAGTAGGAATTTTATATGAGCAAAATAAAGGTAATACTTTCAAAAACATTCATACTGTTTTTCCATCTATCTTAGCTAAGCTTTGTAAAGAATATAATCTTAAACATTTTATTCATTTATCAGCTCTAGGAATTAACGATGCAGTTGATTCTGATTATGCCAAAAGTAAACTTGAGGGAGAGAATGAAATATTAAAAAACTTTCCTTTAGCAACAATTTTTAGACCTTCAATTGTTTATGGCGTAGAGGATGGTTTTACGAACTCTCAATTAAATTTATTGAATAGACTTCCCATATTCCCTCTTTTTTTTGGAGGTAATACTAAATTTGCCCCAATACATTGCTCAGATTTGACTGATACGATTTATTATGTAATTTCAAATAATATTAAATCTAAAATTATAGAGTGTGTGGGACCTGAGATAATAACTTTCAAAGAGATATTGCAAAGGTTATTAAAACTTATTAATAAAAAAAGAATTTTGCTTCCTTTTCCTTCACTATTAGCAGAATTTTCTGCTAGGGTTTTTGAGATATTACCTAAACCTTTACTCACAAGGGATCAGTTAAAACTTTTAAAATACGATAATATTGCATCAGGTAAATACAAAACTAATTCAGATATTGGGATGCCAAGTAAAAGATATTTTAATGATGAGGTTAAAAAATATTGTTATATGTGGAGAGAGGGTGGGCAGTTCTCAACAGAAAAATATAATTCTAATAACGATTTAGAAAAAGTCTAGTCAAAGTTAAGCAGATTTAATTTTCTTTTCTATAAATTCTGGTACTTCATCCTTATCAATTTGATCATCTTTTTTGTTTTTACTATCCCGACTCTGGTACGCATATAAAAGATGAAGCTTGCAGTAACTGAAGTCTTTTAAGGAAGTTCTACCGCAAAAATAAAAATCTTTTTCATTAGGGTGACCTATTGGATATTTACAATCGTTGTCGGTTAATTCCTCTAATTGTTTTGGATTTTCTGGTTCAAAATCCTTTTCTATTATTAATGATTTAAATTTACTCTTCCGACCTCTTTTGACTTTATTAATATTCACTTCCGAAGTTTGTTGAAAGTTTTGATTTGAATTAGAAGCAGCCGATCTAGTTTTAATTTTTGCTGATAAATTTAATCTGTGTGCTTTTCCAATTACTGCGTTTCTACTTATGCCTCCAATTATTTCTGCAATTTGACTTGCGGTGTTTCCTTTACCCCACATTTCTTTTAATTTAGCTACTTTTTCTTCAGTCCAGCTCATAATCAATATCTTGTATTTTATTTATGTTAAACAACAATATACTGTTATAAAATTAAATTAAACAATCAAAAAATGAGACTTATCAACACAAAATTTAATTAGTGAGTATGCATATGTTTTCAATCCTAACTTGTATTAATAATTAAACTTTATAAAACAAATTAAATATATGAGTTATTTAGCAAAAAATTATAATAGAAAAAAAATTTCCTTTAAGTATGGCAAAGGTAGCTATCTATATTCCACTGATAAAAAAAAATATTTAGATTTTGTTCAGGGAATAGCAGTTAATTCTTTAGGTCATGCACACCCTAAATTGGTAAAAACTTTAAAGGTTCAATCAAAAAAACTATGGCATGTATCTAATGCATTTCAAATTCCCGAGGGAGAAACATTGGCTAAAAAGTTATGTAAAAAAACTTTTGCTGATTATGTAATGTTTCAAAATAGTGGTGCTGAAGCTACAGAAGCAGCAATTAAAGTCGCTAGAAGATATTTTTACTCAATAGGTAAACCAAAAAAAAATAGAATTTTATGTATTAAAAACTCCTTCCATGGGAGAACTTTAGCGGCAATTTTTGCCAGTGGATCAAAAAAAATGACAGAGGGATTTGGTCCAAAAGTAAAAGGTTTCGATCACTTCAGCTTTGGAGATCATAATTCTCTTAAAAAGAAAATTAATAAAAACACAGCTGCTATTATGGTCGAAACTATTATGGGCGAAGGTGGTATTAAGGTCATTCCTGATTGGTGTTTAAAGGAATTAAGAGCATTATGTAACAAGAAAAAAATATTATTAATTCTTGACGAAGTTCAGTGTGGAATAGGAAGATCTGGTGATTTCTTTGCTTTTGAAAAATCTAAAGTAAAGCCTGATATTGTACCAATTGCAAAAGGAATAGGTGGAGGATTTCCTATCGGAGCAGTTTTAATGAATAAAAAAGTTGCCTCGGGCATGATACCAGGTACTCATGGATCAACATTTGGAGGAAATCCATTAGCCATGTGTGTTGGAAATAATGTAATGGATATCATATCAAATAAGAAATTTTTAAATAATGTAAAAAGTTTATCAAAATATTTTCTATTTAAATTAAATAAAATTCAAAAGAAATATCCAAATATAATTAAGGAAATCAGAGGAAGAGGTTTTTTGATCGGGATACAGTTATATAAAGATCAAACTGAATTTATTAAAAAATTGATGAATAATCAGCTATTGACTATTCGAGCGGCAGAAAATGTTGTTCGTATTTTACCTCCATTAAATGTTAAAAAAAATGAAATAGATTTAGCAATAAAAATTATTGAAAAAGTCTGTTTACAGACAAAATAATATGAAACATTTCATTAATTTAAAAGATATACCCTCAAAAGATTTAAGAAAGATCATTATTGATGCTAAAAAAAGAAAAAGTTTAAGAAAAAAACTAAGTACATTAGAGGTTGATAAGGGTGCACCTTTAAAAGGCAAATTATTAATTCAAATGTTTGAAAAATCTAGTTTGCGAACAAGATTAAGCTTTTATTTAGCTATCAAACAATTAGGTGGCGGTACTTTGACTTTGAGATCTAATGAACTTCATTTGGGTCAAGGTGGAGAGAGTATTGCTGATACGGCTAAAATTCTTTCTACCTATGGCGATGGATTTATGCTTAGAACTGATAGTGATAAAAAGGTTGAAAATTTTGAAAAATATTTATCAATACCTGTCATCAATGGTTTAAGTCCTTCATCTCATCCAACCCAGGTTTTATCAGATGTTTTTACTGTTGAGGAAATAATGAAGAAACCTATTTCTAATTTAAATATTTGCTGGATAGGTGACTCCAACAATGTTTTAGATAGTTTAATAGCTGCATCAGTAAAATTTTCTTTCAAGCTCAGTATAGGTTGCCCTAAAAAATTTGAACCAGGAAAAGAAGTTAGAGATTGGGTCAAAAAAAATAATAAACAAATTTTTATTTATAATGATGCGAAAAAAGCAGTTTCTGGCGCTGACGTAATTTTTTCTGATAAAGTTATTTCTTTAAACGACAAAGTTAATAAGAAGAAAAAAATACAAGCGTTTAAGAATTTCAAAATTGATAAAAAATTAATGAGTTATGCAAAAAAAAGTTGCATTTTTTTACATTGTTTACCTAGAGGAGATGAAGTGAGTGATGATGTTTTCTTAGGGAAAAAATCTCACGTATGGCGACAAGCGCTCAATAGAGTTCACGTACAAAAAAGTATTTTATTATATTGTTTTGGAAAATTAAGGTAGCGGCAAAGGGCTGTCTGAATTTTCATTTAGATATTTTATAACAGAGGCTCTATCTTTTTCTTTTCTAAGACCTGCATATGCCATTTTTGTTCCCTTTATCCATTTAGCAGGTTTTATTAAAAATCCATTTAATTCCTCAAAAGTCCAATTCTTATCATATGCAGCTAACGCTTTAGAATATTTATAGTCTTCAATAGCTCCAACCTTTCTTCCCACAACATTATATAGCGCTGGGCCTATAGCATTTTTTCCTCCTTTAACGATTGAATGACAAGCTGCACATTTTTTAAAAACTTTTTCACCATGAGCAATATCTCCCATTGCCATTAATGCTGATATATCAATTTTGTCTGACGTCGTACTTGAGCTGGTTGTGGATACAGTGGTGGCAGCTTCTACCTCAACTGAATAACCAGGTGTCTCAGGTTTCTCTACATAGAATATAACATCAGATAATTTTCCAATTCCGATAACAAGCAGTGCAACCATTAAAACTGCAGCAACTATTTTGTTTATTTCAAAAGAATCCATTTTTTCTAAATTTTGTAGTGAACGTATAACATGATAAATTAAAAAAAAGCTAAAATTTAATGTATAAATTTGCCTCTATAGTTGTTTAATGAGTATAATAATTTGAAAATATAATGAAAACTTTAGTAATTATACCATCTAGAATGTCCGCTACTAGGTTGCCAGGTAAACCTTTGTTAAAAATAAATGGCTTGTCAATTATTTCACATGTGTCCAAAAAAGCAGAAGAGGCCAATATTGGAGATGTGATTGTAGCAACTGAGGATCAGGAAATTATTGATGATGTTAAAGGAAATGGTTTCAATGCTATTTTAACTAGCAATAAACATAAAACAGGTACAGATAGAATTCATGAGGCATTTAAAAAATCAAATATTAGAGATGTTGATTTTGTTATGAATTTACAAGGTGATGAACCAGCAATCGATATCCAAGATATAGTAAGATTGAATGATAAAATGTTGCAAAATCCTTCTAATATAGGAACTCTTGCTGCAATAATAAAAGACAACAAAAACTTGAAAAATGAAAATATTGTAAAGGTCATTACAGAAAATACTTTAGAGGAGAACAATTTTCCTAAGGGCATATCTTTTTCACGAAAGTCTGAGAAAGCAGATAATATTTATCATCATATTGGGGTTTATTGTTATTCAAAAGACTCACTCGAAAAATTTGTTCAATTAAGCCAATCTAAAAATGAAATAGAAAATCGGTTAGAGCAATTAAGAGCATTAGATAATAATATTGATATTAATGTTTCACTTGCCAAATCATCTCCAATAGGAGTAGATACAAAGGAAGATTATCTAGCCTTGAAAAAAATAATGGAATATAAGAATTGATGAGTAAAATTTATTTTCAAGGAACCTTTGGTGCATATTCTCATTTAGCAGCGCTTTCAATTGATGCTAAAGCAGAAATCTTGCCTTGTAAAACTTTTGATGATTGTTTTAACAAAGCATCTGAAGAACCAGATAGCAGAATTATAATTCCTGAGTCAAATAGAATTACAGGAAACATTGGAATTGAATATTTAATTTTTAAACATAGGCTAAATATTTATAAGGAGCATTTTCAAAAAATTGAGCATAATTTATTAGGACAGCCTGGTGCAAAATTAAAAGATATTAAAGAGGTGTATTCTCACGCACAAGGATTATCCCAATGTTCAAAGTTTATAAAAGATAATAATTTAGCAGAGCATATTAGAGCAGATACTGCTGGATCTGCTGAAATGATTTCTAAAACAAAAGATGTTAAGCAATCAGCTATAGCATCTTCATTAAGTGCTAAAATTTATGGCTTAGAAGTAATAAAAAAAAACATAGAAAATGAAAGTGGAAATTTGACAAGATTTCTGGTTATGGGAAAAAATATTTCTCAACCAGAATTTAAAGACAAAACTTACATAACCTCTTTTTTATTTAAATTGAAAAGTAAGCCAGCTGCCCTCTATCAATCACTAGGAGGTTTTGCTATTAATGGTGTAAATTTAACTAAGCTACAAAGTTATCCAGAAAAAAATAGTTTCGACTCTTATTTTTTCTTATGTGATTTGGATGGACACATTGAAGATCCAAAAGTTCAGAAATCTCTTGAAGAGCTAGGTCTACATTGTGAGGATTTTCACGTTTTAGGTGTTTTCGAAGCAGATAACTTGAGACAAAAAAAATAAGAATCTTTTCTTGTAGATTAGAAATTTTAACTGCTATAATGGTTTTGGAGGCTAGAGGTGGATGCTGCTTGAACCCGACCAGATCTTAACGGAAGCAGTCGTAGAGACAGTTATTCAGGTTCTAGTCTCCTTATAAATATATGAATAATAACTCAAAAGTATTAGCATTAAAATACAGACCACAAACTTTTGATGATCTTATTGGTCAAGAGGTTGTTGCAGAAACAATCACCAATTCGATTAAAGCTGACAAAATACCTAATGCATATTTGTTCACTGGAATAAGGGGAATAGGAAAAACTACTACTGCAAGAATTGTTGCAAAAGCACTTAATTGTTCAAATGGTATCGATAATTTATGTAAAGAAAAATTTTGTGAAAGCTGTAAATCTATAAGTGAGTCTAGTCATATAGATGTGCTTGAAATGGATGCAGCAAGCAAAACAGGTGTAGACGACGTAAGAGATTTAATCGAATTTTCAAGATACGGGCCGACCTCGGCTAAATACAAAATCTTCATTATTGATGAAGTTCATATGTTAAGCAAACAAGCATTTAATGCTTTGTTAAAAACTTTAGAGGAACCACCAGAATATCTAAAATTTATTTTTGCAACTACAGAAATTAAAAAAATTCCAATTACAGTAGTATCTAGATGTCAAAGATTTGATCTATCTAGAATTAAATCCTCAGAATTATTGGAGTTTATTAAAAAAATTAAGGAAAAGGAAAATGGAAAAATAAGCGATGATGCTTTAAAGCTTATAGTAAAAATTTCTGAGGGTTCTGTTAGAGATTCTTTATCGTTGCTCGATAGAGCACTATTAAGTTTGGATGAAGGAAAAGAATTAGACCTAAATTCAGCTCAGAAAATTTTTGGGTATTTTGATAAATCTCAATTAATCGATTTGTTTGAGTTAATTTTAAAAGGTGAAGAAACAAAAGTAATGAGTATATATAGAAAAATTTATGACCAAGGTGTTGAACCAAAGGTTTTTATTAATGATTTCTTAGAGTTACTTTACTACTTTAAAAATATTAATTCTTTAACTTTAGAAAGTACAAACTTTTCATTAAATGATGAAGAATTTTCTAAAATTAAAAATTTATCAAATCAAATAGACTCAGAGGTATTAATATTATTTTGGCAATTTACCATCTCTTCTCTTGAAGAGATAGATATAGTTTCTAATCAACACCTTTCAATTGAGATGTTCTTAATAAGACTAATGCATTTAAGTTCTGTAAAATCTGAAAATAAAATTGAAAATGTTGAGGCTCACTTGAAGAGTGAAAATTTTGTAAAGAATACAGAAACTGAATTAACTTCTAAAACAATAAATCAAATTAAGAATGTTGCTCAAGAAGAAAAAACTAAACCAGAAGTACAAACAGAAATTAAAGCAGAAAAGAAAATTAATATAAATGCGTTTGAGGATCTAATTGAAATCTGTTCAAAAAAAAAGGAGATCAAACTAAAATACGAATTAGAAAAAAATGTTAATCTCGTAAAATTTGAAAAAAATAGAATTGAAATATCTTTTAATGAAAGTTTAGATAAAGATTTTGTAAAAGATTTATCATCAAAACTTTTTGAATGGACCGGTGAGAGATGGATTATTACATTTAGTAAATTAAAAGGGCAAATGTCAGTAAAAGACAAAGAAAAAAATGAAAAAAAACAATTAATAGATGAAATGAAAAATTCAGAAATATTTAACAGTGTGTTGGATAGATTTCCTGATGCAGAATTAATAGATGTAAATTCAAAAAAAGATGGAGTTGATAATGACTGATTTTAGCAAAATTTTAGATAAAGCAAAAGAACTTGAGGCAAAAATGAAGGAAAGCCAACAAAAGATCAAGGAAATTAGAGTTGAAGGAGTTTCGGGTTCAAATTCTGTAAAGATAACTTTGGATGGAGAGGGAGAGATGCAAACAATAAAGTTATCTGATGAAATTATGAAAGAAGACAAAACCATAATTGAAGATTTAATTGTTGCAGCACATAATAGCGCTAAATCTCAACTTAAATCAAAAACAACTGAGGAAATTTCAAAAGCAACAGGTGGTTTTGGAATTCCTGGTTTTAAATGGCCTTTATAATAGATGCAAAACATCAGTGAGATAGAGGAATTAATTAAATTAATTTCAAAACTTCCAGGTTTAGGTCCCAAATCAGCAAAAAGAATTGTTTTAAAATTAATAAATAATCGTGACGAACTTGTAAAACCTATGGCAAATACATTGGCGCAAGTTTATAAAAATGTAGTTAGATGTAATTCATGTGGTGCATTAAAGTCAAATTCAAATGGATGCCTAAATTGTGAAAATACAAAAGAAAAATATAATAAAATATGTGTAGTAGAGGATATTGCAGACCAATGGTCGATTGAAAATTCAAATATCTTTCAGGGCTATTTTCATATTTTAGGAGGGACAATTTCTTCAGTTGGCCAAAGAAAAGAAGATTTATTAATTAACTCATTAGTTGAAAGAGTTAATAGAGATAAAATCGAAGAGGTAATTCTTGCAACGAGTGCAACTGTAGAAGGTCAAACAACTGCATATTATATTCAAGATAGTCTAAAAAATTTAGATGTTAAAATTACTAAATTAGCACAAGGTTTACCAGTAGGAGGAGAGATTGAAAGTCTAGATGATGGGACTTTATTTTCTGCTTTTAAAAATCGATCTAATTTGGTTTCGAACTCAGATTAGATTTTTTTTTTAACCTATTTAAATGAAGTAATGGTTCAGTATAACCTGAAGGTTGCTCTTTACCTTTAAAAACTAAATCACACGCTGTTTGAAACGCTATTGAATTTTCATAATCACCACTCATTTTAACATATAGTGGATCATCTTTGTTTTGGTCATCTACTATTTTAGCCATCTCTTTCATTATTTCAGTTACTTGTATTTTTGTTGTAACTCCATGATGTATCCAGTTGGCTATATGTTGTGAAGAAATTCTTAGTGTTGCTCTATCTTCCATCAAACCAATATTGTTAATATCAGGAACTTTTGAACAACCCACACCTTGGTCGACCCATCTTACAACATACCCCAATAAAGTTTGTGCAGAATTAGAAATTTCTTTATTTATATCCTCTACAGACCAGTTAGGTCTATCTGCTATTGGGATTGTTAATAGATCATCAAGTTTAGCTGGTTCCCTATCTATTAATTTCTTTTGTTCATTAAAAATATTTATTTCATGATAATGTAAAGCATGTAATGCAGCTGCTGTTGGAGAAGGAACCCATGCACAATTTGCTCCTGCTTTTAAATGTCCTGTTTTTTGCTCCATCATATCTTTCATTTTGTCTGGCATTGCCCACATTCCTTTTCCAATTTGAGCTTTACCAGAAAATCCACAACTTAAACCAATATCAACATTGTTATTTTCGTAAGCAGTAATCCATTTAGATGATTTCATATCACCTTTTTTTATCATAGGGCCGGCTTCCATTGATGTATGCATTTCATCACCAGTTCTATCTAAGAAACCAGTATTAATAAAAAAAACTCTATTTTTAAGACTTCTTATACATTCTTTTAAATTTGCTGATGTTCTTCGCTCTTCGTCCATAATTCCAATCTTACATGTGTACTTAGGTAAATTTAGAACTTCCTCAACTTTAGAAAAAATTAAATTTGTAAATGCCGTCTCGTCTGGACCATGCATTTTAGGTTTTACAATGTAAACTGATCCAGTCCTTGAATTATTTTTGTTTTTAATATCATGAAGCGCAGCTGCTGTAGTTATAAAAGCATCCATAATTCCCTCAGGTATTTCACTTCCATCTCTTAATAAAATTGAAGGGTTAGTCATCAGATGACCAACGTTTCTTACAAGTAAAAGACTTCTACCATGTAACTTTAAACCTTTCCCATCTTTTGAGATATAGCTTCTGTGTGGATTTAATTTTCTCTCAAATAATTTTCCTTCTTTTTCAAATTTTGACTTAAGGTCCCCTTTCATTAGACCTAGCCAATTTCGATAACAAATAATTTTATCTTCTGAGTCAACTGCCGCTACACTATCTTCATTATCACAAATTGTTGACACTGCAGACTCTAGTATAATATCACTAATACCTGCATGATCTTGTTGAGCAGCAAAAGCTCTTGAGTCTTTCAGAATTTCAATATGTAAATTATTATTCTTTAGAATAATTGCAGACGGATTATCGCTTTCACCTCTGTGCCCAACAAATTTATTTTCGTCCTCTAAATCAAAAATATCAGCACCTTTTAAAACTTTTAATTTTCCATATTTAACAGCAAAACTTGTAATTTTATTCCAACTTAATCCAGCTAATGGAAAGTATTTATCTAAAAAATCTCTTCCATATTTTATAACCATTTCACCTCTTAAAGGGTCATACCGTTCAGATACGCTGTCCTCAGACTGTTCAATTACATCTGTACCGTAAAGACTATCATATAAACTCATCCATCTTGCATTTGCAGCATTTAATGCATACCTCGCATTCATGACGGGTACAACCAATTGAGGTCCAGCTATACTCGCAATTTCTTCATCAACATTTTCAGTTTCTATTTTAAAATCAGGTCCTTCATTTTTTAAATAACCAATTTCTAATAAAAATTTTTTATACTCATCTAATTTAAATTCCTTATCTTTATTTTTGATATGCCAATCATCTATTTTCTTCTGTAAATGTTCCCTTAATTTAATTAATTCTTTATTTTTTGGTGCTAAGTCATCAAGAGTTTTTTCTAGACCTAACCAAAAATTTTCTGACGATACATTTGTATTTTTTAATAATTCATCATTTACAAAGTTTGATAGCTTTTCAGATACTTGAAGATTATTAATTTTAATGTATTTTTCTTGCATAGCACTTAATTTCGTACCCCATCTGTATTTTTGCCTGAGAGTTTTACTCCTTCGGCGGAAATCAATCTCTTTCCAGAGTGTTATGCTTTAATCGGTCCTTTTGCCTGAGAGTTTCCGGGGTGGTTGCTCCTTCGGCGCTATAAATAGTCTCTCCCGATAGTGAATTTGTATCTGTTAAATGATTTAAGTCAATTAATAAGAATTACACCTTATTTAATATCATTTTATTGCCTTTTTTGTATTTTAACCATCCGCTATAAATAAAACATGAAAAATTATCTAAATTTTGAAACAGAAATTAAAGATCTAGAAAACGAACTAGAAAAATTGAAAGATCCTTACAATCAAGAGGGATTATCGGAAGTCGATACTCAACAAATTTCAAGCACTCAAACAGAAATAGATGAAAAATTAAAAAAAATTTATTCTAATTTAGATCCTTGGCAGACTACTATGGTTGCTCGCCATGAAGACAGACCAAAAGCAAAATTTTTTATTGATAATTTGTTTGAAGAATTCATATCACTATCTGGAGATAGGTACTACGGAGAAGATAAATCAGTATTAACTGGCTTTGCAAAGTTTAATGGAAAATCTGTTTTAGTAATAGGTCAAGAAAAAGGAGAAGATTTAGATAGCAGAATTGAAAGAAATTTTGGAATGATGAGGCCAGAGGGTTATAGAAAAACTATTAGATTAATGAACTTAGCAAACAAATTTAATATTCCCATAATCTCTTTTATTGATACTCCAGGAGCATATCCTGGTGTAGGAGCTGAAGAGCGAGGACAAGCTGAAGCAATTGCAAAATCAATCGAATGTTGTATGGAGCTTAAGGTTCCAACTATTGCAATAATTATAGGAGAGGGTGGATCTGGTGGAGCAATAGCATTAGCCTCATCAAACAAAGTCCTTATGCTAGAGAATGCTATTTACTCAGTAATATCTCCAGAAGGATGTGCAACTATTCTATGGAGAGATCCAAAAAAAATGCTTGATGCGGCAAAAGCCATGAAACTTTCAGCTAAAGATCTATTAAAATTAAAAGTTATTGATGAAGTAATTGAAGAACCCTTAGGTGGTGCTCACAGGGATAGAGATATAATATTAAATAATGTCAGACAAACTCTAACAAGAAATTTAAATTATTTTGATGAATTATCTTCCGAAGAAATAATGAATGAGAGAAAAAATAAATTTCTTAAAATTGGAAGAAATGATGGTTTTATGAATAGTACTGAGGATCTAAGCACATTAACTATTAAGAAAAATAGCTTTGATAAATTTTTAAAATCAAAAAAAGTATTATCAGCTATTATTGGCGGATTAATTTTAATTTCTTTAATTTTGCTATTTATTTAAATTTATAAAGCACCGTGACAATGCTTAAATTTTTTTCCAGATCCACAAAAACATGGTTCATTTCTTCCCATTTTTTTATTGTTTAAAATTTGTTTAGAAATATCGTTTTGTTTTTTTTCATTTTCCTGACTTGACTCAAGAACAACTTTTAAGTTTATTAAAATAGTTACATAATCTAATTTTAATTTTTCTAAAAGATTTGAAAATAATTCAAATGCTTCTTTTTTATATTCAACTAAGGGATCTCTTTGACCATAAGATCTTAGACCTATGACTTGTCTTAATTGTTCCAAATATTGAATATGCGATTTCCAGTTTAAATCAATTGATTGAAGAAAAATTCTTTTTTCAATTTCTTTTGCATGATCTTCACCCAGAAGTTTAATCCGTTCCTCTCTAGTTTCTTGAAATTTATTAGAAATCTTTTCTCTGAAATCTTTATCTTTTGCTTCAATTAAATCCTTAAATTCAGTTTCTTCAAAGCTTTTTCCAACTATTTGCTTAGTTTTATTATTAAATTCGTTACTTTTAGGATTAGATAATTTTGAAATTTTTAACTTTATTAAATCATCAGATATTTCCTTTAAAAATTCATCTGAATAATCAAAGATATTTTCACTATTCATCGCATTTTTCCTTTGTGAAAATACAACATGCCTTTGATCATTAAGGACATTATCAAATTTAATAAGTGTTTTTCTTATATCAAAATTTCTTGCTTCTACTTTCTGCTGAGCTCTCTCCAATGCTTTATTAATCCATGGATGATCAATACTTTCACCGTCTTTGAGTCCAAGTTTTTCGAGCATACTATTCATAGACTCTGATCCAAAAATTCTCATTAAATCATCTTCAAGACTAACATAAAATACAGAACCACCTTCATCTCCTTGTCTTCCAGATCTTCCTCTAGCCTGGTTATCGACTCTTCTAGATTCCATTCTTTCTGTGCCAATTACAAATAAACCGCCCAAGGATTTAATTTTATCTTTATTTATTTTAAGTTGATCTTCTGGAATAGAACCTTTTTTACCACCAAGTTGAATATCAACTCCCCTTCCTGAAATACTTGTTGTAATTATTAATGAATTTTCTTTTCCCGCATTTGCAATTATCTCAGCCTCATTTTCATGATTTTTTGCATTTAACACTACATGTTTAATATTTTTTTGATTTAATAAATTTGAATAAACTTCAGATTTATTAATACTCGAAGTAAATACTAAAATAGGCTGACCTAATTTGTTTCTTTCAATTATTTTTCCTATAATAGCATCATTCTTTTCTTTTTCTGTTCTAAAAATTAAATCATTAAAATCCTTTCGGATCATATCTTTATTTGTTGGAATAACAATAACGGGAAGATTGTAAATTTCAAAAAACTCTTCAGATTCCGTAGCAGCTGTACCAGTACAACCAGATATTTTTTTATAAAGTTTAAAATAATTTTGATAAGTTATTGAAGCTAATGTTTGGTTTTCAGCCTGAATTTGTATTTTTTCTTTAGCTTCTAATGCTTGATGCAAACCATCTCCAAACCGTCTACCCTCTAAAATTCTTCCAGTAAGTTCGTCAATAATTTTAAGACTTCCATCAGCTACAATATAATCTTTTCCTTTTTCAAATAAATGATTTGCACGTAATGCTTGATTAACGTGGTGAACCAAATGTAAATTTTCTGGATCATAAAAATTATTATTTTTTAGAATTCCAGCGTCAGAAAAAAGTTTTTCTACATTATTTATTCCATCATTTGTTAATAAAACACTTTTTTCTTTTTCATCTATCTCATAATCTTTATCGTTTAAATTTCTAATGAGCTTATCAATTGCTAAATATTGAGCTGTTTTATCCTCAGCAGCTCCAGATATAACCAGAGGTGTTCTTGCTTCATCAATTAAACATGAATCTATTTCATCTACTATTGAAAAATTATGATCTCTCTGAACCATTTGCTCTTCAGAAAATTTCATATTATCCCTTAAGTAATCAAAACCCAATTCGCTATTAGTTGCATAAGTGATATCACAATTATAATTTTTTTTACGTTCAGCATCATCTTGATAGTTATTAATAAATCCCGATGAAAGACCAAGAAAATTATAAATTTGCCCCATTTCTATCGAGTCTCTTTTTGCAAGATAATCATTAACAGTAACTATATGAACACCTTTTTCGCTTAAGGCATTTAAGTAAGCAGCTAATGTGATTGTCAAAGTTTTTCCTTCTCCAGTTCGCATTTCAGCAATTTTACCTTCATGCAAAGCAACACCTCCAATTAACTGAACATTAAAGTGTCTCTCGTTACGTGTTCTTTTGGCAGCTTCTCTAACTAAAGCAAAAGCTTCAGGAACCAAATCGTCTAAAGATTTTCCTTCTTTTAACTGATTTTTAAATTCATTAGTTTTTTTTGGAAAGTCGCCGTCATTTAAATTTTTAAAATCTTCCTCGTGTGAGTTTATTTTTTCAACAATTTTACCAATTCTATCTAGCTCTTTTTGATTACTAGATTTGATAAATTTTGTTATTAAATTTAATGGGTTAAACATTACTATTTGATTTATTCTTTACTTATATTGTTTAATATATGTATTAAATAAATAATTTAAACAATATGGGAATTAATTTAACAAATTTTTTATCATCTCAATCAAAAAATACTAAAATGATTGATTTTCAAGACCTTGATCATTTAGATGGTCTTTCAATTTCAGTTGTTTCCGCAAATTTATATAAAGATATCAGAGATGATTTAACAATGTTCTATTTCAGAGAAGGTGCGAATTACGCTTCTGTTTATACTCAGTCAAAAACAGTATCTGAAAATATAAAATGGAATATTAATCAAAGACCAAAAAAAATATATTCCCTTATTGTAAATACAAGAAATGCAAATGCTTTCACTGGAAGGCAAGGTTATGAAAGTTTAAAAAAAATAGCAGATTTAACAGCGAAACAATTAAATAAAAAACAAGAGGAGGATGAGGATAATCCTAAGAAAATTTCTACAAAAAATATAATTTTTGGTTGCACTGGCACTATTGGAGAAACCTTTCCATATGAAAAAATTTCTAAGAATATTCCAAATTTAATAAATAAAATTCGTTACACTCAAAATAAATTTATTTGGATGAAGGCAGCACTTGCAATCATGACCACGGATACGAAGCCAAAATTAGCTATGGAGGAATGTCATATTGGAAGTGAAAAAGTAAAAATATATGGAATAGCCAAAGGATCAGGAATGATATATCCAAATATGGCTACAACTCTTGCATATATATTTACTGATGCAACCTTATCTAATGATATTTTAGGAAAGCTATTAAAAAAAAGTATAACCAATACATTTAATGCCATTTCTTGTGACGGTGATACTAGTACCAACGACATGGCAACTATTTTTGCAACTAATGAAGTAAAAAATTACCAAGTGAAAAGTATAAATGAAAATAAAATTAAAAATTTTGACAAAGCTCTAAATAATGTTCTTTTAAATCTAGCTAAAAGAGTTGTTTCAGATGGTGAAGGAGCATCAAAATTTATTTCAATAAATGTTAGTAAGTGTAAAAATGAGATAGATGCAAAAAAAATTGCTTTCTCAGTTGCAAACTCCCCATTAGTAAAAACTGCAATTGCTGGAGAAGACCCAAATTGGGGACGAGTAATAATGGCAATTGGTAAAGCAGGACCTAAAATTAATCTAAATAAATTATCAATTAAGTTTGGAGATATAATAATTGTTGAAGGTGGAAAATTAAATCAAAGTTATGATGAAAAACAAACAGCAAATTATATGAAAAGAGAAAATATAGAAATTAATATTGAAACTTTTACAGGAAAGAAAAACTTTACAGCTTATACGATGGATTTAACAAAAAAATATATTGAAATTAATGCAGATTATAGAAGTTAACTTGTTGAAAATTTAAAAAGTATAATTAATTAAGAATTATGATTAAATATAAACTCATTTGCAAAAACTGTGATTTAAAATTTGATAGTTGGTTTGCATCTTCAAACGAATATGAAAGATTAAAAAAGAAAAAACTTTTGAATTGTCACAAGTGCAATTCATACAAAGTTGAAAAAACTATAATGGCTCCTCAATTAATTAATAGTAAATCAAAAACAGATAAAAAAATAGATTTCGAAAAATATAATAAAGTCAAAAAAACTATAAAAGATTATCAAAAATTTATTAAAGATAATTTCAAATATGTTGGTGATAATTTTGCATATGAGGCTAGATCAATTCATTATAATGGTAAAAAAAAATCAAAAGGTATTTATGGGAGCGCATCAAAGGAAGATTTAAAAGAATTAAAAGAAGAAGGTATTGACGCTCAAATGATCCCTTGGATAGATGAGAAAGAAAATTAGTTTTTAATAAACTTTGCTATATAATTTACGGATAAATTTCTAGAAATACTCCATTCATCCTTAATGATGTTAAAATTCATACCCTCTAATTTATTAAGAGATAAATTATATTTCACTAAAATTTTTTTAAGATCCTCAGGTTTAACAAATTTTTCCCATTCGTGTGTTCCAATTGGAAGCCATCTCAAAATATACTCTGCTCCAACTATTGCAAAAATATAAGATTTAAAAGTTTTATTTATTGTCGCAATAAACATTAGTCCATCTTTTTTTAAAAGTTTTGAACAAGACTTTAAAAAAAAATCTATATCTTCTACATGTTCAACAATTTCCATATTTAATATAACATCAAATTTTTTTTTAATTTTAAGTTTTTCAGGTGACGAACATAAATAATTAATTTTTAGTTTATTTTTTTTTGAATGAAGCTTTGCAATTTTTATATTTTTATCAGATGCATCAATACCTGTTACATTTGCCCCCATTCTTGACATTGGTTCAGATAGTAATCCTCCACCACAACCAATATCTAAAATATTTATTCCTGATAAAGGTTTGTATTTATTTTTTAATTTGAAATTATTAATAATATTTTCCTTTATATATTTTATTCTTGTTGGATTAAATTTATGAAGTGGTTTGAATTTACCCTCTGGATCCCACCATTCATTGGCCATTTTAGAAAATTTATCTATTTCTTTTTTATTTACGCTAGTCATTGTGATAAAAAGTTGACATAATAATTTAGATGTATTTTATCCATTATTTATTAAATATTAATAATTAAAGCTAGCATGAAAACTATTGTTTTAAAATTTGGTGGAACATCTGTAGGAACTATAGATAGAATTAAAAAGGTATGCAAAATTATTGCTTTTTACAAAAAGAAAAAAAATAAAGTAGTAGTTGTTTCATCAGCAATGAGCGGTGTGACAAATGAGTTAGTTAATAAATCTAAACTGATAAGTAGCAATTTTGATAGAGCGGAATATGATGCATTAGTCTCGACTGGAGAACAAGCGTCATGCGCACTTATTGCCGGTAGACTAAATCATAATGGGTTTAAATCAAGATCTTGGACATCATGGCAATTACCTATTTTAACAGATGGTCCTCACTCAAGTGCAAGGATTAAATCATTAGGTATTAAAGAACTAAATAAATATCTAAATTCAGGTGGAATACCTATAATCACTGGTTTTCAAGGCGTTAGCAATGATTTTAGAATTACTACTATAGGAAGAAGTGGATCTGACGCAACAGCAATTATGCTCGCAAAATTTATTAAAGCTGATGAGTGTATAATTTATACCGATGTAGATGGAGTTTATACTACGGATCCAAGGCAATATAAAAAAGCAAAAAAAATAAATAAAATTTCTTATGATGAGATGTTAGAGATGGCATCTCTTGGCTCAAAAGTAATGCAGCCTACTTCAGTTCAGGATGCAAAGTTAAATAAAATTGACATCAAAGTTAAATCTTCTTTTGTTTCAAAAAATGGAACTTTGATAACTGGGTCTAAAAAAATTTTTAGCAATCAAATTATAACTGGAATTTCTTCTACAAAAAATGACGCTAAAATTACAATTATTGGTGTCAAGGATAGACCTGGAGTAGCGGCATCAATTTTTAGACCATTATCTAAGAATTTAATTAATGTTGATATGGTTGTTCAAAATATCTCTCAAAATGGAAAAGAAACAGATTTAACATTTACCATTAAGTCTGAGGATTTGAAAAAAACTGAAAAATTAATAAAAAAAAATAAGTCAATATCATATAAAAAATTGTCTTTTGATAAAGATTTATCAAAAGTTTCTATTATTGGAGTAGGAATGATAACTACACCTGGAATAACTTATAGGATGTTTCAAGCATTAGCTTCAAAAAAAATAAATATTCTTGTAATATCTACCTCTGAAATAAAAATTTCGGTACTTATTTCCTCTAAGAGTGTTAAAAAAGCTGTAGCGGTCTTACACAAAGAATTTAAACTAGACTAATTTTATGAGCCTTAGGCCTTTTAGAAATATTAATAGAAAAAAAACTAAAGTAATTAATGTAGGTGATGTAAAAGTTGGAGGAGATAATCCAATTTCAGTTCAATCTATGACCAACACATTGACAACTGATGTGATGGCAACAATAAAACAAATTCAAGAAATTCATGAGGAAGGTGCTGATATTGTAAGAGTGTCTTGTCCAGATGAAGAATCCTCAAAAGCTTTAAAAGAAATCACCAAAAATGTTCAAATCCCTGTAATAGCCGATATCCATTTTCATTATAAAAGAGCTATTGAAGCTGCAGAAAATGGTGCAAAGTGTTTAAGAATCAATCCAGGAAATATTGGTGATAAAAAAAAAATTCATGATGTTTTAAAAGCTGCAAAAGATAATGATTGTTCAATTAGAATAGGCGTTAACGCTGGATCTTTAGAAAAAGATATACTAGAAAAATATAAAGAACCATGTCCAGAAGCATTGGTAGAAAGTGCTTTGAGAAATGTAAAAATTTTAGAGGATGAAGATTTTTTTAATTTTAAAGTGAGTGTTAAATCCTCTGATGTATTTTTGTCAATTGCAGCTTACAGACAACTTTCTGAAGCCATGAATTACCCGTTACACTTAGGAATAACAGAAGCGGGAGGTTTTGTTACAGGCAGCGTTAAGTCTGCTATAGGTCTTGGATCACTTCTTTTGGATGGTATTGGTGACACCATAAGGGTATCTTTATCTGATGACCCTGTAAAAGAAGTTAAAATTGGAAATGAGATTTTAAAGTCGTTGGGATTAAGAAATAGAGGGGTAAAAATTATATCTTGCCCATCATGTGCAAGACAAGCTTTCCAAGTAATTGATACTGTGAAAATACTTGAGGAAAAATTATCTCATATAAAAACCCCAATTACATTGTCAATTATAGGCTGTGTAGTAAATGGTCCTGGTGAAGCAGCTTTGACTGATATTGGTATAACTGGTGGGGGGAAAGGAAATAACATGCTTTATTTATCGGGTGTTCAAAGCGAAAAAGTTACGACAGCTGAAATTATAAATAAAATAGTTTCAGAAGTTGAAAAAAAGGCTGCAGAGTTAGAAAAAAAATAAATTATAGAAATGATTCCAATAAAAACAATTGAAGAGTTAATAGTAAAACATTCAAATTTAGAAAAAGAACTTTCCTCTGGGCAAATAGATAAAAAATTGTTCGCCGAAAAATCTAAAGAGTATTCAGATATTAATGAAATTATAGATATTGCAAAAAAATATATCTCTTTTGGAAATGATAAAAAGGAGTTGGAAAAAATTTTAAATGACCAAACATCAGATGATGAACTAAGGAAAATGGCAGAGACTGAATTGACAGATTTAAATTTACAATATGAAATTAATGAAAAAAGATTAAAATTATTTTTATTACCCAAAGACGAGGCAGATAAAAAAAATGCGATTATTGAAATTAGAGCTGGAACTGGTGGTTTGGAGGCGAGCTTATTTGCATCAGATTTATTTAAAATGTATGAAAAAGTAAGCCATAAAAAGAAATGGTCTTTGGAATTGATTTCAATTTCAAGAAGTGACGCTGGGGGATTAAAAGAAGTTATAGCTTTAATAAAGGGAAATAATATTTATTCAACATTAAAATACGAAAGTGGAGTTCACAGGGTACAAAGAGTTCCAGATACAGAAACTCAGGGGAGAGTACATACTTCTGCAGCAACAGTTGCTGTTTTACCTGAAGCAGAAGAGGTAGATTTAAAAATAAATGACTCTGATTTGAGAATTGACGTTTTTAGAGCAGGAGGTCCAGGGGGACAATCTGTCAATACAACCGATAGTGCCGTGAGAATTACTCACATACCAACTGGTATATCCGTGTCTCAACAAGATGAAAAATCACAACATAAAAACAAAGCTAAAGGAATGAAAATTTTAAGAGCTCGCCTGTATGAACTTGAAAGATCAAGAATAGATCAAGAGAGATCTAAAGATCGTAAAACAAAAATTGGCACCGGAGATAGGTCAGAAAGAATAAGAACTTATAATTTTCCTCAAGGAAGAGTAACAGATCATAGAATAAATTTAACGCTTCACAAATTAGATGAATTTTTAGAGGGCGAAGTATTTGATGAAATGATCGAGTCACTTACTTTACAAGCTCAGGAAGAAAGCCTTAGTAATTTAAAATAATACATGAATATTAATTCAGCTGTAAATCAGGGTTCAAAAATTTTAAGAAGTAAATTCATATATAATCCTCAATTAGATTCTGAAATTTTAATGGCAAAAACAATTAATAAAGATAGGAATTATATTTTATTAAATCCTGATATAGTTCTAAATAGAGATAATCTAAATTACTTTTATAATTTAATTAAACAAAGATCTTTAGGAAATCCAGTTGCTTATCTAACAAATAAAAAATTTTTTTGGAATTCAGAGTTTTTTGTTACCACCGATACATTAATACCAAGACCTGATACTGAGTTAATTATTGAAAATATTTTAAAATTAACAAAACAAAAGAACAAAATTAATGTTTTGGATATAGGCATTGGTTCTGGATGTATTCTTTTATCAATTTTAAAAGAAAAAAAAAATTTTTATGGGACTGGCATAGATATAAGTAGAAAATGTCTAAATATAAGTAAAATTAATGCAATAAATCTTAAAGTAAGTTCAAGATTGAAATTATATAAATCAGATGTTGACAAATTCAATTTAGGTAAATATGATTTAATAGTTTCTAATCCTCCTTATATTAAAACTAATAAATTAAAATATTTGGAAAGAAATGTTGCTGAGTTTGAGCCAAGACTAGCATTAAATGGTGGATTAGACGGTTTATCAGAAATCAGAAAAGTAATTAAAAAGTCTTCTGAACTGATAAAAAAAAAAGGCAAATTTATTTTAGAGATCGGCTTTGATCAAAAAAATAAAGTTATTAATTTATTGGAAAGAGAAGGTTTTTATATAAATAGTGCTCAAAAAGACCTTGGAAATAATGACAGGTGTATTGTTAGTACAAAAATATAATTAGTTTAAATTATGGTAACATTTAGAAATAACAATAATAATAGAAGAAGTAACTTTAGAAGAAATGTAAGGAATTTTAAATCAAATGGAGATAACTCTAAATTTGGTTCTAATTTTTCAAATAATGATAATTTCAAAAGAAAAGCTCCTGGAAGAAATAATCATAATGCACCAAAATTAATTGAAAAATACAATGATTTAGCTAGAGAAGCTCTATCAAATGGTGACAAAATTTTATCCGAGAATTATTTACAGCATGCAGATCATTTTACAAGAATACTTAATGAAAGAGAAAGCTTTAGAAGAGAAAAAATATCAGAAAATAAATCTGAAAATAACTCTGAAATGAATAATGAAAATATTGAAAATTCAGATCAAAATTCTCAAAAAAATTTAGTGGAAACACATAACGATGAAACTGAAATTGAAAAAAGTGCGAAACAACAAGCGGAAATTAATTAGTTTAATCCTATAATCTTTTCTGATTTAAGAACATCTAATTTAATTTTTTTTGTTTCAAAAAGTTTTCTATCTTTACCTTTCAAAATTTTTCCAGACGGTAGCTTTAATTTTTGAGAATTAACTTTTTTTCCATTTACAATAACCTCATAATGAAGATGTGGACCTGTCGATTTACCTGTTGAACCAACATACCCGATAGTCTGACCTTGTTTAACTCTCACACCATTCTTGATACCTCTAGCAAACTTTGACATATGGGCATATACTGTTTGATATGTAGAATTATGTCTAATTTTGACACAGTTACCTCCACCCCCACACCACCCAGCTTTTTTTACTACACCGTCACCAGAGGCCATTATGGGTGTACCCATAGGAGCTGCAAAGTCAGTGCCTCTATGCATTTTATTAAAACCATCAATTGGATGTTTTCTCATGCCAAAGGGGGAGGAAAGTCTTGCACCATTTATTGGAGTTTTCATCAATGCCTTTTTTACACTTTTTCCATTTTTATCATAATGACCTTCACTTCCATCTTTATCAAAATAATAAAGGCTATTATCTTGGCCACTAAGTTTTAAGTTTGCATAAAGAATTTCTCCAGTTTCTATGATTTCTTTCTTTTCGTTTAAAAAAATTTCATACATAATTTGAAATTTATCAAGTTTTCTAATATCTCTTTGAAAGTCAACTTGAAAACCATATATCCTTGCGAACTCAATTATTGTATTAGCAGGAATTTTTTGATCTGTAGCTGCTTTATATAAACTCTGCATTATTATATTTTCACTGTAAATTATTTGTTTTTCTAATTTTATAGGTATTATTTCTTCACTAAATAAGTCATTTTCAATATTTCTTTTTAAAACTATTTTTTGAGTGTTTGAAGTCTGGTAGGTAAATTCTTTAATTTTATTATCAGTTTTATCTAAACTAAATTGTATAATTTGTTTAGTATTGAGTTTATTTAGATTTACTAAATTCTTAAGAGAACTTTTGATTTTAGTAATTTCTTCTTTTTCTATCGAATAAGTCTCTAAAATTTTATCAAAAGTTTCGCCTGAACTTATTTTATGTTTTATTTTTTTGTATTTTGGTTCAAGATTATCTACGATTTCTTTTATAGTTTTTTTAAAATAAATATTATTAATAAAATTAGTATAAGTTTCCTTTTTACTATTTTTTTTATGATTAAAATAATTTGTAGAAATTGCTGTAAGGAAGATTAAAAAAACTAATGAAAAAATTTGAAAATTCTTTTTAAATTTTAATTTTAATATTTTTAACATTTGTATTTAGAAGACTTTCAATTATTAGTTTAGAGGGGGGCAAAAATCAAAAAAAACCCTTTAAAATTGTTGATTTTTATGTTTTTTTTTATTCTTAAAAGCTTGATTTCCTAAAATTTTAGCCTATAAGCACTGAACTTTCTCAATAAAATTATTGTTAACACAATAAATTAGTGAGTATTATTGGGCTTTTTTGCTCAATTAGCTATTTAAAAAGTAAAAATTTAAGAAGAGAAGTGTGGACGGTTAAGGTTACCAAAAATTTGTCGTACACACTTCAACATCATATAAATTTTATTCTTAGAATTTATATGGAAGCTAGTGTGCGCCGTTTTTAAACTTGAGAGTTTGATCATGGCTCAGAACGTACGCTGGCGGCACGCCTAACACATGCAAGTCGAACGAAGTAGCAATACTTAGTGGCAGACGGGTGAGTAACATGTAGGTATCTGCCCTTTGGCCTGGAATAACACGAGGAAACTTGTGCTAATACCGGATAAGTCTTTACGGAGAAAGCTTTATGCACCATTGGATGAGCCTGCACTTGATTAGTTTGTTGGTGGGGTAATGGCCTACCAAGACTGTGATCAATAGCTGATTTGAGAGGATGATCAGCCACATTGGGACTGAGACACGGCCCAAACTCCTACGGGAGGCAGCAGTGGGGAATCTTGCACAATGGAGGAAACTCTGATGCAGCGATGCCGCGTGAGTGAAGAAGGCCTTTGGGTTGTAAAGCTCTTTCGTCGGGGAAGAAAATGACTGTACCCGAATAAGAAGGTCCGGCTAACTTCGTGCCAGCAGCCGCGGTAATACGAAGGGACCTAGCGTAGTTCGGAATTACTGGGCTTAAAGAGTTCGTAGGTGGTTGAAAAAGTTGGTGGTGAAATCCCAGAGCTTAACTCTGGAACTGCCATCAAAACTTTTCAGCTAGAGTGTGATAGAGGAAAGCAGAATTTCTAGTGTAGAGGTGAAATTCGTAGATATTAGAAAGAATACCAATTGCGAAGGCAGCTTTCTGGATCACAACTGACGCTGAGGAACGAAAGCATGGGTAGCGAAGAGGATTAGATACCCTCGTAGTCCATGCCGTAAACGATGTGTGTTAGACGTTGGAAATTTATTTTCAGTGTCGCAGCGAAAGCGATAAACACACCGCCTGGGGAGTACGACCGCAAGGTTAAAACTCAAATGAATTGACGGGGACCCGCACAAGTAGTGGAGCATGTGGTTTAATTCGAAGATACGCGCAGAACCTTACCAACACTTGACATGTTCGTCGCGACTTTAAGAGATTAAAGTTTTCGGTTCGGCCGGACGAAACACAGGTGCTGCATGGCTGTCGTCAGCTCGTGTCGTGAGATGTTGGGTTAAGTCCCGCAACGAGCGCAACCCTCACTTTTAGTTGCCATCATTTAGTTGGGCACTCTGAAAGAACTGCCAGTGATAAGCTGGAGGAAGGTGGGGATGACGTCAAGTCCTCATGGCCCTTACGTGTTGGGCTACACACGTGCTACAATGGTATCTACAACAGGAAGCAAAACTGCGAGGTTAAGCAAATCCTTAAAAGATACCTCAGTTCGGATTGCACTCTGCAACTCGAGTGCATGAAGCTGGAATTACTAGTAATCGTGGATCAGCGTGCCACGGTGAATGCGTTCCCGGGTCTTGTACACACCGCCCGTCACACCATGGGAGTTGGTTCTACCTTAAGGCAAGGTTTCAAACCCTTGACCACGGTATAGTCAGCGACTGGGGTGAAGTCGTAACAAGGTAGCCGTAGGGGAACCTGCGGCTGGATTACCTCCTTTCTAAGGATGAATGAAAGTTAAATTTCATTCTAAATAATATACAGGTAATGTTGACCGTCCTCATTTCTCTTCTTAAAGTAGTGTTTCTCTTGCATGGGGGCCGGTAGCTCAGTTGGTTAGAGCACACCCTTGATAAGGGTGGGGTCGAAAGTTCGAGTCTTTCTCGGCCCACCAATTTAAGATCATGGGGGATTAGCTCAGCTGGGAGAGCGCCTGATTTGCATTCAGGAGGTCAGCGGTTCGATCCCGCTATCCTCCACCAAAACACTTAGTTATAAAAAATAGTAAATACATAATAATTAATATCAATATCTATATCCGAACATTAGTAATGTTATTAGCTAATGTTCAAAATAAAAATTTGATTCAACACAGAATTTTTTTCTGTGCATAAATCAAGCGTTTAAGGGCGTGTAGTGGATGCCTTGGCACTGAAAGCCGATGAAGGACGTGATATACTGCGATAAGTTTCGGGGAGCTGTATGTAAGTTTTGATCCGAAAATTTCCGAATGGGGAAACCCACCACTTTATGTGGTACTTTAAACTGAATACATAGGTTTAAAGAGACAACCTGGAGAACTGAAACATCTAAGTAACCAGAGGAAAAGAAATCAATTGAGATTCCGTTAGTAGTGGCGAGCGAACGCGGACTAGGCCAGTAGTTTTGTTAAAAAAATTTGAATAGTTTGGAAATGCTAACCATAGAGGGTGATAGTCCCGTATGAGTAATGTTTAACAAAATTCTTGAGTAAAGCGGGACACGTGAAATCCTGCTCGAATATAGGGGGACCACCCTCTAAGCCTAAATACTCTTCAGTGACCGATAGTGAACTAGTACCGTGAGGGAAAGGTGAAAAGAACCCCTATTAGGGGAGTGAAATAGAACCTGAAACCGCATGCCTACAATCAGTCGAAGCTCTTTTTAGAGTGACGGCGTACCTTTTGTATAATGGGTCAGTGACTTAATTTATTAAGCAAGCTTAAGCCATCTAGGTGTAGGCGCAGCGAAAGCAAGTCTTAATAGGGCGATTAGTTTAATGAATTAGACCCGAAAACGAATGAGCTTAC
Organism: uncultured Pelagibacteraceae bacterium; assembly: GCA_902574215.1. Taxonomy (GTDB): domain Bacteria; phylum Pseudomonadota; class Alphaproteobacteria; order Pelagibacterales; family Pelagibacteraceae; genus Pelagibacter. Next base: position 28,106 of record CACGMR010000007.1, read on the forward strand.
CATGAGCAGGTTGAAAGTAAGGTAACACTTACCGGAGGACCGAACCAGTTGACGTTGAAAAGTCTTTGGATGACTTGTGGTAAGGGGTGAAAGGCCAACCAAATTCGTAGATAGCTGGTTTTCCGCGAAAACTATTTAGGTAGTGCGTTGAATAAATAGACATTTAGAGGTAGAGCACTAAATGGGCTAGGGGGAAGAGATTCTTACCAAACCTAATAAAACTCCGAATGCTAAATGTTGTTCTTCAGCAGACAGACTGTGGGTGCTAAGGTCCATGGTCGAGAGGGAAAGAGCCCAGACCACCAGATAAGGTCCCCAAATTATGATTAAGTGTGAAAGGATGTGGAAATTCCTTAACAGCCGGGAGGTTGGCTTAGAAGCAGCCATCCTTTAAAGATAGCGTAACAGCTCACCGGTCTAATAGAGTTTCTGCGCCGAAGATGTAACGGGGCTAAAATCATATACCGAATCTGTGGATTTATAATTTTTTCGAAAATTGTAACTGGTAGCGGAACGTTCTGTAAGCCTGTGAAGGGATACCCGTGAGGGATCCTGGAGGTATCAGAAGTGCGAATGCTGACATAAGTAACGATAAAAGAAGTGAAAAACTTCTTCGCCGAAAATCCAAGGGTTTCTGCGCAAGGTTAATCCGCGCAGAGTTAGTCGGCACCTAAGGCGAGGGCGAAAGCCGTAGTCGATGGAAATAAGGTTAATATTCCTTAACCAGATGGTAGTGACGGATCTTGTAAGTTGTGAGTTCTTAATGGATTGAGCTTGCCGCGAAAAGGTTCCAAGAAATAGCTCCATCATTAGACCGTACCCTAAACCGACACAGGTGGATTAATAGAGTATATTTAGGCGCTTGAGAGAATGATGTTGAAGGAACTCGGCAAAATACTTCCGTAACTTCGGGATAAGGAAGACCTTTTGGTAGGCAACTATTAGAGGGTGGCACAAGCCAGGGAGAAGCGACTGTTTATCAAAAACACAGGGCTCTGCTAACACGTAAGTGGATGTATAGGGTCTGACGCCTGCCCGGTGCTGGAAGGTTAATGCGGTTGGTGCAAGCTAACTTCTGAAGCCCCAGTAAACGGCGGCCGTAACTATAACGGTCCTAAGGTAGCGAAATTCCTTGTCGGGTAAGTTCCGACCTGCATGAATGGCGTAACGATTTCTCCGCTGTCTCCAACATCAACTCAGTGAAATTGAATTCTCCGTGAAGATGCGGAGTTCGCGTAGTTAGACGGAAAGACCCCGTGCACCTTTACTGCAACTTTACATTGGTATTAGGAAAAACATATTTAGCATAGGAGGGAGACATTGAAGCAAAGGCGTTAGCTTTTGTGGAGTCACCAGTGAAATACCTCTTTTGTTTTTCTTGGTATCTAACTGATTGCCGTTATCCGGCATCAAGACATTGTATGGTGGGTAGTTTGACTGGGGCGGTCGCCTCCCAAATAGTAACGGAGGCGTGCGAAGGTAGGCTCAGAACGGTCAGAAATCGTTCGTAGAGTGCAATGGCATAAGCCTGCCTGACTGTGAGACTGACAAGTCGAGCAGAGACGAAAGTCGGTCATAGTGATCCGGTGGTTCTGAGTGGAAGGGCCATCGCTCAACGGATAAAAGGTACGCCGGGGATAACAGGCTGATACTGCCCAAGAGCTCATATCGACGGCAGTGTTTGGCACCTCGATGTCGGCTCATCACATCCTGGGGCTGGAGCAGGTCCCAAGGGTTTGGCTGTTCGCCAATTAAAGTGGTACGTGAGCTGGGTTCAGAACGTCGTGAGACAGTTCGGTCCCTATCTGCTATGCGTGTAGAAGAATTGAGAGGAGTTGACCCTAGTACGAGAGGACCGGGTTGAACATACCACTGGTGGACCGGTTGTAGCGCCAGCTGCAGTGCCGGGTAGCTAAGTATGGACGAGATAACTGCTGAAAGCATCTAAGCGGGAAACTCACCTCAAAACTAGTTCTTCCTATAGAGCCGTGGTAGACCACCACGTTGATAGGCTGGATGTGGAAGCGTAGTAATACGTGTAGCTGACCAGTACTAATAGCTCAATTGGCTTGATTTATGCACTGAAAAAAATTTTTAAGTAAATATTGTATTGTTGTCGACCTTGAATGATTTTTTTTAACCATTCTACCAAAAAATATTACTTTTAACGACAGATGTTGTAAAATCATTACAATTTTTTTCATCTGTTGTATAATTACATAGTAATGTAGAATTAGTTTTTAATGTTTTATAAAATTTACAGTTTACTACCAAAAAAATTAAAATACTTTCTTAGAAATAAAGTAAACAATTCTAATTTAACAACTGAAAGTTACAACAATTACAGAAAAAACAAAATTGTCAGTAATTTTGGTGTTGTAGATTTAATAATTTATGCAAATAATTTTTGTAATGCACATTGTGGGTTTTGTGATGTAACTAGAGTTGATTACGAGACACAAACTGCATTAGGAATTGGTAGACCTCTGGTTGGCTCTCCTGTTTATATGAAAACCGAGTTATTTAAAAAAATTATTGATGACCCTTTATTTCAAGATAAAAAAATATCGGTTAATTTTTTAATGACAGAACCTCTTTTAAGTAAAAATATTGGTGAAATGTTAAGTTTATCTAAATCAAAAAATTTTATTAATAAAATTACTACAAATGGTTTTTTATTAGAAAAAAGAGCTGAAGCTATATATGATAAAATTGATCATCTTCAAGTTTCGATTGATGGGCCCCAAGATTTACATGATAGCATAAGAGGCAAAAATTTCTTTGCACGCGCAATTCAAGGAATAAAAGTTATTAAAAATCTTAACTCTAAAGTACTTTTAGAAATCAATGTGACTATAACAAGTGTTAATTATTTAAGGTTATTTGAATTATTAAAATATTTAGACAATATTAAGGATAATAATAATAATAACGTAGAAATTGCAGAGGTAAGATTTCAATTTATTGACTTTGTTTCTGAAAAGATGTCTGAGGAGCAGTCAAAACATTTTCCTACAATTCCGCAAAGTGTATCAACAATTGACGATGTAGACTATTTAGATATTGATATTGACAAATTGTATGATGAGCTTGAAAAAATCAGATTATATAAATCTAAAAATATTAAAAAAATTACAAGCAAGCCTAAAATGAACGACAAAAAAATGCTTCAAAAACATTTTGATAAAAATGGACCGACACTTGGCTTGAATAACAAATGCCATACTCCATATACTCAAATTGCAGTTAATACTAGTGGAAGTGTTTATTGGCATATGAGATGTTTTAATAACTATGTGTTGGGAAATATAAATATTAAACCTCTGAAAGAAATATGGATTGATGAAAAAGCAAAACATTTTAGAGAACAATTTGAAAAAAGTGATTTATGTTTTCCTGCTTGTACCAGATGCTGTGGATTGATGGAAACTCACGCTATTAAGGGTTAATTATAAATCTATTTTATGTGTGGAATACTTTTTACAAATGATGAGTCCATCAGTTTAAGTCAATTTAGAAAAGCTTTTAATTTGATGAAGCACAGAGGTCCCGATTTCTCCAGAATCATCCAAAAAAAAAACTTTCTTATTGGCCATCATAGACTTTCTATCATTGATCTAAATAAAAGATCAAACCAACCTTTTCAGCTAAATAACCATATTTTAATTTTTAATGGTGAAATTTATAATTATAAAAACTTAATAGCTGAACATAAATTAAATGTAAAAACCAAGTCTGATACTGAGGTAATTTTACTAATGTATTTAAAATATGGATCTAAATGTCTAAAATACATGAATGGGATGTTTTCTTTTGTGATTATTAATTTGTTAAATCATGAAGTATTCGCTGCAAGAGATAGACTTGGAATAAAACCACTATACTGGTGGAAACAAAATAATAAAATAATTTTCAGTAGTGAAATATCGTCAATTGTAAAATTAAAAAATTGTGATTTAGACGACTTTGCTATTAGACAGTACAGGAAATTAAGAATGACATTAAAAGATCATACTTTTTACTCTCAAATAAAATCATTCCCACCTGGATCTTACTTTAAAAATAATAAAATTTATAAATACTGGAAATTAGAAATTGAAGACAAAAAACCTCCTAAGTATGATGAACTTAGAAATTTAATTGAGGACTCTATAAAAATTCGAAAAATTTCTGACGTGCCTTTTGGAACTTTTTTGAGCGGAGGATTAGACAGCTCAATTATTTCAGCAGTAGCAGAGCCTAATCATACATGGACAGTTGGATTTCATAATAATAATGAATTTAAATGGAGTGATTTAGCTAATAAAAAAATAAAATCAAAAGTTCACAAATTAACCCTAAATAAAAATAATTTTAAAAATATTTTAAATAATATGATTAAAAAGAGATTTGAGCCACTAAATGTGCCTAATGAGGTTTTGTTATACGCTCTAAGCATCAAAATGAAAAATTATAATACAGTTGTTCTTTCAGGTGAAGGTGCGGATGAACTTTTTTGGGGTTATGATAGGATATTTAAGTGGGCAGTTAAAAAAAAGAAAATTAATTATCAAGAGTTTGATAATATTTACTGTTACGGATCAAATAAAGATGATGAAGTTATTGATTTTGCGCTAAATGGTCTACCAGGCAAAAGAGTCCAAGATAAAATTTCCTATTTTATGCAAATTTATCACTTACATGGACTTTTAAGAAGGTTAGATTTTTCGAGTATGCTTGCATCAGTTGAGGCAAGAGTTCCATTTGTTGATCATCGTTTAGTAGAACTTGTATCCGGCACACCTTTTGCATGGAAATTTAAAAATGGTGTAAAATCTCCTTTGAAAACAATATTTAAAGATTTACTCCCAGATAAAATTATTAGTAGAAAAAAAGTGGGTTTTCCAGTGAATTTAAACTATATTTTTAATTTAAATGAAAATATTAATGGATACGACCATTGGTTTAATTACAATATCTCTAAACTATCTGAAATTAAAACATGAAAAAAATATTAGGTTATACAGCGGGTGTATTTGATTTATTTCATATTGGACATTTACATATTTTAAAAAATGCAAAATCTGTATGTGATAGACTTGTCGTAGGTGTGTCTACTGATGAATTAGTATTCAAATATAAAAAAAAAAAACCAATTATCCCATTTAATGAACGAATAGAAATTATAAGGTCAATAAAGTCTGTAGATGCAGTTATAGCTCAAGAGAGTCTTGATAAAATTGAGCTTTGGAAAAAAATTAAATTTGACACTATGATTGTAGGAGATGATTGGTATAACTCAAAAAAATGGAAAAAAATTGATAATGATTTGTTGAAAAAAAAAGTTAAAGTTATTTATTTTCCCTACACTAAAAATACATCTTCAACAAAAATAAACAATATTTTGGATAAATTTAGATAAAATATTAATCAACATTTAAACTTTTTATAAATTGATAAATATTTTGTGATGAATTTTTTAAATTAATATCGTAATAAAAATTTAAGTAATTTTTCCTCATACTTTTTTCAATTAAAGAATCATTTTTTTTTTTAAGTAATTTTTGTAAATCTGATAAATTTATTGAGATTTTTCCAGCTTTAAGTTTTTTTATATCTTTTAAAAAACCAATTTTTTTTTTGTAAATTTCATAATCTGGCATTAGGTAAATAATTTTTCTATTTAGTATAGCAAAGTCAGTTGCTATTGATGAGTAATCTGTAATTAAAATATCTATTTCTGGAAGTATTTCATTTATATCAAATTTAAAATTATCAACCTTAATAAATTTAATTCTTTTTAAGTTTAAATTATTTTCATATTTAGTGTGATGATGTAAATTTATAAGAAAAAATAAGTTATTTTTTAATAAAAATTGATCAAATTCTATAAAGTTAAAATTTTTTAAATTAAACAAAGGGATGTAACTTATTTTTGTTCGCCATGTAGGCGCATAAAGAACAACCTTATCTTTCTTAATATCTGAAAAATATTTTTTTGATAATTTTTTTTTATTTAAACAAGTTTTATTGTACTTTTTATTAAAAAAACGATCACATCTAGGAAATCCAAAGATTTTTAATTTATTTTTATTAATATTAACTCTTTTATTTACATAATTAGAAATATGTTTTGAAGTACAATTTAAATAGTCCCAATTATTAAGTTCTTTTTTAATCTTATTTTTATTTAAAGATTTTTTAATTATATTTTTTTTTTTTTCAAAACTTACAAAATTAGACCTGGGCCCATATCCATGCCAAAGATTAATTTTTATGGTTTCAGCAGAAATTAGATTTAATAAATTTGGATAACTTTCCCCGGTTCCAAATACAAAACCTGCTTTAAGGAAAAGATAAATAGATTTAAATGATACCCTGTATGCAACTCTTAAACCTTTGTTTTTTAAAAAGTCATAAATTTCTTTTTTGTTTGTTATCCAGTAAACATTAAACTCTTTTTTTTTAGATAAAAAATAGTAAAGATACTTTGAATTTTCATTAAAAGTTTCAAAGCTCGACCCTGTCATTAAAATTATCTTTTTATTTTTGCTAAATAAGGAGCTCAATTTATTAATAATACTATTGCTCATAAAGTTATATTCTTCTGATATTAATATGGCTCAATATTAATTGTTTTCTCAAATTTTTCAGACCATCACCAATAAAATTAAACAAATTACCAGTAGAAATTCCTGTAACATTTTTTTTATTAAACCCTTCAATGAAATGTTCATGTTTTGCGGCACCTCCTCCAACCACATAGGGTATTTTTTTATCAAGGTGTTTATAAATTTTATTGTTTAATCCAAATCCAGTACCATCTCTATCTATATCATTTAAAAAAATTTCGCCAAAGTTTAGTTTATTTGCCAACTTAATGTGATTAGATAAAGGTAAATATTTTTTATTTCCATTTAACAAAAATGATACTAGTAGGTTATTAATTTCTTTATAATCAATACTACAAATTATAGCTTGTGAGCCGAACTTTTTTGTTAATTGGTTTACTAGTTTAGTATTAATTATTCCTGAATTAATTATAATTTTTTCAGCACCTAATTCAAAACATTCACTAACCTTATAAAGAGAATTTATACCACCACCTATCGTGATAGGTATGAATGTCTTTTTAGCTAGGTTTTTAATATTTGATTTAAATTTTGTGTTTAGTGTTTTTTCATTTTTTTCATTTTCCACATTAAGAATAACAAGTTCATCAATATAATCTGCAATATTTTTAAAATTAAAATTCATAAATAACCAATTATAGTCCCCAACTTTTTGTAAATTAAAATTTCTACTTAGATAGAAATGATCAGATTTATAATATAGTTTAAAAATTATTCTTTTTTTCATTACAGAAATATTTAAAAAATTCCAATCCAACTTTCCCAGATTTTTCAGGATGAAATTGAACTGCAGTAAAGTTTTTATATTTAAAATAAGAAATAATTTTACACCCTTTATAGCTAGTTATTCCAAAATCATCAAAGTTCCTAAAATTTTTTGAATCTACTCCATACGAATGGACAAAGTAAAAATCATTATTAATTACTTTTTGAAAATCTTTATTTGAATTCTTATTTACTTTAACTTCATTAAAGCCTACATGTGGCAATGGCCCTTTACAACCAATTTTATTCAATTTTCTAACTTTAGTATTATTAAAAATTTCCAAACCATTTTCTCTGCCCTCATCACTTTTTGAGAATAAAATTTGAAGTCCCACACAGATTCCCAAAACTTTTTTTTCAGATAATTTTTTGATAAATTTTTTCCCAAAAAGTTTTTTTTTTTTTAAATTTTTAATTACAAAATCAAAAGACCCCACACCAGGTAAGATTACTAAATTTACTTTAGATATATCTGCAATTTTATTAATTAATATAAATTTTATATTAAGGTATTTTAAACAATTAATGATTGATCCAATATTTTGTGCTTCAGTATTAATAATACCAATCATAAGAGTTTAAATTTTTTAACCCATTTTTTACCATTTTTTTTAAATAACTTTTTATTTACAAATTTTTCAATTACTTTGTGAAATTTTTTTTCATTGATATTAAAATAATCAAGATACAGTTCTAAATTTTCATTAGAGAATTCATCATCATAGATCTTTGCTAATTCTATACCTTGATTTCTTGACATTGCTCCTCTCCTTATGTCTATTCCAATGTCTTGGGTACACCTTCCAAAACCAAATTTTAAATACATTAAATAACAATGAAGATCATACAAATACGTATCATTTTGACCAAAATTTGTGTAGGTTCCAATATTTTTGTCTTTCTTATCTTCAAGATTATAAAATTTCTTCGCAATTATATAGTTTCTGTAAGAGTCCCAATTTTCAAAATATGACCAATGAGCTAATTTTATATCTTTAGAGCCTATATTATTTAAGTCCCACCAATATTTATCTCTGTTATTTATTGAACCTAAAGTTTTATTATATTGTTCTTCAAAATAAATTTTTTTAACAAACTCTATTGGAAAAAAAGATTTATTTTTTAATTTATTGCTACCACCGTATTCTGCTTCACCATCTTCTCCATACATTATTAGTTTAATTTTTTTTTCCTGAGCAATTTTGATTACAGCGCTAAAAATACCAATTACCCATCCAAATAAAGGTCTTCCATGATGACAAAAACCGTATGTATTGAGTTTTCTATGAGTTTCATATGGAAGATTTACCTCTATTAGTGAAATATTATTTTTTTTAAAATTTTCCAAATTTTTATAACCTAGCTCAGTTCTTAATGGTGGATTCACTGTCACACAAAGTGGCCTTAAACCTCTGGATATCATTTGATGAGTAACGTAGCTCCCATCTTTTCCGCCACTCACAGGAACAATTACATCAAATTCATTTTTATTTTTTTTAATCTTTTTTTTGATAATTTCGAAATCTAATAATCTTTTTTTCCAGTTAATACTTTTTTTTTGCTCAGCCCATTGACATGCGTTACAAAAACCTCTCCTATCAAAAGATATTCTAGGCCTTGTTGACATATTTAAACAATTTTTACATCTGAAAACTTCTGTCATATTTAACTTAATTTAAATTAAATCATCCTTAAAATAGTTTTTTTTAGATTTTTTTCCTATTAGTTTAAAGAAATTCATTGGAGAAATACCTGTTCCAGGTCTTTTTGTAGTTAAATTTTGCAAAGTAAATATTTCTCCTTTTTTAATTTCTTTTTTAGCTACAATTGATTTTCTAACATATTTAACGTTTTTTTTTTCACTAGAGGTAATAATTTTTGTTTCTTTTCCTAGCATTTTCTCTGTATTTCTTATGCTTTCAATCATATCTTTTAACTCATTAGGTTCTAAACTAGCTTTGTGATCAGGCCCACGCATTTTTTTACTTAAAGTAAAATGTTTTTCAATAATTTTTGCACCCATCGCTACACTAGCTATTGAAGCATTAATTCCAATTGTATGATCAGAGAAACCTATATTTATTTTAAATTTTTTATTTAGATAATTAATAGTTTTTAAATTTGTCTCTGAATTAGGAGTTGGGTAAGCTGAAGTGCAGTGTAATAATGTAATATTATTTTTTTTGGTTCCACCATTTTTAAGTATTTGAATTGTTTGAATAATTTCGTTTATATTAGACATGCCAGTAGAAAGAATAATCTTTTTATTTTTCTTAGCTAAAAGCTTTAGATAGGGCAGATCATTTATTTGTCCTGAAGGGATTTTATAGTATTTTAAATTAAGATTTAATAAAAATTTTAAACTTTGGATATCAAAGGCTGAGGACAAAAAATAAATTTTTTTTTTTTTACAATATTTTTTAAGTATTATAAATTGCTTAAATGATAAACTTAATTTTTTTAATAAATCTAATTGTTTAATTTTTTTTTTTGACTGATAATCAGCAGTTAGCACTTTGCGATTTGAAAGTTGATCTGCGATAAAAGTTTGAAATTTTACTGCATCTGCTCCGCACTCTTTTGCACAATTTATAAGTTTTTTTGCAATTTTAATTTTTCCATTATGGTTAACCCCAGCTTCAGCAATTACAAAGACTTTTTTCATTTTAATAAAGTATTATTTTTTAAATTTTTTTGAACTTTAGAATTTGAACTTACAATACAGTCTTTTCCAATCGTAATATTTTCATTTACAACTGAACCACTTCCAATAAAAGTACCATCTTTAATAGTTGATCCTCCATTGATTATAACCCCTGTTGAGATATGACAATTAGATCCAATTGTAACATCATGCTCAATTATAGCTCTAGAATTTATTATTGAATTTTTTCCAATTTTAACATTAGAGTTTACAAAACACATATTCATTACAATAGAGCCCTCTGAAATTTTTGAACTCTTTGAAAAATAAGCTGAATCTGCAACAATTGATGGAAGTTCAAATTTATATTTTTTAAGCAAATTAAACATTTTTTTTCTAATTTTATAATTTTTTATTTGACCAATACCTATTATAGCTTTTTTGCATTTTTTAGATTTTATCTCTTTTAAATTCTCATCTTTTCCTAAAATTTTTATATTATTTATTTTTTTTCCTTTTGTTTGATTACAAATTAAACCAATTATTTTATAATCTTTTTTTTTACTTAAAACCTCAATGCAGGATTTTGCATGACCACCACAACCAATTATTATAATATTATTCATCAATACAATTTAAAATTACTTTGGATATAACATTTAAATCTTTACTTTTTAAAGACGTTCCACACGGCAAACATATTAATTTTGAGGATATAGTCTCAGAATTGGTAATTTTGTATGTTTCAAAATTCTTATAAGGGTTTTGTAGATGGCAAGGAAGCCAAGCTTTTCTTATTAAAAAACCTTTTTTTTCCAAATTAGATTTTATCAATTGAATTTTTTTAATGTGATTTTTGTTTTTTACTAGCAAAGTAGTTTGCCAGAAATTATTTTTTGAATACCTTGGAAAAGATAAAATCTCAACATTTTTGCATTTTAAAAACTTTTTTTTATAGAATTCATGAATTGTTTTTTTTCTTTTTATAAAAAAGTTTATTTTTTCCAATTGAGCCAATCCAATAGACGCGTGAATATTTGACATCCTATAATTAAAACCTACCTCTTTATGTATATAACTAAAACCATCATCAGTGGCCTGATTAATCAAATATTTAGCTTTAATAGCTAATTTTTTTGAACTAGTAATTATTGCACCACCACCACCTGATGTAATAATTTTATTCCCATTAAATGACAAGCAACCCATATCACCCACAGTTCCAGCATATTTATTTTTTGAATATCCTTTAATATACTTTGCCCCAACACTCTCTGTTGCATCTTCAACTATTTTAATATTTCTTAATTTACATATTTCTTTAAGTTTATCGATATTTACCAATCCACCCCAAACATGCACAAGAACTATTGCATAAATTCTTTTTTTTGTTTTTTTATTAAAAGTATAGTTTCCTTTTTTAAAGGTATTATTTTTTAAAAATTCTAAAACCTTATCAACGTTAATATTACAGTACTCATCACAATCCATAAAAATTGGTTGACAATTGTTATATATTACAGAATTTATTGTAGCGATAAAAGTAAATGAGGGCACTATTACTTCATCATTTCTTTTTAAACCAATAGCTCTTAGTGCAACCTGTAAAGCTGCGGTGCCACTTGAGCATAGAACTAAATGTTTAGCTTTAAGATTTTTTTTTAATTTTTTTTCAAATAAAAATAAATTTCGACCAACTGCAATCTCATTATTTTTTATACTTTTAGAAATATATTTTAACTCATTACCAATTATATTTGGTTCGTTTGTTCCTCGCATTATATATTATATTCAAGTTCCTTAAAAATTTTTTTATTTTTCTTCATCCAATCAATTGTTATTTTGAGCCCTTGTTTAAATTTTGTTTTAGGTTTCCAATTTGTTTTCTTTAATAATTTTTTATTGTCACAAACTAATCTTTCAACTTCACTTCCGGAAATTCTTTTCCTAGAACTAATTATTTTTAAAGTTTTTTTAGTTTTCAATTCTTTCTGCAATAACAAAAAAATATCTTTAATTGAAACTTCAGAGTTACATCCAACATTTGTTACTTGCCCGATCAATGATTTTGATTTAGATATTTTTAAAAAAGCTTCACAAAGATCTTCCACAAAAACGTAATCTCTAGTTGGCCTAATATTGCCAAGTTTTACATATTTTTTTGGATTTAATAATTGTGAAATTATTGTCGGGATAACAGCTCTTGCTGATTGTCTTGGACCAAAAGTATTAAAAGGCCTCACAATTTTAATGTTTTGATTAAAAGACTTGTGATAACTTAATGCTAATTGATCAGCGCCTATTTTCGATGCTGCATAGGGTGATTGAGCTACGAGTGGGTGTTTTTCTGATATAGGAACAAATTGTGCGCTCCCATATGTTTCGCTAGTTGATGTAATAATGATATTATTAATGTTATTATTTTTTGATGCTTCTAAAACGTTATAAGTCCCCTCAACATTAGTTTTGATATAAGCTAAAGGAGAAACGTATGAATACGGAATTCCAATTAACGCAGCTAAATGGAAAACAGAATCATTACCTTTAAGAGCTTTATTTACCGAATCATAATCACGAATATCACCCAAAATAACTTTAACGTCTTTTTTAAATTTTGAATTTTCTAGCCAACCCCAACTATTGTTAGAATTATATCTATCAAAAGCAGTAACTGAGAAATTTTTTTTTATTAAATATTCTACCAGGTGAGACCCTATGAATCCAGTTCCACCTGTAACTAAAATATTTTTCATTAAATTGTTATAAATTAAAAAATTAAGATATCAATAAATTTACAAATATATTAATATATAAATCCTTATTCAATTTAATATAAATTATGACTAAAAGAATCATTGTCTTTGAAAGAAGTCCTATTCTAGAGGAGTACGTTTTAAGTAAAATTGATGCAAAAATTTATTTTCTTCAAGAAAAAGAATTTAATAACAAGATTTTAAATAAATTATTCAGATTATATTTAATGGTTAAATTTTTTCTTTTGATTTTTTTTTATAAAATAGATTTAGTTATCAGTACAATTTATAACTCTAAATTTATCTCAAAGCTGATTAAGAAATATAAAAAACTTAATTTTTTAATTATTCAACATCACATGACTGTCGAGTACGATCTCAAAAATGCTAAAAACCTAGAGCTTGGGAATTTTTTATGCTTCGGAGAGCAACAGCATAAATCCTTCTTGAAATTTGGATACAAAATTAATTCAGTAAATTATGTAGGCGCACCTATATACTCAATTTTTAGAAATCATAATAAAAAAAATATTAAGCCACATTTTAAAATTTGCTATGTATCACAGTGGACCCCAACTAGTTTAAAGAATTTTATAAATAATAAAAAAAGTGAAATTAATGAATGCATGATTGCTTTAGAAAAAAATTTGTATAAATTTTTAAATAAATACAAATATAATTATGTGATTGCATGCAGAGAAAAAATAAAAGGGCAGGAGTTTGATTATTTTAAAAATAATTTTAGCGAAAAAAATATTATAATAAACAATACTCAATTTAATACTTATAAGTACATTGATGATTCAGAAGTTGTAATATCATTTTGTTCAACTTGTGCTTATGAAGTATTTGCAGACAACAAAAAAGTGTTATTTGCTCCTTATTTTAATAAAGGTTTTCAAATATTTAAAAATGAAAACTGTGTATTAGAAAATAGTAGTTATGAAGTTTTTGAAAAAAAATTGAATCAAATTATAGATATGACAAATGAAAATTACAAAAACTTGACATTCAATGATCAGAATTCTATCATAAGTAATTCAAATATTATTAATTCAGAGAAAAATATTATTAATCAAATAAATAAATATATGTAAAAAATGAAAACATTCATTTTATCAAACAGAGAAATAAAAGATAATATAATAAATTTTTCAATTAAGTTTGGTCATCTTAATTTGTATACAAATTATAAACCTAGACTAAAAAAAAATAGTAAATCAGAAATTTTTTTCTTTGGCTCTATTTATGGAAAAATATCAAATAATAAAATTTTAAAAATTAATGAAAATAATGTTTTACATAATTTACTGAGAGTAAAAAACCCTCAAGAATATATTAATAATTTAGATGGAAGATTTATCATTTTTATAAAAAAAAAAAATAAAATAGACATAATTACTGATAAATTCTCAAGGCACGATATTTTTTTTCATCAAAAAAATTATAATTTTATTATAAGTAATAATTTTAAAATTATTTGTCGGAACTCATATATTAAAACTATAGACCAAGTAGCAGTTAGCCATATGATAAATGTTCTTGGGACAAAGCCAGCTAAAAAAGAGACTATATTTAATGAAATTAAAAGATTAGGTGTTGGCGAAACTTTAGAATTGTCAAAAAAACTTTCCTTAAACAAGAAAAAATTTAACCCAAAACTTACAGAAGATTATAATTATAAAAAAATTAAAGAATATTATGATATTTTTTTTAATTATCTTCAAAATCTAGGAAAAAATAAAAAAATGATTTTTATGTCATCAGGTTTTGACAGTTCTTTTTTAGCCTCAATGGCAACAAAAGTTTATGGGAACAAAAATGTTTCAGGGATTATTGTTAAACAAAAATTTTCTGAGAGAAGTAAATTATATAATAAATTTGAAATTGATAGAGTAAAAAAAATTGGAAAATATTTGGGTATTAAAATTTTTTATGGAGAAATTAACTTAGTAAAAAATTTTCAAAAATATGCCGAGAGTTTGTCCGAAATAGGCTCTAATCGAATGGTTCCAATGACATTAGCTGCAATAATGCATTATGAATTATCTAAAAAATCAAAGAAATATTCTATAGATAATCAGCTTTTGTCAGGTGAGGTAAGTGATGGAGTTCACAACTTTGGATTTGCCCAATATGCAAATTTTTTTAAACATGAGAGTAATGGACTAAGAGAGTATGTGGATAAAATGATGAATTATTTATATTCACCTAGTTTTTTTTCAAAAATACTTAATGGGTCACATTTAGATGATTATGTTTTCAAATTTCTGTTAGATTTAAAAAAAATTGATATTAAAAACTTAAAAAAGATCAATTCTGTTGAAAAAGCAAAAAATGCAATACTTACTTCTTTATTTTTAACCGATAAAAGATTTCCATTACTAAAGGATCAATCACAAATTTTAAACAAAAATAAAGTTGAAAGTATTGAAAAATATTATCAGAATAATTATTTCTCTAACATTAAATTTAGTGACAAAAATCAACTTTATTCTTCATATATTTATTTATACAATTCTTTTCATTGGCAAGCAGGAACAGTTTCTACCATGTATGAACTTCCTGACCACTACAACTTGCAAATGGTTATGCCCTATTGGAACCCAATTTTACATAATTATTTAGAAATAATGCCTGAGAATTGGGGCAGAGGTTTGGAAACAAAAACACTTAAATATCCTCTTAAGGAAAATCTTTCAAAAAATTTTGATATAATGAATGTTTTAAATTTAGGACCACATTCATATCAATATGACGTCAATAGATATAGTGACCCCTTTTTAGAGATTTTAATTTCAAAAAGTACAAAAAAATATGTCAATGAAATATTCAAAAAATATCATCCATGTGAGTATTTAAGCTCAATATATTTTAATCATAATTTAATAAATCAAATCATTAAAGGTTATAAAAAAGGTGAATTGGATACCTCTAAGGCTTCCTTGACTTATAGATTGTTTACTTTAAGTAAATTATTGAAAGATCTAAATTATTAATTTTTATTTGAGTTTCTAAAATCTGCTAGAGAATCAATTTCAATAGATCTTTCTTTGGGCATGATGAAAGATCCAATTTTGCCAAATAATCTATTATTATATTTATGAAATTTTGAGTTTTTAAATATATAAAATGCACCATTTTCTACCATTGTTTTCTTATGTTTTTGTCTCATGGGTCTTTTTTTAAAATTATAATTTATTGGATTTAATACATTATTTCTATTAATCCAAAAAAATTTTTTTGTTAGGTAGCAAGAAAATAAGCTATCTAATTTTTCTTTTTTAAATTTTGTTAAGGCTAATTTTAAATCATTTTTGTTAATAAAAGGAGAAGTTACTTGCATTAAAAAAGTGTTATCGAAAGAATTAAATTTTTTTAAAACTTCTTTTACAACTAGCTCAGTTTGCGCATTATCTGATGCACTTTTCTTTGATCTAATAAAAAATTCTACTTTTTTATTTTTTGTAAACTTTTTAATTATATGTACATATTTTTTTGAGTCTGTAGCAATAATAATTTTATCAAAAATTTTAGATTTAATTGCTACTGTTATTGCATAATAACTTAAAGGGTTTCCTCTGAAGTTTAATATATTTTTATTTTTAACTTCTTTGCTTCCAGATCTAATTGGAAGAATACATAATATTTTTGGTATTTTTTTTTTCATATAAGGTTTATAATTAAAATAATGAAATATACAAAACCTATTATAATTGCTGAAATTGGCTGTAATCACAAAGGAAACTTAAAAATAGCAAAAGAGCTTATTAAGGCTGCCGCGCAAAGTGGAGCTACTTATGCAAAGTTTCAAAAAAGAGATAACAAATATCTTTTAAAAAGTGAATTCGATTTACCGCATCCAAATCCACATAATTCATTTGGTAAAACTTATGGAGAGCATAGAGAATTTTTAGAGTTTGATATGAACAAGCATAAAATTTTATATAATGAATGTAAAAAGAATAAAATAAAATATTCCGTATCTGTTTGGGAACAAAAGTCGGCAGAAGAAGTGGTAAAAAGTAAATTAAACTTAGATTATTTAAAAGTACCTTCAGCATGTAATTTAGATTTTGAATTGCTAGAGTATTTAGCATCTAAATTTAAAAGTAAAATTCATCTTTCTTTGGGTATGACATCTGAAAAAGAAATAGAAAAAATAGTTAATTTTTTTATTAAAAAAAAAAGAGCAAAAGATTTAGTTTTGTATGCTTGTACCTCAGATTATCCCGCAGATTTTGATGATCTTTGTCTTTTAGAAATTTCTAAACTAAAAAATAAATACTCCTCAAAAATTAATTCAGTCGCATTTTCTGGTCACCATAATGGAATTGCTGTCGACGTAGGAGCTTTTACTTTAGGAGCAAAGTATATTGAGAGACATTTTACTTTAAATCGAACTTGGAAGGGAACAGATCATGCTGCATCACTTGAACCTGATGGTTTGTCTAAGTTAGTAAGAGATGTAAATAATATGTATAAAAGTTTAACATTTAAATCAAAAAATATTTTACAGGCTGAAAAATTTCAAAGAAATAAATTAAAAAGACTTTAAGATAAAGTTGATTTTAAAGATTTATCTTTTTTCGCAAAAGCATCATAATTACTATTAAGAAAGAAAAACCCATCTTCAACGTCTACTTCAGATATATCAGTGTATGTTATCTGGATTACACTTCTAACTTTATCAATTTTTGCCGTCTCACTTCTGTGAAGTGCAAAGCAATCAAATACAACAATGTCACCCGGTTCTGCTTCTACAACATACTTCTTTTTCTCAAGTAAATCATAATTCTCAGGCAAATCTTTTTCTTCTATTAAAAGATTAGGGTTATAAATATGCTTTATAAGACCATATTGATGTGTTTTAGGATACATAACAACTGTACCATGATCCTTATCAACTTTTGTTATTGGTACCCAGATCGTTACAGTTTTTTTTGATCTTATACTTCTAACATCTTGATGAATTCCTCTTAAAAATTTTTTTTCATTTTCTTTTGCAATATCAAATCTAATATTTGACATATCAACACATACAGGATTTCTGTATCCAACTGATTTTAAATATTCTCTTAAATATGGATGGTGGTTTAATTTTTGTATACTTTCAATAAATGGTGTTGAGTCATATATGAATGTTCTTAATTTCGTCCCTGGCACCATTATTTTTTTAACTAAATCATCGTAATTTGTGTCATTACCATCGGTAATGCCGTGCTTTTTCCCAAAATAGTTAAGATATTCAATTACATCTTTTTTAATTTGAGCAACATTTTCTGTAAGTTTACCCCTAATTATGTCAAATCCATTTTCATTAAAAAAATTTTTGTTATTTTTTTTTAAATCATTCATATTTAAAAATATCATATATTTTTTTTTAAATATATCTATATTTAATTGAATATCATCAAATTGACACAGATCTCAATTATTAAAATGCAAAATGCAGAAACTAAAAAATAAAGTTTGTTTAATAAGTACTAGCAGAGCTGATTACGGCATAATGTCAAATTTAATTTATAAATTACAAAACGATCAAAATTTTCATTTTAATTTATTTGTTACAGGCTCACATCTTCTTAAAAAAAGTGGATTTACATTGGATGAAATCAAAAAAAACAAAATTAAAATTTATAAAAAAATAAACTTTGTTGATAAAAATTCATATCAAGAAAATATTAGTCAAATTTTAATAAATTTTAAAAAAGAATTGAGAAATTTAAAACCTGATATTGTTATTATTTTTGGAGATAGATATGAAATGTTTGCCTCTGCTCTTGCTGCATTTTTAGAACATATACCTATTGCTCATATCCAGGGAGGCGAGATAACAACTGGTTCAATGGATGATACGTTTAGACATATTATATCTAAAATGGCTTATTTACATTTTCCATCAACAAGTAAAAGTTTAAAGAGATTAAAACAATTAGGGGAAAGTAAAAAAAAGATTTATAATGTTGGTTCTTTAAGCTTAGAAAAAATAAAAAAAAATAAATTTTTTTCAAAAGATTTTTTTGAAAAAAAATATAAAATAAATTTTAATAAAAAAATTATCTTAGTTGTATTTCATCCAAATTCTCTTTCGCATAAATCAGAGATAAAATATATAAAAAAAATAATATCATCACTGAGTAAAATTAATGGCCTAAGTCTAATTTTCACTGGTTCAAATATTGATTTAGGAGGAAAAAAAATTTCAAATTATTTAAAAAATTTTACTTATAAAAATAAAAATAAGGCTATTTACGTTGAATCTTTTGGAAGAGAAGAATTTTTATCAATTCTTAAAATCTCAGATTTGATTATTGGCAACTCATCAAGCGGAATCATAGAAGCTCCTTCTTTAAATACTTTTACAATAAATATTGGAGATCGACAATTTGGTAGAGAACAAGCTAAAAGCATATTTAATTGCAGCTATAATAAAGATAATTTTATAAAATTATTTAAAAAAATTTCTTCAATTAAAAAAACAAAAAAATATTTCTCTCATAATCCTTACTTTAAGCCAAATACATCAAATAAAATTATTTCAATATTAAAAAAACCAATTAAAAGTAATTTTAATAAAAAATTATTTTTTGATTTATGAAAAACCTTATTATTAAAAAAAATATAAAAATAGGAGAAGCTTTAAAGAAAATTTCAGATGGTGGTCATAGATGTT
This sequence comes from uncultured Pelagibacteraceae bacterium, assembly GCA_902574215.1. Classification (GTDB taxonomy): domain Bacteria; phylum Pseudomonadota; class Alphaproteobacteria; order Pelagibacterales; family Pelagibacteraceae; genus Pelagibacter. Next base: position 47,555 of record CACGMR010000007.1, read on the forward strand.
TAGTTGTATCAAATTCTTCAAAAATTCTTCTGGGAACTTTAAGTGATGGAGACTTAAGAAGAGCAATTATAAAAGGTTACAATTTAAATAGCAATATAAGTAAAATTTATAAAAAAAATCCAAGATTTGTTGTTAATGATAATTTAGATAAAAAAAAAATCAATGACTACTTTCTAAAGTCTAAATTAGATCTAATTCCTGTAGTAGATTCAAAAAAAAGAATAGTTGATATTTTAAATTGGAATGATTTTTTTAAAAATAAGGAAAAAGTTATTAATCAAACTAACCATGTCATAATTATGTCTGGTGGAAAAGGCACTAGGTTAGAGCCATTTACTAAAATTTTACCAAAACCATTAATACCAGTTAAAGAAAAACCAGTAATTTCACATATAATTGACCGATTTGAAGCTCAGGGTTTCAGGAATATTAGTATGATCGTTAATTATAAAGCAGATATACTTAAAGCTTATTTAAGCGAAATTAAAACTAGTAAAAAATTAAAAATAATACAAGAAAAAGTTCCTTTAGGCACTGCTGGAGGTTTATCATTATTAAAAAAGAAATTAAAAGATCCCTTGATACTTGCTAATTGTGATTTAATTGTAAATGCAAATTTTACTGACTTAGTTAAATATCATAAAAAAAATAAATTTGATTTAACGATGGTAGCTTCTACAAAAAATTTTTCTATACCTTATGGTGTATGTGATTTGTCTATTAGTGGAAATTTCAAAAAAATTTTAGAGAAACCAAGTTATAATTTTTTAATAAATATTGGATTATATGTTTTAAGCCCATCTATATTGAAATTAATTAAAAAAAATTCATTTTTAGACATGAATATTTTGATAGATAAAGCAAAAAAAAAAAAATTAAAAATAGGCGTATATCCAATCGATGACTCTTCATGGCATGACGTAGGCCAATGGGGAGAGTTTACTAAAACTATTAAATCATTATGATCAACAAAAAGAAAGTATTAGGTATAATTACAGCAAGATCTGGAAGCAAAGGTTTAAAGAATAAAAATTTAAAAAAAATAAATGGATTTCCATTGATATATTGGCCAATAAAAGCATTTCAAAAATCAAAATACTTAGACGATTTTTGTTTATCTACTGACTCCATAAAAATTGCAAAAATAGCTAATAAATATGAATGCAAAACTCCATTTTTAAGACCAAAAAAAATCTCTCATGATAATTCATCTTCAATAAGTGTTTTAAAGCACTGTATTAATTTTTTTAAAAAAAAAAATAATGTATTTGATTATGTAGTTCTTTTGGAACCTACTTCGCCTATGACAACAGCTAAAGATATTGATGATGCACTCAAAATCTTAGATAAAAAAAGAGATATTGCTGACTCGATTGTTGGTGTTGCTGAAAACTTAAATTTTCATCCTGAATTTAATGTAAATTTAAAATCAAACAAATTAATAAAAGTAAAAAAAAAACTTAAGCATATTAGGAGACAAAACTTAAATAAATTGTATATTTTTGATGGAAGTTTGTATATTTCAAAAACAAATATACTTCTGAAAAAAGAAACTTTTTATCATAAAAAAACATTAGGACACATCATGCCAAAATCTAAATCTTTTGAACTAGATGATATTGTGGATTATATCTGTATAAATGCGTTGATGAAGAACAAAAAGTTAAAATGAAAAACAATTTAGGCCAAAGAATTTTAAAGAGAGCTAAGAAATTAATTCCAGGAGGAAACCAATTGCTCTCAAAAAGAAGTGAAATTTTTTTACCTGATTTATGGCCAAATTATTATAAAAAAGCTAAGGGATGTAAAATTTGGGACCTTGAAAATAGAGTATATTATGATTTTGCTGGAATGGGAGTAACAGCGTGCTCTTTAGGATATTCAAATAATAAAATAAATTCAAAAATAATAAATTGTCTTAGGAGTGGATCATTAACTACATTAAATGCTTTAGAGGAATATGATTTAGCAAAAAAACTTATCAAAATTCATAATTGGGCTCAAATGGCAAAATTTTGCAAGTCAGGTGGTGAGGCCTGTATGATTGCTATAAGAATAGCAAGAGCATATTCTAAAAATCAAAATGTTGCATTTTGTGGTTATCATGGGTGGCACGATTGGTATTTGTCAGCTAATTTTCAGAATAAAAAAAGTTTGGATGGACAATTACTTCCAGGATTAAAAACTAAGGGTGTTTCAAAGTCATTTTCAGGTTCAATTTATCCTTTCTATTACAATAAAATTAAAACGCTTGAAAATTTATTAAAAACAAAAAAAATTGGCATCATTATAATGGAACCAACAAGGTCTATGCCACCGAGAGATAATTTTTTATCAAAAGTTAAAAAGTTATCAAAAAAATATAAATGTATTTTAATTTTTGATGAAATTACATCTGGATTTCATGATTATTATGGGGGGATACATTTAAAATATAAAATTTATCCAGATATCGCGATATTTGGAAAATCAATTGCAAATGGTTATCCAATTTCTGCGATTATAGGAAAAAAAAAAATTATGAATAAATCTCAGGATTCTTTTATTAGCTCCACTATGTGGACTGATAGAACAGGTTTTGTTGCTGCTTTAGAAACGCTAAATTATATGGAAAAAAATAATACTCAGAAAAAATTAGTTGATCTAGGAAAATTCATTAAAAAAGAATGGACCAGGGTAGCCAAATTAAATGGTATAAACTTATCAATAAGCGGTCAGGACTCAATGCCCTATTTTTCATTTTCTTATAAAAATAATCTTGAATTATCAACTTATTTTACTCAGGAAATGTTAAGAAGAGGTTTCCTTGCAGGAAATTTGGTTTCTGTTACTGATGCTTACAATTTAAAAATAATTAAAAAATATATATATGCAGTCGAAGAAGTGTTTTTGCTTATATCAAATTTATTGAAGAAGAAGAAAAAAATACCATTAAAAGGACCAGTAAAGCACTCGACATTTAGGAGATTAACAGAATAGTGAAAATATATTTAAAAAAAAAAGAATTATTAGAATATTTTTTGAAACAAATTAACACTTTTTTTCAAGATAAAAATTTAATAAAGGAAAAAGAAATAAAAAAATCTTTTGAAATCTCATTAGAAAAAATTATTTATTGTTTTTCACACATAAAAAATGAATATTATTTTGATTCAAAAGAAAAAAATGTACTGTTTAATTATTTAAATACTGACCACTACGCAACATTCTTATATTTTCTTTCAAGAACTTCATTTAAATTAAATAAAAATAAAAAAATTGCTGAAAAAATATATTATTTAAATAAGATTTTACATTCAGTTGATATATTCTATGAGGTAAAATTACCCAATATATTTTTACTTGTTCATCCAGTGGGTACAATAGTTGGAAGAGCCAACTATGATGATTTTCTTACTATATATCAAGGTGTGAATATAGGTTCTAATAAAAATAAATATCCTTCCTTTTCTAAATATGTAACTTTAAGACCATCTTCAAGTATATTAGGTAATTGCGAAATTGGAGAGAATGCGGAAATTGCTGCTGGATCATTAATTATAGATAAAAAACTAAAAAAAAATCATGTATATTTTGGTACCCCAAAAAACTTTGAAGTAAAAATGAAAAAAAAAAATAATAAAATTTGGATAAGATAATGAAAATAAATAATAAAAAGTTAATAATTTTAGGGGGATCAGGTTTAATTGGTAAATCAATAATTAAACTTTTTTTAAATAATGGTGCAAATGTTATTAATTTAGATATAAAAAAAAGTTACTTCAAAAGCAAAAAATATCAATATATCAAATTTAATTGCAAGGAATTTAATTTAATTAATTTAAATTTAGATAAAGTTATAAAAAAATATGGAGCACCTGATTTTTTTATTAATGCATCTTATCCACATTCTAAAGATTGGATAGACAACAATTTTGAAAACATATCTCTAGACTCATTGAGAGAAAATATTGAGTCTTTTTTATCCTCAACTACATGGATTGCTAACTATGTCGCAAAAAAAATGAAAAAAGAAAAAAAGAATGGTTCAATAATTTTTATTGGCTCAATTTATGGAAAAGTTGCTCAAAATAAAAATATTTATAAAAAGACTAAAATGAGAGAAAATTATTCATATTCTATAATTAAAGGAGGTATTGATAGTGCAACAAGACAAATGGCTTCTTTTTATGGAAAGTACAACATTAGAGTAAATAATTTATGTCCAGGCGCACTTAATTCACACGTAGCAGGTTTAGCTAAAAAACAAAATAAAAATTTTGTAAAAAATTTTATAGATATAAATCCTATTAAAAGGCTAGGAACATCCTCTGATGTAGCAAATGTAGCTTTATTTTTATCTTCAGATCTATCAAGTTATATTACAGGTCAGAGCATTTACGTAGATGGCGGATACACAATAATATAATTGATGCATCTTATAAAAGATATAAGAGAACTTAAGTATATAGACAAAGACGAAACATTAGTGGCTGAGAATCTTGTTACTTTTTATAAGATTACGAATAGAAAAAAAATATATCTTCATTGTTTTGCAGATAAATCAAACTATAAATTCTACGACGATTTTTCAAAAAATTGGTTTCTTAGTAATAAGAAAAAAGACCTAACGATTGTTAATGGTATTTCTTATGGTTTTTGTTCAGGAAGAACTTTTGTTTATAAGTCAA
>CACGMR010000008.1 GCA_902574215.1 uncultured Pelagibacteraceae bacterium
TCAAATTACAGCAATCAAATAATGTCATATGGAAACTAGATGGGGGTAAATAGAAGTAAGTATTTTCAGGGTTAAAATTTTCTATACTTTTTTGAAAACTAATAATTTGCTCAGATAAATGAGTATCTAAAGGAATATTACAAATTATTGTGCAGCCTGGAAATGGTAAAGGATTTCCTTTGTCATCAAATTTATTTTCAGCACCTTTTAAAGTATAACCTTCAAGTTTTCCTGCTAAAAATTTTTCCTCATTATTGACTATGTTTAAATCCATTAAAATAAACTAGAACCAGTTTATATTTTCTTTTTCACAAAGTTCCTTCAACCTTAGTGGGTAGTCTGTCATGATGCCATCTACACCGTACTCAATCATTTTTAACATTTCGTGCTCTTTATTTACTGTCCAAACATTTACTGGCAAATCTTCTTGATGAGAAATATCTACTAGTTCTTTTGTAATATCTTTTCTGTATGGATGCCAAGCTTTTCCACCTTGTGACTTTATAATTTTTGGCAATTCATGATCTTCATAATAAGGCAAAAAACTCAACCATGGAGATCTGTTGTAAATAGTTTGATTAATATTAATTCCTGTCAAATGTTGAGTTAAGTAAGCTCTTGGAATTTCAGGATAGTGATTTTTAATTACTGATAAAGTTCTCCAATCAAATGATGAAACGATTATTTTATCTTTTAAAGATGATTCATTTATATCGTTCATAATTAATTTTACTGTATCTTCTGGTTCTGGTGTCAAATTTTCTTCCTCTGGTGTAGATTTAATTTCTAAATTTATTAATAATTTTTCAGATTTATTTTTTGAAGACATTTCTAATAATTCAGAAAGTTTTGGTATTCTTTGGTTTTCTAATTTTTTTTGATTAATAAATCTTCTTCCGTATCTGGATAATTTATTTACTGAACCTACATCAAACTTTGAAAGTTCTTCATAAGTTAAATCAAATATTTTTAAATTTTCATCCTCTATCCAATTCCCCTCATTATCTTTTGTTCTACTTGGATCTAATTTAAAATCATGAGCAACAACTGGTATAAGATCCTTAGAAATTAATATATCTGTTTCGTATGCATTAATATTGTTTTCAAATAAATATTTGAAACTTTCTAAAGTATTTTCAGGAAGATCTCCCCTGGCTCCTCGGTGTCCGTAAATTTTTATATGATTTGGTTTGCTTAAAATCAAATTTAATTAACTCTTTTACCGGTGCTTTTATCAAAAATATAATATTTATTGTTATCAATATTAAGACTTAAATTTGAACCTTTTTCAATAGTTTGATTTCCTGGACACCTATAACAAAAGTCTTTTTTATTTTTCAATTGACCATAAACAAGATTATCTGAACCAAGTTGTTCCACTAATTCTACTCTTAAACTAATTAAGCCATTTTCACTTTGACTTAAATGTTCAGGTCTTATTCCTAATGTAACTTCTCCCTCAAAGTCACTATTAATATCTTTAATTTCAAAACCTTCTGCAGATAATGTTTTATTTTTTAAATTACCATCTAAAAAATTCATTTGCGGTGAGCCAATAAAACCAGCAACAAATAAGGATTTTGGATTATCATATATCTCAATAGGAGTTCCAAGCTGTTCAATAATTCCATTGTTAATTACTGCTAACCTATCAGCAAGTGTCATAGCCTCAACTTGATCATGCGTAACAAATATACTTGTTACCCCAACTTTCTGCTGAAGTTTTTTAATTTCAAGTCTCATCTGAATTCTTAATTTTGCATCTAAGTTTGATAGAGGTTCGTCAAACAAGAATATTTTTGGATTTCTTACAATTGCTCTACCCATGGCAACTCTTTGCCTTTGACCTCCAGATAACATTGAAGGTTTTCTCTGTAAATAATCTGAAATTTGTAGCAACTTAGCTGCATCATTTACTTTTTGCTCAATTGTCTCTTTATCAATTCCTCTATTTTTTAGACCATAGGCTAAATTATTATAAACATTCATGTGTGGGTATAATGCATAGTTCTGAAACACCATTGCTACATCTCTTTCAGATGGATCAACTTCATTCATTAATTTTCCATCAAGATTAATATCACCCTCTGTAATATCCTCTAAACCTGCGACCATTCTTAATAAAGTTGATTTTCCACATCCACTAGGACCTACAAAAACCATAAACTCTCCTTCATCAATACTTAATGAGGTCTCATGAACAGCCTTAGTTCCGTTTGGGTAAATCTTAGTAACATTTTTTAAATCTAAAAAACTCATTTATTTCTCCGTTTGAATTAATCCTTTTATGAACCATTTTTGTAAAAATACTACCACTAAAACAGGTGGGATCATTGACAAAATGATATATGCAAATCTTTCTGCTGTTCTTGGCAGAGCAACTCCTTCATAGCTTTCCGTGTAAATAATTTTCATTCCCATTACAACAGTCCAATATTCTTCTGCAGTTGTCATTATTAGCGGCCATAAATATTGGCTATATCCATATACAAACATGAATATAAACATTGCTGCTATCATAGTTTTTGATAATGGAACCAAGAAATCTATGAAAAAACTCCAACCATTTGCTCCATCTAATTTTGCCGACTCCAAGAGTTCATCTGGAATTGTTTTGTAAAATTGTCTGAAGAAAAAAGTTGCTGTTGCTGAGGCAACTAATGGAAGAATAAGGCCTGTATATGAATTTGTTAAACCTAAGTCAGATACAATTTTATAGCTTGGAAAAATTCTTACCTCCAAAGGAACAAGTAGAGTAATGAAGATTAGCCAAAAAATTGGTACAGCTAATTTAAATCTATAATAAACTAATGCGTAAGCTGACATAGCAGAAATAGCAACTTTAAGTGTTGCAATTCCTAATGCCATTATAAAACTATTAATAAACATTTTTGCAGCAGTCACTTCTTCTGACCAACCACCTTTTTCATTTAAAACTTCGTTATAGTTTCTTGCTAGCTGATCTCCTATATGAAACTTCATACCTTCCGTCAGTATAGTTACAGAATCATGCGAAGAACTTGCAAAAGATATCCAAATAGGAACTACCATTAACAAGACTCCTAATATTAAAATAATATGAGCTATTATTTGAAGTGGTTTAATTTTCATTTATCTTGAAAAACCCCCTTAATAAAATGTTTCTGTAACACAATTATAATTAAAATTGGTGGAACCATAGACATAATCACGAAAGCAAAACGATGAACAATAGATCCTGACATCATTTTTAGTCCCATAACCACTGTCCAATATTGTTCTGAAGTTGTTACCAATAGCGGCCATAAGTACTGATTATAACCAAAAACAAACATAAATATTAACATTGCTACTATCATTGTTTTTGACAAAGGAATTAAAAAATCAACAAAAAATCTCCAAGTATTCGCCCCATCAAGTTTTGCGGATTCAAGTAATTCATCTGGTACAGTTTTATAAAATTGTCGAAAGAATAATGTTGCTATAGCTGAGGCTGATATAGGAACTATTAATCCAAAGTAAGAATTTACTAGATTAAGCTCAGCCATTACTGAATATGTAGGAAAAATTCTTAACTCTAGTGGTACTAAAATTGTAATAAATATTATCCAAAACAATAACGTTGCATGTTTTATTCTATAATAAACCAAAGCATACGCAGCCATTAAAGATGTAACAACAGATAATATTGCAACTCCGGTTGCCATTATAAAACTATTAAAAAACATTTTTAATGCTGTTATCTCCTTAAAAAAACCACCCTGATATAATAAAACCCTTAAGTAGTTTTCGTAAAAGCTATCTCCTAAAAACATTTGAAGACCATTCATATTAATCATTGAACTTGTGTGAGTTGAGCTAGCAAAAATCATCCATACAGGAACTACCATGATAAGTATTCCAATAAGTAAAATTAAATGTGAAAAACTTGATGTGATAAATCTAGTCATTAATTATAATGTATTTTCCCTTCGATATATCTAAATTGAAAAATTGTAATTACTAATACAATCAACATCATCATTATTGATTGAGCCCCTGCACTTCCTAAATCTAGTCCTCTAAATCCATCCATGTAGGCTTTATAAACTAGAGTTCTTGTTTCACCTGAAGGAGCACCTATTGTTGTGGTATCAATAATTCCAAATGTATCAAAGAAAGCATATGTTATATTAATAATTATTAAAAAAAATGTAGTTGGCATTAATAATGGAAATGTAATTGTCCAAAATCTTCTAAAACTGTTTTTACAGTCAATCATGGATGCTTCAATTACAGATTTTTGTATAGCTTGAAGTCCTGCCAAAAAGAAAATGAAATTAGCACTGATTTGCTTCCAAGAACCAGCTATTATTACATAAATATAAGAGTCAAAAACACTTTCATACCAATTAAATCCCCAAAGCTCGTGAAATAAATGATAAAGAAGTCCAAATCTTTCACTAAAAAAATAATTTGCCATTACACCCACAACCGCAGGCGCAATTGCATAAGGCCAAATTAAAAGTGTTTTATAAGTGCTTTTACCATGCATTACATTATTTGCCTGAACGGCAAGCAATAATCCAATTGAGCCTGTAATTAATGTAATTACAAAACTATAAATAATAGTAAATTTGAAAGCTATGAAATAAGCTGGATCATCAAAAATAAATAAAAAATTATCAAACCATACAAACGTCGCTCCAAATCCAAAAGCATCTTGCATTGTAAATGCATCTTTAAAAGTTTGTATGATTGGCCAATATAAAAAAATTAATAAAATTCCTAACTGAGGCGCTAAGAATAAATATTGTGAATAGCTAGATTTAAATTGGACTTTTTTCATATAAGTAAAATAAAAAATAAGGAGGGTAAATCAATACCCTCCTTATTTAAATTATTAATTATAAAGTTTTAGCAAATTGTTTTAACAATTTAGCTGCACCTTTATCCATGTTCTTCAATCCTTTTTCGATTGATATTTTGCCGTTTAACATTGGCTCAACATTTTCGTAAATTACTTCACGAATTTGTGGCCAGTTACCAGCTCTATATCCACCAGGAATAGTCGAACCTTCTAAGCTTAATTGTTCACCAACTGCTTTATGATATGGAGAAGCTCTATAGAAGTTTATAGTTTCAGCTAACGCTATACCACCTTTAGTAACTGCAGAGTAACCAGTCATATTATGATAATACAGATCCATTTCTGGAGAACCCATAAATTCTATAAATTTAGCAAGTCCTTTATACTCTTCTTCTGTATGACCATTTAATATCCAGTTAGCAGCACCACCGATAAACGTTGGATACTCTTTACCACCTGTTACAGAATCCCAGTAAGGAATATGATTTACTGTAAAGTTAGGCACAACACCTTTCATTCCACCAAAAGATGCAGCTGAACCAAACCAAAACGCAGCTTCACCAGCTATAAATGGAGCTTGGTTATCTCCCCATGCTCTTCCTTTATAACCATAAAAGCCTTTTTCATACCATTCCTTAACTTTTTTCCAATGCATTACAAATGCATCTGTTTCAGCAAATAAAGTTTTTGTTGGAACAGCATCGTAACCATTGTTTCCATCAGTCATAAGTAGATTATGTCTTGAAAAGAAATTTTCTGTCCAGATCCAAGGAAAGTGACTTTGAACTAAAGGTATGTATCCAGCAGCTTTAATCTTTGGAGCCATAGCTTCAAATTCTTCGTAAGTTTTTGGAACTGATTCAATTCCTACTTTTTTCAAGATGTCCATGTTTGCATACATTAAACAAGTTGAACTATTAAAAGGAACACCAATCATTTTCCCATCAGAGTCAGCATAGAAATTTTTAATTCCTGGAATATAATTGTCTGCGTCGACTTTAATTCCATATTTCTCTGCCATATCTTCAAAACCAATGACAACACCATTTTTAACTTGCGCTACCATTATCGCAGCACCAGCATCATAAACCTGTGAATAGTGTGGTTGGTCTCCTGCTCTAAATGCAGCAATAGTTGCTGCCATGTTATCTTCATAACTTCCTTTACCTGTAGGAATGACCGTATATTGATCTTGTGAAGCATTAAATCTATTTGCAATTTCAATAATTACATCACCAAGAAAACCACTGTTTCCGTACCACCAATGAATTTCTGTCTTTGAATAACTGTGTGATGTAAAAGAGAATGTAAATAGAATAGTTAAAATACTAAGTATTTTTTTCATTTTTTCCCTCTCTTTTTAATTTATGTATTTACAATTAAGTAAAATATAAGTGTTAAGATAACGTTAAATTAAAATTACTTAAATATTAAAATATATTATTTTTCTAAATCAGGTTGTATCTGTTAATAACTTTTAAGATATTTTAATCTTCCAATTATTTCATCTCTATCCATGTAATATCCTTGGAGATGTCTATGACCAGAATTAGGATCAAACTCAGTTCTTCCATGAAGCAATCTTCTATTGTTAAATGAAAAAATATCACCTGGCTCTAGTCTAAAATTGATTTGAAATTTAGCATCATGCAATAAATTTCCAAATCGATGATGAGCTTTATAAACTGAATCCATTATATCTGGATGACAATCAAGAGCATCTAGTGTTGCAATACTATAACGAATATCATTGTAGTCTCCGTCTTTAGTAAGTGATATTGCGGTGCCATAGACACTTCTAACTGCTTCTTGAGTGTAGTCTTTATCTCTAAATTTAAGCGGAGTATTTACCAATATATCAAAAGTATCTTTTTCATTATTTTTTAAATAATCTGCCACAGCAAATGCATCAACAGCAGATGAGTCGCCACCCTTCGCTGAATTTATCAAACAGTGTAAAAATTGATAACCAGGCGGATTTTCAAACCAAGGTAAATCCATATGATTTCTTAAAGCGTGCGCTGTATACGCAGAATTATTTGGCTTTGGAATATTAATTACTTCAAAAGGTGTTTTAAAAAAGGTTTCTCGAGTATGACTTATACGATTTAGAACTTTTAATGCAGAGTTTTTTTCTACTGGAGCTTTTTTAACAATAGCTATTCCAGTATAATGTAAAAGCTCTAACCATTTAATCAAACCATCGTCCGAATTTACAATTTCATCATGATCAATTTGAATAGATTTTAAGTTCTTTTCTAAAGAGCTATCCCAAAGTTTATAAGGTGAGACATACTTTTGCTTATTTTTTAAAGTATAACAATTTTCTCTTAACCATTTTGGATCATAATAGCTTGTATGATCTCCTTCGCTCCATTCAATTTCTAATTTTCCGTCTGAACTTATAGAATATTTTGTGGGATTAATATTTTGTGAGACTTCCAAAATATTAAACATTCTATGTCTCGAATCTTTATCATGAGCAGTTGGACAATTATCTCTTAGCCAGAGATAATTAAACTTACTCTCTTCACCATCATTCCAAATAACTTTTAAATACGTTGAATTTTTTTCTAGTTTAGAAATTGAGCTCACACTTAATTTTTATATAAAAGAGTAATCAAATCAACTCAATTAATAGTTGTATTAACAATTCAAAGCTTGTTTTTTATCTACATTCATTATTAAATCTCTGTATTAAAACTTAACCTTAAGGAGATAATTTAATGAAGTTTTTAAAGAGATTAACAATCTCAATTTTCCTTCTGTCATCTTTGATTGTAAGTAATGCAAACGCTGGTGATTGTAAGGCAAGATTGGGAGATTTTGACTGGAGTAGTGCAAACATCCATACAGCTATCACTACCTTCATCCTTGAAAAAGGATACGGGTGTGAAGTTTCTGTAACCAAGGGAAGTACTACCCCAATAATGGCTGCTCATTACGACGGTCAATTAGATGTTATTACTGAAGTTTGGTATGACAACATTATTGCTAATTACGAGCCACATGAAAAGGCTGGTACTATTATTAATATTGGAGTTAACACACCAGACTCTCAACAAGCATTCTATGTAGATAAAACAACAGCTGATAAATACAATTTGAAATCAGTTGATGATATGAAAGATCCAAAAATTGCAGCTTTATTTAAAGATCCAGAAGATCCTTCAAAAGGAAGAATGACTAGCTGTATATCTGGTTGGACTTGTTATACTGTAAACTTGGTTAAGCAAATAGAATATGGTTTAGATAAATACTATACTAACTTTGACCCAGGTTCAGGTGGAGCATTAGATGCTGCTATTGCAGGAGCTTTTGCCAAGAAAAAACCAATCTTTACATATTACTGGGCACCAACTGGTTTAATGGGTAAAGTTGACCTTGTTAGACTTACAGAACCAAAATTTGATTCTGATTGTTGGAACTCTATGTCCGCAGTTGTTGAAGATATTAAAGCAAACGGACCAGATGCTTACAAGAAAAGCTGTGCATGTGAATATAGAGATATGGCTTTGACAAAATCTGTTTTAACTGATTGGGCGAAAGCTAATCCTAAAGAAACTGATTTCTTAAAGAAATATACTATTCCAACAGCTACAGTTAACAAAATGTTAGCTTTTTACGAAGATGAGTCAGATGGTGATATGGAACTTACCGCGATGCACTTCTTAAAAAATGAAAGCATGTGGAAAGATTGGGTGCCTGCAGACGTTGCTAAAAAAGTTAGCGCCGCTCTATAATCCAATATATTAAATAATTTATGAAAGAGCCCTTCGGGGCTCTTTCTTTAACTAAATTTAAATTATGGAAGCATTAAAGAAAAATAAAAAAATAATTTTTAATATTGGTTTATTGGTTGTTTTTGTGTGGTTGTTAATAACTAGCTATTCTCAGTCAAAAAGAAAACCAGATAATATTGGAGAATTATTAAACGATTTTTCTTGGTTAGGAGGTAAATGGCCAAAGTGGTTAGATTTACCATTAATGAATTGGATCAACGTTGGTTTTAAAGCACTTAATGAAAAATATGGATACATATTTGAAGCTATTAACAATGTTCTTCTTTATATGTTAATGCTTGTAAAAAACTTTTTAATTCAAGCTCCATGGCCATTGGTTATACTTGGCGTGGTGGTTCTAACTTATTTTGCAAGTGGTAGAAAAGTTGGAACAACAGTATTTGTAGGATTTTGTACTTTTTTTATAGGTTTTCTCCACCCAATATTTTGGCAAAAAGCAATTGAAACAACTGCGATAATGTTAATTGGAATATTTCTTTGTGTTGTTGCAGGCATTCCATTAGGTATAGCAATGGCAAGAAGCGTAAGAACAAGAAATGTAATTTTACCAGTTTTAGATTTAATGCAAACTATTCCAAGTTTCTGTTACCTAATTCCAGGTATTATGTTATTTGGCTTGGGTGCGGTTCCAGCAATTATAGCCACATTTATTTATGCGGTGCCTCCTTTAGTCAGACTAACAGATTTAGGAATAAGGTTAGTTGATACTGAGGTTATCGAAGCTGCAGATGCGTTTGGCGCAAGTAAAAAACAAAAGCTATGGGGAGTACAAATGCCATTAGCTTTGCCAAATATTATGCAAGGAATTAATCAATGTACAATGATGGCATTAGCGATGGTTGTTATTGCATCGATGATTGGTACTAGAGGTCTTGGAGATGAAGTTTTGCTAGGTCTCCAACAATTAAACGTAGGAAGAGCTGCTGAAGCAGGAATTGCAATTGTACTTTTAGCAATAGTTCTTGATAGAATAACTCAATCTTACGGAGAAACACTACAAGAGAGAACAGCACCAAATACAAAGAAAGGTAAATAATGTCTAAAATTGAGATTAATAATGTTTATAAAATCTTCGGTAATAATCCTCAATCTGTAATGCCTATGGTAAAAGATGGAGCGAACAAAGAAGAGGTTTTAGAACAAACTGGTCATACTGTTGGTCTTGATAATGTTTCGTTAAAAATAGAAGAAGGTGAAACTTTTGTTTGTATGGGTTTGTCAGGATCTGGAAAATCAACTCTAATTAGACATTTAAATAGATTAATCGATCCTACTGACGGTGAAATAATTGTAGAAGGAAATAATGTTATGTCTTTCAACAAAGAACAATTGATAGATTTTAGAAGACACAAGATGAGTATGGTTTTTCAAAGATTTGGTTTGTTTCCACATAAAACAGTTATTCAAAATGTAGGGTATGGATTAGAAATGCAAGGAAAACCGTTGGAAGAAATAAACAAAACCGCTATGGAAAAAATTGAAGCAGTTGGTTTAAATGGTTTTGAAAATCAATTTCCAAATCAATTATCAGGTGGTATGCAACAGCGTGTTGGTCTTGCAAGAGCACTTGCTACTGATAGTGATATCATGTTAATGGATGAAGCCTTTAGTGCCTTAGATCCTTTAATTAGAAGTGATATGCAAAAACAACTATTAGATCTTCAATCAGAGTTAAAAAAAACAATCGTATTTATCACTCATGATTTAGATGAGTCTTTAAGACTTGGTGATCACATTGGAATATTAAATGCTGGTAAACTTGTTCAAGTTGGAACACCAGTAGACATTATAATGAATCCAGCTGATGATTATGTTAAGGCATTTGTTAAAGACGTTAATAGAGCAAAAGTAATTAAAGCTAAAATTATAATGAAGAGTGTTAATGAATCTAACGATATAGATAAATCTAATTTAATAAAAGTTAATGAAGATCAATTTATTGAGGAATTTTTACCTCAGATTGTATGCTCGAATTCTAATTGTGAAGTGGTTGACAAAAGTGGAAACGTTAAAGGTTATATATCTAATAAAGAATTACAGACATCATTAACAAAATCATAATTAATGGTTAACAAATCATTAAAAAATAAAAAAATTATTATTTCTGCAGGCGCATCTGGAATAGGTTTAGCAACAGCTAAGGTTTGTCTTTCTCGTGGAGCATACGTTTACCTTTGCGATATTGATAATAAATCCCTAAATAAATTAAACAAAAATCCTCTTATAAATAAGAGGCTGTTTAAATATAATTGTGATGCTTCTGACGAAAGCCAAGTATTAGATTTATTTAAAAGAATAAGTAAAAAAACGAAAAAAATTGATGCTTTGATAAACAATGTTGGAGTCGCTGGACCAACTGGATCTTTGGAGAAGTTAAAATCTAAAGACTGGGAAAAAACTATTCAAGTAGATGTTAATAGTCATTTTTATTTTACTAAGAAGGCTATACCTTTGATTAAAAAGTCTAGAAATGGATCAATAATAAATATTTCATCAACTGCTGGAATACTTGGTTTTCCTTTAAGATCACCTTATGCAGCAAGTAAATGGGCAATTATAGGAATTACCAAAACTCTCGCAATGGAACTTGGAAAATACAATATAAGAGTTAACGCAGTATGCCCTGGTTCAATTAAAGGCGAAAGAATGAAAAGAGTGATAAGAGATAAAGCAAAATTTACAAAAGTTTCGTCAAAAAAAATTGAGAAAGATTTTATTTCAATGAGTTCTATGAAAAAGTGGATTCTTGAAGAAGATATAGGGAAGATGTGCGCATTTTTGATTTCAGACGATTCCAGTAAGGTTTCAGGACAAGTAATTTCTGTAGATGGTCACACAGAAAGAAATGATTAATTTATCTAAGTTTTTTTTCGTATTTCTTTCTTAACTTTTGAATATCAACCAAATACTGGTCTCTTATATTAGATATTATTGCAACCGATTTACCTTTAGCCTGTTTTGCTGTTCCTGAAATCAATCTAGAAGATAATTTTTTTGATAGCTTAGGGGCCTTTAATTTAGTCCATGGTAATTTTAAAGCTGGTCCAAATTGTTCCAACATATGTTTCATTCCCGTTTTTCCTCCAGCAAGATGAAAGGTTAAAAATGTACCCATCAAAGACCATCTTAATCCTGGGCCATCTTCAATTGCTCTATCTAATTCTTCAGTAGTTGCATATCCTTCATTAATAATATGAAGCCCTTCTCTCCATAAAGCTTCTTGTAATCTGTCAGACAAATATCCAGGTAATTCATTTTTAACCATAATTGGATTCATAGAAATTGATTTGTAAAATTTTTTAGCTAAATTTAAACTTTTTTTTGAAGTTCTCTTACCTGGAACAATTTCTACAGCAGGCAATAAATATACAGGATTGAATGGATGTCCAATTATTCCCCTCTCTGGATTTTTACATTTTGAATAAATTCTAGTTGGCAACAAACCCGATGAGCTTGAAGCAATTATTGAATTAGATTTTGCATATTTTCCAATAGTGCTAATCAATTTAGTTTTTAAAGAATAATTTTCAGTTGCACACTCCTGAATAAAATCTGCGTCTTTTAATGTTTGTTCTATTGATGTAAAAAAATGAAAATTTTTTAGATTTAATTTGTTTTTATTAAATAATTTTTTTACAACTGGCCAAGTTCTTTTTATTTCAGATAATAAATTTTTTTTTAACTTAATATCTTTATCAAATGCATAAACAATTTTGTTATGAGCTAAACAACGTATGATCCACCCTGCCCCAATTACCCCAGTTCCAATTATTGCAACTTTTTTAATTGATGACATTACTTGTGTTTAACAAGTTTTAATTTTTCTCTAGTTTCTGCTGGTGTCATTGGGATATAGCCAAGTTCATCTATAATTCTTACTGCTTTTTCTACTAATTGAGCGTTAGTAGCTAATTTACCTTTAGATAAATATAAATTATCCTCTAATCCAACTCTTGGGTTCCCTCCCATCAAAACGGTTTGAGCAACAAATGGCATTTCATTTTTTGAAATTGCAAAACCTGACCAAATCCCTTCTTTTGGCATTATATCTTTCATGGCTTGCATAGCTAATGTTGTAGCAGGTGCTCCCCATGGAATTCCTAAACACATTTGAAACATTGGTGGATCACTTAATAACCCTTCTTTATATAATTGCGCACCAAACCACATGTTTCCTAAATCAAAAGCTTCTATTTCTGGTTTAACTTTTATCTCTTTTAATTTCTTTGCTGCTTTTCTTAAATCATTTGGTGTATTAACTGTAATTACTGAGCTATCACCAAAATTTAAAGTACCCGCATCTAGAGTGCAAATTTCTGGAAGAAATTGTTCAGCGTTTGCAATTCTTTCCATTACATTTGCCATATCAGTCATAGGACCAAAATCTAAAGGATTTTTACCTTGTCCAATATCAAGATCACCCCCCATACCTGTTGTTAAATTTAATATTACATCTGCGTCACTTGAACGAACTCTATCTACAACCTCTTTATATAACTCTAATCTTCTACTTGGTGTTCCGTCTTCTTCCCTCACATGTATATGAGCAATAGCAGCTCCTGCTTTTGCAGCTTCAATTGATGCTTTAGCAATTTGTTCTGGTGTTTTTGGTAAATCTGGATGCTTGCTTGCGGTATCTCCTGACCCCGTAACAGCACATGATATGAATACCTTGTTGTTCATTTTAAGTAAGATTTATACTATTATAAAAAGGACGAGGGAATAAAAAAATGTCTTTTCACATAACAAACCAAAAAATCAAAAAAGAATGGACTGATTATAATAATCATATGAACATGGCTTACTATGTCTTAGTTTTTGATCAGACTTGGGAGATAATTCTAGAAAAATTTAAGATGGGTGAAAAATCTGCAAAGGATACCCAAAGAAGTACCATGGTTGTTGAAACTCGAACTACATATGATGGTGAAGTTAAAGAGGGAGATGAAGTTGAAATTGTTTTAACCTTTTTTGATCATGATAGAAAGAGATTACATTTTAAGATGGAAATGATTGAAAAATCATCAAAAAAATTATCAGCAACTATTGAAATGTTAGCGCTTTATATTGATCTTAGTAAAAGAAAAGTTACAGAATTTGAAGATGAAAAAATTAAAATTATGGACGACTTTATAAATGAAAATAAAAACGAATTTAATTCTGACAATTTATCCATTATTGGAAAACTTAAAAAATGATTGATGTAAAATTATTATCAGGAGCATTAGGTGCTGAAATAAGTGGAATTGACTTGACTGACGTTTCAGATGAAAATTTTAAAAAAATAAATAACTTATTATTAGAACACAAAGTTATTTTTTTTCGAAATCAACCTTTGACATCAGAACAACATGTTGCTCTAGCTTCGAAATTTGGACCATTAGAAACACATGCTTATGTAAGAGGTTTAAGTGAATTCCCTGAAATAATAAGAATAATAAAAAAACCTGAAGAAAAAACACAATGGGGTGAA
Organism: uncultured Pelagibacteraceae bacterium; assembly: GCA_902574215.1. GTDB lineage: Bacteria > Pseudomonadota > Alphaproteobacteria > Pelagibacterales > Pelagibacteraceae > Pelagibacter. Next base: position 14,105 of record CACGMR010000008.1, read on the forward strand.
GGTTGGCATTCAGATGTTAGCTATAACGAAAAACCAACTAAAGCTGTAATTTTAAAATCAATTAAAATTCCACCAGTTGGAGGAGATACTGTTTTCTCAAACATGGAACTTGCGTGGGAGACCCTAGAAGAAGAGATAAAAAATAAAATCAAAAATAAAAAAGCAGTTCATTCTTCACTTGGAGGTGGGTTTTTCCTTGATAAATATAAAGCAATGCAAAGTAATGGAAATATGGATGAATACTCAAACACTCATCCAATTTTAAGAACTCATCCAGAAACAGGTAAAAAAATTCTTTTTGTAAATTGGACTTACACAAAAGAAATTGTTGGTATGGACAAAGAAGAAAGTAAAGAGATATTAAATTATTTATTTGAACATCAGGCAAGATTAGATCTTACTTGTAGATTTAAATGGACCGAAAATGCAGTGGCTATTTGGGATAATAGAAGTGTTCAGCATTATGCTATTGCTGATTTTTATCCAAATAAAGGGCTTGGTTTTGAAAGAGTAATGGATCGTATAGCTGTTGAAGGGGATCATCCGCAATAATAAATGAAGATAATTTATAAAATCATTTCAAATTTTATAAATAATAAATCTTTATACATTGGTGAGAAAGTAACTATGTCAGAACATATGATTCAGTCAGCAATGCTTGCTGAAAAAGCTAAATGTAATGATGATTTAATTTGTGCATGTTTACTTCATGACTATGGTCATTTTCTTTTAGAAGATCCTGAAGAATTAGTTAAAAATAAATTAGATGGAGAGCATGAAAATATTGGATATCAGTATTTAAAAAAATTTTTTGGACAAAAAATTGTTGAGCCAATTAAATACCATGTTTTGGCTAAACGTTATTTGGCTCGAGACAAAAAATATTTTGATTTTTTATCAGATGCGTCAAAAATAAGCCTCAAGTTACAAGGCGGCGTTTTAAATGACAAAGAAAGTAAAAAGTTTGAGAATAAATCTTACTTTAAGCCATCAATTCTGCTCCGAAAGTTTGACGAAGCCGCTAAAAGAACTGACATAAAAATGAAATCTATTCATGACTATGAAAAGTTGTTAAGTTCAAAACTTATATGAATTTTGATTATTTAATCATTGGCGCTGGAAGCGCGGGCTGTGTGCTTGCAAACCGATTGACAGAAAATGATCAAAACAATGTAGCCATATTTGAAGCTGGAAAACCTAGTGATATTTGGAAAGTTAACATGCCACTTGCGATTTTATACACAATGCATGATCCAAAGTATAACTACAAATATTATTCAGAACCAGAAACTCATCTACATAATAGAAGATTATTTTGTCCTAGAGGAAAAATGATTGGTGGATGTTCTGCGCATAATGGAATGGTATTTGTGAGAGGTAATCCGAATGATTATCAAAGATGGGCATCATTTGGATTGGAAGATTGGTCTTATGAAAAAGTTCTTCCCTATTTTAAAAAAGTTGAAACATGGTCTGAAGGAGAAAATGAATATCGGGGTGGCAGTGGAATACTACCAGTAAACCAATCTAAAAATAAAAACCCTTTATTCAAAGCATTTGTCGATTCAGCTGGTGAAGCAGGTTACAAAATAAATAATGACATGAATGGTAAAGAGCAAGAAGGTTTTGGAATGTACGATGTTACTATCCATAAAGGAGAGAGAGCAAGTGTATCTAAGTATTATTTAAATCCTGCTAAAAAAAGAAAAAACCTTAAAGTGTTTACAGAAGCTTTTGTTGAAAGAATTATTTTTGATGGAAAAAAAGCAATTGGAATTGAAGTAAAAATAAAAAATAAAGTCGAAAAGATTTATGCCAATAAAGAAGTGATTTTAAGTGGAGGTGCAATTAATTCACCGCAATTACTAATGCTTTCTGGAATTGGTCCAAGCCAACACTTAAAAGATAAAGGTATTAGTGTTGTTCACAACTTAGACGGTGTTGGAAAAAACTTACAGGATCACTTGGAAACTTATGTTCAGCAAGAATGCAAAACTAAAGACACCTTATACTCATACGTTAATAAGTTAAATATGGTTAGAATTGGAATTCAATGGTTTTTGAATAGAAGTGGTCCTTGCTCTACTTCTTTCTTGGAAGCTGGAGGATTTTGTAAATCATCTCCAGAAAGAGAGTATCCAAATATTCAATTTCATTTTTTTCCTGCCTTTGTAATCGATCATGGATTAGTTGATCCAGATAGGCATGGTTACCAGTTACATGCAAGTCCAAACCATCCAAAAAGTAGAGGTCATATAACTTTAAACAGCTCAAACCCTTATGATTATCCAAAAATTCAATTTAATTATCTAGAACATGAGGATGATTTAAAACAAACAATAGAATGTATTCATGTAGCTAGAAAAATTTTAGGACAAGACTCTTTGAAGCCTTTTGCAGGAAAAGAAATTGGACCAGGAGAACATGCCCAAACTAATGAGGTATTCGAAGAATACATCAGATCTAAAGCTGAGACTGCTTACCACCCATCTTGTACTTTAAAAATGGGAGTAGACAATATGGCTGTTGTAGATCAAAAACTAAAGGTTCATGGTGTTGAAAATCTAAGAGTAGTTGATGCGTCTGTAATGCCTGAAATTACAAGTGGAAACCTTAACGCTCCAACATTAATGATTGCTGAAAGAGCATCCGAATTTATTTTAAATTAAAATTACTTGTTACGATAAACTGAAATTAAACAAATAATTTCAAACATTATAGAAGCTGCAACCATTGCTGTAATTTGATTTGGACTATCTTTTGTTGGCATTAAACAAGCAACATCTCCACCAATTACATTTTTTCCTTTTAAACATTGAATAAGTTTTCGAGCTTCATCCATATTAAATCCTTTGTATGCAGGTTCTATATTTGCTACCCCAGGTGCAACTGTTGGATCTAAACAATCTAAATCAAATGTAACGTAAATAGGATTGTCTCCTAATCTATCTAAAATCATTTTCACACATTTTTCATGACCCCACTCCCTGTATTCATCCATTGTAATTACTTGATAACCAATATCGTAACTTGCTTGTAACCAATCTAATGTTCTTGGATTTCCTCTTATACCTATCTGAGTACTTGTATGTGGATCAACATTTCCTTGTTTAACTAAATAAGAAGCCCAATGTGCTGCTGATTTTTTTGCGCCTAAAAAATGATCTAATTTTTCAAAACAATCTGTATGGGCATCAAAATGTAGGAATGTTATTTTTTTTCCTTTAGTTAATTTTGAATTCTTTTTTGCTAAACTTTGAACAATTCCTCCAGTTACTGAGTGATCTCCACCTATTGAAACAACAGGTTTTTCAGCTTGTTCTATATGATCATAAAAAGCTGAAATTCTCTCAATACATTTTTCATTATCATTAGCTTCTGGAAAAGGAACATCTCCCAGGTCATGTATTTTATTATCTTTCCATGGATCAATTTTATAATCAAAGTGTGAACGTCTCAGCATTGCAGAAATATTTCTAACTGCTCTAGGACCTAAATGCTGATCTCTTTCTGTAGTTCCATTTCCAGTACTGTGAGGAACACCTACCAATGCAATATCACAATTCTTTGGATCTGGGTCATTCTTACATCTAAATAAAGTTGGAATACCCCACCAATAAAGGGTTTCCATCATTATTTTATCTTCTTCAGAAATCATAATTAAATATGACACAAATTTAATAAATTTAAAAACATATTCTTTTTTGATATAGAGCGTAAATGAGCGCTCAAAACAATAATCCTAAAGGAATAATCTTCATATTAATATCGATGATGGTTTTTTCTGTACAGGATGGAATTATGAAGCATATTTATAATTTTGTTTCTCTTTATGAAATTTACTTAATAAGAACAGTAGTCAGTTTTGTGCTTATTTTATTATTTTTAATAATTACAAAAAAACCAATAGTATTTAAAACCCAATATCCTCTTTTAACATTTACACGTGTAATACTTTTTTTCTTTGGTTTCAGCTCTTTTTATGTTTCTTTGACCGTGTTACCACTTGGTACAGCTACAGCTTTATTTTTTGTTACTCCATTTTTAATTACAATATTCGCTCATTTTTTTTTAAAAGAAGAAATAGGATTGAGAAGATGGTCTGCTGTAGTTGTGGGATTTATTGGAGTTTATGTAACATTAAATCCTGATTTTAGTAATTTTAACTATTTAAGTTTATTACCTATTTTATGTGCGTTTTGTTACTCATTATCCATGATAATTATTAAAAAAACATCTGATAAGGATAGCGTTTATACCCAAACGTTTACATTTTATATTGGTGCAATTATTCTAAGTATAATTTTCTATTTTGTTATTGGTGACGGTCAATACAACACTTCAAATCATCCGGCTTCTCAATTTATATTTAGAGAATGGTTTGTTGATTTTAACTCTAATATTCTATTAATGACAGCAACTGGAGTAACAGCAACTCTTGCATTCTTTTTTTTATTTACAGCTTATAGTATTGCCTCTCCAGCTGTTGTTTCACCTTTTGAATATTCAATATTATTTTGGTCGCCGCTTGTAGGATGGTTATATTTTGATGAAATACCTTCATTAAATACAGTGGTTGGAATTTTAATAATAGTATCAAGTGGTGTTTATATTTTTATGCGTGAAAAGGTACAAAATCAATCTATTGCTACGGAAAAACCTCTTAGATAAATGACAAAAGATAATAATTCTAAAGGTATTATTTTAATAATCATTGCAATGACATTATTTGCGATGCAGGACTCTTTAATTAAATATATTTTTGAGAAGGCCTCTCTTTATGAAATCTTTTTTGGAAGATATTTTGTTGCAGCTATTTTACTTTTTAGTTACATAAAATTTAGAAAACAGAAAGTTTCACTAAAAACTTACTATCCTGTTTGGACAATTATTAGGGTGGTTCTTCACTTTTTAGCATTTTCAGCTTTCTTTATTTCTCTTACTTACATGCCACTAGCAACTGCAAATGCCTTATTTTTTTCTTGTCCTTTTTTTGTATCTATTTTTGCTAAATTTTTTTTGAAAGAATTTATTGGAATAAGAAGGTGGTCAGCAATTGTCTTTGGTTTTATAGGAGTTTTTATTGTGCTAGACCCAAACTTTTCTGATTTTGAATACAAAAGTTTACTCCCAGTAGTATGTGCATTCTTTTACGCTGCATCCATGACTATAACAAAATACACATCTGATAAAGATGATGTAAATACTCAATTATTTTATTTTTATTTAATAGCTCTAATTTTATGTGGTCTTATTTATTTGTTTATGGGAAACGGACAATTGAATAACCCCGACTTTGATCCAACTACACAATTTATTTTTAGAGAATGGTTTTCAAACATTGAATATACGTGGAAATTTATCTTGTTTTTCGGTTTTGTCGCCTCAATTGCTTTTCTATGTATATTTTCAGCTTACATAGTCGCTTCACCTTCTGTGGTTTCCCTTTTTGAATATTCATTAATTATAATGTCTATGATACCTGGGTATTTTCTATTTAATGAAATTCCATCAGGAAGAACATTTTTTGGAGTAGCTTGTATTATAGCTGCAGGGATTTATATTTATTTAAGAGAAAAAGCTAGAGATCAATATATTGCTACAGAAACACCTGTAAGAAGATGACAAAAAATTATATCCCAACAATTAATATATCCTCACTAATTAAAAACAATTTTGAAACACAAAGAGCATTAAAAACAATTAAAGAAATTGAAAAAGCGTGTGTAAATGTAGGTTTTTTTCAAGTTACGGGACACGGGCTTAATTTAAAAGAAATAAAAAAAATATGTGATGTTGGAAATAAATTTTTTAATTTATCTGATAATAAAAAAAGAAAATTGTCACCGAAAAAATGGAATAAAAAAAATAAAAATCTTTACCGGGGATATTTTCCTAATGATGTAAATGGAAAAGAAGGTTTGGATATAGGTGATTTAAAAGTAACCAAAACATATTCCTCTAAATTAAAAAACCAATATATTGAACACTTAAATCTAAATAAATGTTTTAACAAAGCTTCTGTTAATGACTTAAATAAATATTTTGATAGCATTTATAGTTTAAGTGAAACGTTATTTAAAAGTGTGATAAAATTAAATAAAAAAAATCCAAACATATCAAGCAAAGCTTTTTCAAGATTAAAAACACTAAGCACTTTAAGATTTAATTATTATCCCAAACAAACAAAACCTGTAGAAATATCAAAACAAGATGGAGTGGCCCTTGGATGCGAAACGCATGTTGATAGTGGAATATTCACAATTCTTTACCAAGATAGAAAAGGTGGTCTTCAAGTTCAAAATAGAAAAACAAAGAAGTGGTACGATGTACCTTTTAATAAAAAGGCTTTAGTGGTGAATACTGGTCGAGCTTTAGAATTTTTAAGCAAAGGCAAGTTTAAAGCAACAAATCACAGAGTATTGTGGAATAAAAGTAAGAGACTCTCAGTTCCTTTCTTCTTTGAGCCATCTTACGACTTCAAAATGAATAAATCTTTCCTAAACTCAACAAAATATTCAAACTCTGGTCAGATTTATGAAAAATTTTTAAATCAATCTTTAAAGAAATTTGTTGAATATCAAAGATAAAATACTTTAAGTCATTGAAAATTTATAATTACATTTTATAAACAATTCATTATTTAAATGTCTAAAGTATTTGATTTATTTATCATAGGTGGCGGTATAAACGGTGCAGGTATTGCAAGAGATGCTGCTGGAAGAGGATTGTCTGTTTGTCTAGCTGACAAAGGTGAGATTGGGGGAGCAACATCATCTTGGTCTACAAAATTAATACATGGTGGTCTTCGTTATTTAGAAAATTATGAATTCAAATTAGTTAGAGAGTCCTTGAAGGAAAGAGAAATTGTTTACAAAATTGCTAGACATATTTCAAAACCTATTCCATTTATTATTCCTCATACTGATAAAATTAGACCAGCATGGTTAATTAAATTTGGTTTGTTTTTGTATGACAATTTAGGGGGAAAAAGCAATATTCCAAAATCCAAAACATATGATCTTACAAAAAAATTTCCGAATATTCTTAAAGAAAAATATAAAACTGGTTTTCAATATTTTGACATTCAAATTGATGATAAAAAATTAACAAAATTAAATGCTAAAGATGCAAAAAGAAATAAAGCTAAAATACTAGAATATAACAAAGTTAAAAAAGCTGAAATTATTGATAATGAGTGGGTCATCAGTCTTCAAAAAGGAAAAAAAATAAAATCAAAAGTTTTAATCAATGCATCAGGACCATGGATAAATGAGACATTACATAAAAATATCAAAATCAAATCTAAGAAAAAAATAAGACTAGTTAAAGGAAGTCATATCATTACAAAAAAATTGTATAAAGCTGATGTAGCTTTTACATTTCAAAACACAGATAAAAGAATAATATTTGTCATTCCTTATAAAGGAAAATTTTCATTAATTGGGACTACAGAAATAGAGGTAAAATCTCCTGAAAACAAAGGGATATCTAATAAGGAAATTAAATATTTAATTAATTCAGTAAACAATTACTTAAAAAAACAAATCAATAAGAAAGACATTGTAGATACCTATTCGGGGATAAGACCACTAATTGAAGATTTTAAGGCAGCTTCAAAAGTTACAAGAGATTATGTTTTTGATCTAAAAATTATTAAAAAATTACCTCTATTGAACATTTATGGAGGAAAACTTACTACCTACAGAAAGTTGTCCGAAAAAGTCTTAATTGATCTAAAAAGGTTTTTACCTAAGACAAAAAAAGGACCATGGACTGATAAAAAAAAGCTTTTTTAGATTTCCACTGCTTTAAAAAAGTGATATCGTTATTTAATAAAGCGATACATAACTCGTCGTTTAAATCAAGGATTTACGAAAGTGGGATCGGTCGTCTTTAAATTAACTTTTAAAGGAGGCTTTATGAAATTTGGTTATTTTTGTAATACCACAAACTGGACACACAAACCCTATCATCAGCTATTAGATGAAACTAAAGAAATCACAGAATACTGTGATCAAAATAAATGGAATTCAATTTGGTTTACAGAACATCACTTCAATCATGAAGGAATGGAATCTTGCACAAATCCATTAATGATGGGTGCAGATGCTGCTGCCAGAACAAAAAATATTAGAATAGGTCAGGCTGCAAACGTTATTACTTTCCATAATCCAATAAGATTAGCAGAAGATATTGCAACATTAGATCAACTTTCAAAAGGGAGAGTTGAAGTAGGTGTAGCAAGAGGAATTTATGGCAGAGAAGCAATAAATTTAAACAAAGAGGCTGATTTAAAAGATCAGGCTAAAAATTTCAGATTATTTGCTGAGACTTTAGAAGTATTAAAGAAAGCATGGAGCGAAAAATTTTTCAGTCACCAAGGAGAGTTTTATACTTATCCATCACCAAATTATGTTTGGCAGCATGATATGAGTCCTCCGAGTGAAGAATTTATGAATATGGAAGACAGTACTATGAAAAAAATTAGTGTTGTTCCACAGCCATATCAACAGCCACATCCTCCAATTCATCAAGTTGTTGATGGAATTAGATCAATTGAGTGGGCTGCTGAAAATAACATTAATGTTATTATGTGGATTCCAACTGTAAAAGCTTTGAAACCAAAATTTGAAGCATATAAAAATAAAAGATCAGAGGTAACAAAGAAAAATATACCTCTTGGCGAAGGGGTGTCTCTTGTAAGAGATATGTTTATTGCAGATACGATGGAAGAAGCAAAAGAGAAGGCTGGTGAACATATGGTAAATTATATGAGATGGGTTTGCCATTGGAGAGGTTTAGGCAATCATATGGATCCAGGTGAAGAATTACCAGAGACAAAAGGTAAATTAGATTTATTAAATTATGAATTTTTACATAAAAGAAACATGTTATTTGGAACACCCGAATATGTAATTGATAAAATTCATGAATTAAAATCTGAACTCAATTTACAAAATTTACAAGTTTGGTCTAATTTTCCAGGTGTGAAGCATAAAGATTGTATGAAAAGTATAAAACTTTTCACAGAGAAAGTTATGCCTCACTTCCAAGATGATTTTGATACTGAAGTAAAAAAAGTTTCGTGAATAAAAGACGAAAAAGAATTAGCGGCGGACAAGCTGCTGTTCAATCATTAAAAAAAGAGAGAGTAAAACATGTTTTTGGACTTATTGGTTCAGCAACAATGGAAATGTTTGATGCTCTTTATCATGAGAAAAGTATAAAATTTATTGGTGTCAGAGATGAAAGAACTGGCACACATATGGCTGATGGTTATGCAAGAGCATCCAATAGACCTGGGGTAATCATTGCAGGACAAAACGGACCTGGTGCTACTAATTTAGTTACAGGAGTTGCTCAAGCAAAAGCAGCTTTTTCTCCAGTTGTTGCAATTGCAGGTTCGTATTCAACTAAAGATAAAATGGAAGATGCATTTCAAGGTTTAGATCAACAGTCTTTGTTTACACCTATTACAAAAAAAACTTGGACTATAAAAAATTCAAAAATAATTCCAAAAATTATGAGTGATGCTTTTAGTTTGGCAATGAAACCTAGAAAAGGACCTGTTTGTGTAAATTTACCAAGAAATATATTAGCAGCTTCAAACTCCTATAATATTAATACTAAAAAACAATCCTTCACAAATGAGAGTAAACAAAAAGGAAATATAGAAAATATTAAAAATGCAGCTAAATTAATTGGATCCTCAAAATGTTCAGTAATTGTTGTTGGTGCTGGAATAAAGTATAATTCTAAATACAAAGAGGTAATAAAATTAGCTGAGCTATGCAACTTACCTATTGTTACAGCAGCAGGTCATGGAGATGCAATTCCATTTGGTCATAAATTAAATGCGGGACAAATGGGTCCTAGAGGAAATCCGGTAGCATCAAGATTAGTTAAAAATGCAGATGTCATTTTAGCAATTGGAACACGTTTAGGATTCAATTCAACTTTTTACTCCTATGAAAATATAAATAAAGAAGCAAAGATAATTCAAATTGAACTAGAAAAAACAATGCTTGGAAAATATTTTCCTGTAAAAGTAAAGATACACGCGGATGCTGCGACTGCAACTAAACAACTTTATGAAGAGATTAAAAAAGAGAAAATTAAATTAAATGTTAAAGATTGGACTAACTCTTATTTACAAGAGAGAAAAGAATATTTGATAAATAGAAATAAAGAAAATTTGGGTCTAAATTTTCCTATACAACCAAAAGGACTATTTAAACAATTAAGAAAGGTGCTACCAAGAAACTCAGCAATTACTCTAGATGCTGGAACATTATGTTTGCAGGCTACAGACGCGTTAGAATATTATGATCCTCCTTCATTATTTACTCCATTGGACTTTGGTTTAGTTGGTTTTTCTTTTGCGTGTGGTCTTGGGGTCAAGGTTGCTAAGCCTAAAAAAACAGTTGTTAGTCTTATGGGTGATGGAGGTTTTGGCATGACAATATCTGAATTAAGCACTGCTGTTGAATATGGAATTAATACAACAACTATTGTGATGAACAATCAAAGCTGGGGTGCAGAAAAAGCTTATCAAAAAGATTTTTTTGGCAAAAGATATTTAGGTGCAGATATTACCAGTCCATCCTTTGATAAGGTTGCAGAACTTTATGGTGCAAGAGGTTTTAAAGTTAAAAAAATTTCTGAGATTAGTGAAGCTGTAAGAGCAGCAATTAAATCGAATAAGCCAACTGTGATAGATGTTGATGTAGATCCAAAAGCATTATACAGTTTTAGAAGAGATAGTTTCAAACATAAATTAAAAAAATGAAATTAGAATTAAGAAAATTTACAAAATTTGTAGACAAAACTTTTATTGAAGGTGGTAAAGAAGCAAAAGAACCAGTTTTAATGGTATCAGTAGCAGCAGTGTTTAAAAATCCATGGCATGGTCAGGGTTTTGTTGAAGATCTCAGACCAACTATTTTAGATCTTGCGCCTAAATTAGGTGATTTACTTGTTCCAGAATTGATAAAAGAAATAGGATCACCTGAAAAAATATTGGCATATGGCAAGGCAGGTGTAGTTGGATTGAACGGTGAAATAGAGCATGCTTCAGCTTTTATTCATACTTTAAGGTTTGGTAATAAATTTAGAGATGCTGTTGGTGGAACTTCCTATTTAAGTTTTACAAATACAAGAGGACCTGCTGGATCAAAGATTGCGATTCCTATGATGCATAAAACAGATTCTGGATTGAGACCATATTACCTAACTCATGAATTTACTATTCATGATGCACCCTTCGATGATGAGGTGGTTATTGCAATTGGTGGGGCATCAAGTGGTAGAGCACATGCAAGAACTGGTGACAGATATCAAGACATGAAAGAAATGGGTATTGAGCCAAAATAATTCTTGATGACGACGGGAACTACTGCATCAGGAACTTATTACTTATTCAATAATAAGGATCAAGATGTACCAATAGTATTTGTGCATGGTGTAGGTCTTACTCACGAAATATGGCAGCCCCAGCTTGAATTTTTTAATTATCATTCAACTCTTGCCTATGACATTTTAGGTCATGGAAAATCTTCACTAGAAAATAAGAAAATAAGTTTTGATGATTTTTCTGACCAACTAATTGGGTTAATGGACCATCTTAATATAAAAAAAATACATCTTGTAGGTTTCTCTATAGGTTCTTTAGTTGCACGAAATTTTGCAACTAAACATAATGAACGTTTACAGACATTAACTCTTTTGTGTTCTATTTATAAAAGAACTGAGGAACAACAAAAAATTGTTAATCAAAGGTTTCAACAAGCAAAACAAGAATTAAAACTTTCAAAACAAGCTTTAAAGAGATGGTTTACTGATAAATATTTAGAAAATAATCCAGAAATATATAAAAAAATAAGTTCAATTTTGTCTGCTAATAATATGAATAATTTTTTAAAGGTTTACGAGCTATTCGTTAATCATAAAAATGATGAAGATTTTAATAAAATTAAAGCTAATACGCTAGTTATGACAGGTGAATACGACATTGGCTCAACTGTAAAAATGTCTCAAGAATTGAATGCTTTAATCTCTAAAAGTCAATTAAAGATCATTAAAGATGGAAAACATCTTTGTGGTATTGAGTGTGCTGATGATGTAAATTTAACCATCAAAAATTTTATTGGATCAGATGAGTAAACTTAAACAATATAAAATGTTTATTAATGGTGAATGGGTAGACTCTGAAAGTAAAAGAACATTTGAAACTCTAAATCCAGAACATAATGAGCCATGGGCAGTTGTTCCAGAAGCAAGTGCTAAAGATGTTGATAATGCAGTTAAAGCTGCTCAAAAAGCATTCGAGGGTGAATGGCCAAAGCTACTTCCTAGAGAAAGAGCTAAATATTTAAGAGCTATTGGAAATCAATTGAGAGAGAATGCAGAAATGCTAGGAGAAATAGAAACAATTGATACTGGAAAACTTTACAGAGAAACAAAAAAACAAGCAGTTTATATAGCAGAATACTACGACTATTATGCTGGCTTGGCAGATAAAGTTGAAGGTACGGTTTTACCAATAGATAAACCAAATGTTCAAGCAATAACAACGAGAATACCTATAGGTGTTATAGCTGCAATAATTCCTTGGAATTCACAAATGTTTTTAACCGCAACTAAAGTAGCACCAGCACTTGCAATGGGTAATACAGTGGTAATTAAATCTTCAGAACTTGCACCTGCTGTTTTGTTTGAATTTGCAAAATTAGTTGAAAAAACTGGTATCCCTAAAGGTGTGGTGAATGTAATTACAGGATTTGGAGATCCTTGTGGTAAAAGTTTAACTACTCATAACTTAGTTGAAAAAGTTGCTTTTACTGGTGGTCCTGAAACAGCGAGACATATAATTAGAAACTCAGCTGAAAATTTATCAGAAGTAAGTTTAGAATTGGGTGGCAAAAGTCCAGTCGCAGTATTTGATGATGCAGAGCAAGAAAATGCAATAAATGGGATTACAGCTGGAATATTTGGTGCAAGTGGTCAAAGTTGTATAGCAGGATCAAGACTTTATTTGCAAAAAGGAATTTACGATGAATTTTTAGATAAACTTTCAAAACGTGCATCAAAAATAAAAATTGGAGCTCCAATGGATCCAGAAACAGAAATGGGTCCTTTAAGTAATTTTAAACAATTAGAAGTAATAGAAAAAAATATTAAAGAAACAATTGATCAAGGTGGAAAAATTAAGTGTGGAGGTGAAAGACATTCTTTTTCAAATAAAGGATATTACTTTCCTCCTACAATTATAGAATGTGATAATCACAATCTGCCAGTAGCAGAAAATGAGTTATTTGGACCTGTGTTATCAGTAATGAAATTTGATACAGAAGAGGAAGTAATTTCAAAAATGAACGATAATCAATATGGATTATCCTCTGGGGTTTATACAAGTAATTTATCTAGAGGCATGAGAGTTTCAAAAGCTATTAGGGCAGGAATAACCTTTGTAAATACTTATAGATTAATTTCACCCTCTGCCCCTTTTGGAGGTATCAAAGATAGTGGGTATGGAAAAGAAGCAGGAATTGACTCAATTAAAGACTACACAAGGGTAAAAACAACATGGTTCTATACCTCTGACGAACCTTCTCTAGACCCTTTCTCAATAAGATAATCACTAGGAATTAACCTCTATAAAATAGGATAATTTTGTCATTGAATATTAATTGTATTCATACTTAAATTAGCTTTTATAAATTGTTAACAATAAAGAGGAAGATAATGAGAAAACTATTTATCGCTGCTTTTATGTTTGTTTCTATTTTCGGAACAAAAGTAATGGCAGATATTAAAATGGGGATTATTTTAGGATTCACAGGTCCTATTGAATCTCTAACTCCAGCTATGGCTGCATCTGCAGAGCTTGCTTTTAAAGAAGCATCAGACTCAGGTTCGCTATTAGGTGGAAAAAAAATTGAAGTTATGAGAGCAGACTCAACTTGTGTTGACTCAGCAGCAGCGACAGCAGCAGCTGAAGGTTTAATATCAGGTGGTGTAGCTGCAATCATGGGAGCAGACTGTTCAGGTGTAACTGGTGCAATTGCAACAAACGTTGCTGTACCAAATGGTGTAGTTATGATTTCACCTTCTGCAACTTCTCCAGGATTAACAACTCTAGATGATAAAGGGTACTTCTTTAGAACTGCTCCATCAGATGCTAGAGGTGGTCAAATTTTAGCTGACATAACTAAAGATAGAAAAGTAAAAAGTGTTGCAATCACTTATACTAACAATGACTATGGTAAAGGTTTAGCTGATGTATATAAAGCGGCAGTTGAAGCTCATGGTATTAAAGTTACAACTGTAACTGCTCACGAAGATGGAAAAGCAGATTACTCATCTGAAGTAGCAACTCTTGCTTCTGCTGGTGGTGATGCTGTAGCAGTTATTGGTTATCTTGACCAAGGAGGAAAAGGAATTATTCAAGCTTCTTTAGACTCTGGTGCATTTGATAAATTTGTTTTATCAGATGGTATGATCGGTCAATCTTTAGTTGACGCTTTTGGTAAAGATTTAAGTAAATCATTTGGATCAATGCCAGGTTCTACTGGCAAAGGTGCTGGTATATTTGCTGAAGTTGCAAAAGCTGGTGGTGTAGAAGCATCTGGTCCATACACAGCTGAATCTTATGATGCAGCTGCTTTAATCGTTCTTGCAATGCAAGCAGGTAACTCTGCTGACAGAGCATCTATTGCAAAAAATGTAATGGATGTTGCTAACGCTCCTGGAAAAAAGATTTACCCAGGTGAACTTAAGAAAGGTTTAGATTTATTAGCAAAAGGTAAAAAGATAAATTACGAAGGTGCTACTGGAGTAACTTTTACTGATGTTGGTGAAGCTGAAGGTTCTTTCTTAGAGCAAGAAGTTAAAGGTGGAAAATTTAAAACTAAAAAACAAAGATAATTTTATCTTAATTCAAAAAACCCCAGTAATTTAATTACTGGGGTTTTTTTTTAAATCAGCTCTTATGGTAGAAAGAGCTATGATAATTAGAAAAATCAGACATATTAAATTCATAGTTTTCCAGCTAGTTAAGCTAAGAAATACTCCAGCAGACAAACTGGCTAATGCTTGTATAGAATAAACAATTAAATCATTATACCCTTGAGCTCTAAATTTTTCTTCTTCTCTGTAACACAAAACAAGTAAGCTTGTTCCTGAAATGAATAAAAAATTCCACCCTAGTCCCAGGAAAATAAGTGCAACCATATAGTTAATATAATTCTGTTCAAACAAACTGGTAATAATTGTGACCAAAAACAATAAAACCCCCACATGCATAATTTTACTATGACCAAACCTTTTAATTAAATTACCTGTAACTAGTGAAGGTAAAAACATAGCTGCTATATGAAGCTGAATAACAAATCCAGTCTTGGATAAACTTATTTTCTCCATCAGATGCATGCTTATAGGAGTTGCTGTCATTAAAAAAGTCATTACAGCATAGGCAAAAGCTGAAGCTACGAGCGCCTGTAGAAATCTAGGTTGAGAGATAAGCTCAAAAAAACTTCTTCCAGTTTTATATTGATTACTAGATATCGTTTTTGGTTCCTTATAAAAAATTAAAAATATTGTTGATGAGATAGATAAAATAGCAAGTGCAAGATATGAACCAGCATACATGTGATCTGAAATAAATTCTTTAGAAATATTTGCAATATTTGGTCCAATAAACGCCGAACCTATTCCTGCTAACAAAATGATAGAAATTGCTTTTGGTGCGTAATCCTTATCTACAACCTCGACTGCTGCAAAACGATATTGATGACTGAAAGCTATTCCTCCACCAATTAAAAAGCATCCTAAATTATATAAGATAAAGCTTTCTATTATTATAGAGTATGCAGTTAAAAGAGATGCTAGACTTGTTCCTATTGATGCATAAATAAATCCTAATTTTCGTCCAATTATACTCATTAGTTTTGCAGCAAAAAAAGCAAATAACGCAATTCCAACAACTGACAAAGCCATTGGAAGAGTTGCTAAAGATTTTATTGGACTAAATTTTGAACCAATTATACCACTTAAAAAAACGGTGACTGGGGCAGCTGTAAAAGCAAAAATCTGACTTAAAATAAGTAACGAAAGATTTTTATTCATTAAAAGAATAAATACTTATCAGCCATATACAAAGCCCAAGCAGCAGCAGCACCTAATATAATATATTTCATTTGGTTTACTTTATTTCTATTTTTTCAGGAAGTATACCTTTAGGTCGATACCTCATTATGAATAATAATCCTAATCCCATCATTAAAAATCTGAAATAAGGAACACTTTCTATTAAATGTGCTTTAAGTGCATTTGTTTCAGGAATTCCAGATGTGAAAAAATTTATTAAAAATAATGATATTGGTGCAGCTTCAATCCATAAGAACCAAACAACAAATCCTCCTAAAATTGCTCCAAAATTATTTCCACTTCCTCCGACAATTACCATCACCCAAATCAAAAATGTATATCTCATAGGTCTATAGCTTCCTGGGGTAAACAAACCATCTTGAGTAACAAGCATTGCGCCTGCTATTCCAACAATAGCTGAACCTAAAATAAAAATTAACAAATGTTGTTTAACAACATTTTTACCCATTGCATTTGCAGCTTCCTCATTATCTCTTATTGCTCTCATCATTCTTCCCCAAGGAGAATAAAGAGCTTTTTGTGTTAAAATTAAAAGAATAATTACTACTACTAAGAATAATCCAGAGTAACATAATTTTACAAATACTGATGAGCCTTCGATTACAAGTTGATTTAGAGCAGCTTGTCTATCAGCTAAATTCTCAATTACACTTAATTTTCCTGAATTAAACTTTTCAACTAATTTAATAAACCAATCTGTCGTTTGAAGATCTACTTCATATGGTGCGGGTCTTTTTAATCCAATAACGTTTTTTACACCTCTTGTGAGCCAATCTTCGTGTTTAATAATTGCAATAACAATTTCAGAAATAAGAAGAGTAGCAATAGCTAAATAATCTGCTCTAAGACCAAGTGCAACTTTTCCAACTATAAATGCTAAACCCCCTGCAAAAAGGGCTCCAACTATCCAAGAAAATATAATAGGTAATCCAAATCCTCCTAGGAAACCAGTTTTAGCAGGATCAACTGCTTCAATAGCTTCTATGCCAGGCTCTGCAGAAAATCTAATAAGCAAAACACCTGAAATTATTATTGCAGCTATGCTGTATGTTCTTATTTTTGATTTTTCAAATCTTTTTAAAACAAAGCGTATAACTAATACCATTACTACTATCAGCCATAACGACATTATAATGTCGAAACCTCCTGCCCTCCAAGCTTCTTGAACAGGATCTACAGATATCAATACTGCAGCTAAACCACCTAAAGCTGTATATCCCATAATTCCAAAATTAATTAAGCCAGCGTATCCCCATTGAATATTTGCTCCCATTGTCATCACTGCAGAAATCAAACAAAGATTAAAAATTGATAATGCAATATTCCAAGATTGAAATATTCCAACCATAAGAATAAGTGCCATCATGATGCTGTAAGCTGCAATTACATTTAAATTTTTTCTCACAGTACTTTCCCCTTAAATATTCCTGACGGCCGATATATTAAAACTATTACAAGTATGGAGAATGATACAGCAAATTTATAATCTGTAGATAGAAGTTGAACTAAACTATCTGGTTCCATACTTTCTGGTAAAACATACATAAAAAATTTCTTGTAGGCATAAGTTAATAAAATTTCTGAAAAAGCAATTACATATCCACCTAAAAAGGCTCCAAACGGATTTCCAATTCCTCCAACTATTGCAGCAGCGAAAATAGGAAGCATATTATTAAAGTAGGTAAATGGTTTAAAACTTTTATCTAAACCATACAAAGCATCACCTATTGTAGCTAAAATTCCAGCAATAACCCACGTAACTAAAACTATTTTTTTTGGATCAATACCTGATAGCAAAGCAAGATCCTCATTATCAGAATAAGCTTTCATGCTTTTGCCGGTTTTAGTTTTATTTAGAAACCAAAATAATAAAGAAACCAAAACTATTGTAACAAATATTGTTAAGACTTGAGTTGATTTTATTGCAAGACCTTCGTTTAGGCCTGTCATCTCCTTAAATTCACGTGCTTTAATAATGAATTTTTCACCATCAAAAAATCTTCTGTCGCCAGGTCCAATAATAATTCTTACCACGGCTTGTGTTACAAACATTACTCCAATACTTACCATTGCAAACTGAACTGGAGGGCTTTTCTGGTGTCTATAATATTTGAAGACAAATTTATCTATTAAAAGCATATAAAGAATCATGAAAATAATTCCAAATGGGATAGCTAATAAAGCAGTAGGTAAAACACCCAAAGAGACACCTAATGATTGAAAATACCATGTAAACAAAATTGTCATCATGGTTCCAAAAGACATCATGTCACCAGTTGCAAAGTTTGCAAATCGTAAAATTCCATAAATTAATGTTACAAATATTGCGCCAAGCGCTAACTGAGAACCATAAGTTAATGCAGGAATAAAAATATAATTTAATAAAAGAATTATCGCATTTACAAAATCCATATTACCCTCCCAAAAAAGAGCTTCTTACTCTTGGATCGTCTAATAATTCTTTTCCAGTGCCTGAATAACGATTTTCTCCAGTAACTAGTACATAGCCTCTATCTGAAATGCTTAAGGCTTGTTTTGCATTTTGTTCTACCATTAAGATAGCAACGTTTGTTCTTTTTACTTTTACAATATGATCAAATAATTCATCCATAACAATTGGTGATACACCAGCAGTTGGCTCATCTAACATTAAAACAGTAGGTTTGATCATTAATGCTCGACCTAGAGCTACTTGTTGTCTTTGACCTCCAGATAGTTCACCAACCATCTGATTTCTTTTCTCTCTTAAAATTGGAAATAGTTCGTAAATTTCCTCAATTATATTTTTGATTTCATCCTCAACAAGAAATGCACCCATTTCTAAATTTTCTTCAACAGTCATGCCTGCAAAAACATTTTTGGTCTGTGGGACAAAAGAAATACCTTGTTTAACTCTATCTTGAGGAGATAATTTAGAAATATCTTTACCATCAATCTTTACTGATCCAGATTTTAAATTAAGCAATCCCAACATTGCTTTCATAGCAGTTGATTTACCAGCTCCATTAGGGCCTAGAATAGAAACTATTTCTCCCTTATTTACATTTACTGAACACGAACTAATAATGTCAGGACCATTACCATAACCACCTGTCATTTCTATTCCTTCAAAATATGCCATTAATTTGTATCCTTTAATTTTGATCCTCTACCAAGATAACTTTCAATAACTTTTTCATCCTTTTTCGCTTCGTCAACACTTCCCTCAAATAAAACTGATCCCTCAGCCATTACAATCACTGGATCACACAATCTTCCAATAAAATCCATATCATGCTCTATCATGCAAAAAGTGTAACCTTTTTCTTTATTTAACTTTTCTATCGCAGTTCCAAGATCTTTTAACAAAGTTCTGTTAACCCCAGCTCCTACTTCATCTAATAATACTAATTTTGCATCTACCATCATCGTTCTTCCAAGTTCTAATAATTTCTTTTGTCCACCTGAAAGATTTCCAGCAAGCTCATTAGATAAATGTCCTAAATTTAAAAATTCAACAACTTCTTTTGCTTTTTCTTTAACCACAGCTTCTTCTTGTGCTACTAAACCTGGTTTAAATAATGCTGTCATTATTTTTTCCCCAGATTGATTTCCAGGAACCATCATTAAATTTTCTAAAACAGACAAATTTGAAAACTCATGTGCTATTTGAAATGTTCTTAACAAACCTTTAGAAAATAATTCATATGATGGGACATCTGTAATGTTTTCGTCATCAAAAATTACATTTCCACCTGATGATTTTAAGTTTCCAGCAATTAAATTGAATAAAGTGGTTTTACCAGATCCATTCGGTCCAATAATACCAGTGATTGTTCCTCTTTTAACTTTTATTGAACAATCTGAAACTGCAGCTAATCCCCCAAAATATTTGCTTAAATTATTAATCTCTAAAATATTTTCAGACATTTGATTTATTTACTTAATCTTCGATGAATACTATTTAAGGTTTTTTCTAGAGATTTATAAAAACCAGCTTTAGTTAATTCTTTTACACCTTGTTCATTCAATCCTTTAGGTGTTTGAGATTCTTTAACTAAATTTTTTAAATTTTCTTTTGAATTTTCTACAGCATCTTGTGATAAAGCCAAAAACAGAGAAGTGATATATTTTTGAGCATTATTTCTTTTAACTCCTCTTTTCACTAACCAATCAGTCATTACTCTCATTACTTCGTAAAAAGGTGCCATCATTCCTGAAGTTGACCAAAAATTAATTGAGGATTTTTCATTTTTAATTTCTACAGTTGTTCCCAAATTATTGAAAAATGCTTTAACTTTCGAATTAGGAGGACAAATAGGTACCGGGCCTTTCTTTAACGAAATCGGAGGTAAAGGTATTGCTCTTACAATCTTTGCTTTTACTTTAATTGCTTTCTTTAATTGAGATAAAGTAATTGTCGAAATAAAGCTAACAACAGTTTGAGTTGATTTAAATTTTAAATCTTTGATAATTTTTTCACCAACAGTAGGAGTAACAGATAAAAATACCCAATTAGATTGATCTACAATTTTTTGATTATTCTTAGCAATAACTATTTTTTTAAACTTTCTTTTTAGCCCAAGAGCTATTTTTTTATTTCTTGGAGAAATAATAATTTTCTTATAAGAAATTTTTGATTTACATATTCCAGTAATCACTGAAGCTGCAATTTTTCCTGTACCAATAAAACCTAAATTCATAATTTCGGATACTTTATATTGATTATATTGAATTAATTAACAAAAAAAGAACCTCTAATTCTTAGTAATTCTCTACTTAATTCCTTGTTTTCTTTGAAGGGTTTTCTTCCATGAAGCCAGAAATAATTATTTGCAACCACAGAGAATCCAACGGGTAATTTTGTAATTATTTTATTTTTACTTTCCTCTAACCCATCAGATAATCTTTGTAAAAAATTTCCTTGGTCCATATTTTGTGGTTCTGGAAATTGATCTATATAAGATATTGTTGGTCTTCCTTCGTTATCAGACGAAAAGATTGGGTGCTCTACCTTGTAATCAATATTTTTACTTTTTGGTGATCCCCAAACAAAATTTTGTCTACCTACTGGATCATTGTATAAATCATCACAATGCTCCCAGTCATCAAGATGTAACATAGCTGTTTCTCCACCTTCAACATTTTGCTCATCAATTTTTGTCATAATTAACCAATCGGTTACATCTTTAACATATGTCCCATCTGTATGAAGATCCATATTTCTATAAGCTTTTCTTAAGTAAGAGTCGCTAGTATCTTCATGTTTTACATGAAAACGAGCATAGTATTTTCCTGCCATCGCATCATGATTTGGTACACCAATTAAATGAGCTATTGCAGTTGATAACTTAACTA
>CACGMR010000009.1 GCA_902574215.1 uncultured Pelagibacteraceae bacterium
GTTTGCGTCTTTTGGATTAAAAACTATATTTCTCTCAAATAAAAAACGTGCATCTTCATACTTTTCTTTTTTAAATAATTTTAAAGCTTCATTAAAAAAATTTTCTTTACTAAAAGACGTGCTGTTAAAAGAAACAGTTAAAAGTATTAATACTATTAATTTGAAAAATTTGCTCATTAATATTTACTATCTTTTTTTACCACATCTACATTATGAACCATACTTTCGTAAAATCCAGCTTTTGTAATTTTCACAAATTGTGGTTTATTTCTTAATTTAATGATTGTTTTTGATCCAAGATAACCCATGGAAGATTTTAATCCACCAATTAATTTATAAATAATACTGCCCACATCTCCTTTATATTTTACAAAACCTTCAACACCCTCAGGCACATATTTTGAGGAGTCTTTTTGTTTTTTCTGAAAGTATCTATCAGCTGACCCTTTGTTCATAGCTCCAACTGACCCCATGCCTCTAAAACTTTTAAAAAGCTGTCCATTTTTTTTAATTAATTTACCTGGAGTTTCGTTTGTACCCGCAAATAACGAGCCAATCATTACAGCATCAGCTCCTGCAGCAAAAGCTTTTGCTAAATCACCAGAATATTTTATTCCCCCATCTGAAATTATTTTAATATTTTTATTCTTTAAACCACTTCTTACAGCTAAAATTGCACTTAATTGAGGAACACCTATTCCAGCAACTAATCTTGTTGTGCAAATAGAACCTGGTCCTATACCGATTTTAATTATATCTACTCCTAATTTTATTAGGAATTTTGCAGCTTCTGGAGTTGCGATATTTCCTGCACATAATGCAATTTTTTTGGTTTTTAATTTTTTAATATATTTGATTATTTCTGCAACTTTCTTTGTATGACCGTGTGCTGTATCTACTACGATTAAATCTACACCTTCTTTAATTATTTCTTTAGCTCTGACAAATTCATTTGGTGCTGCACCTACAGCTGCTCCAACAATTAGTTTTTGTTTTTTAACTTTTTTTATCTCTGATAATTGTTTTTTAATATCAAGGTTTCTGTGAATTACTCCAATACCGCCAGCTTTAGCTATAGCTATTGCCATTCTGCTCTCTGTGACAGTGTCCATTGCAGATGATAAAAGTGGAATTTTAAGTTTCAAATTTTTTGTTAAAGATACACTAGTGTCTGCATCAGAAGGTAATATTTCTGAATACTTTGGAGCTAATGTAACATCATCAAAGGTAAGTGCTTCTTTTATGGGAACCATAATCTTTTATATACGATTCATTTTAAAATAAAAGTCTCTATCGAATTTTTCTACAAATTATAAAACTTTCTTTTGAATCTTTTCTGCTAGATTTTGGTTTAAAAACCTTAACTTCTTTAAAATATTTTTTTCCCTCTGCGACGATTTCGTTAAATGTTCCTCCCATAAAAATTTTTGAAATAAAATATCCGTTTTCTTTCATTAAATCTTTTGCAAAAAACATTGCCTCTTTACACAGTTCTCCAGTTTGGATTGAGTCTATATTTTTAATACCAGTTGTATCTACAGCCATATCAGACATTACAACGTCAACTTTACCGTTTATATGTTTTTTAATTTCTTCTTGAGTTTTTTCTTCAGTAAAATCTCCTTGGATTTGAACACTATTACCTATGGGTTCCATTTTTTTTAAATCTATAGATATCAATTTTCCACTTTTAGCTGCTTTGAGAGCATATTGTGACCAGCTTCCTGGAGCTGCACCAATATCAATTACTGATAATCCACCTTTAAAAATTTTAAATTTTTCATCAATTTCAATTAATTTATAAGCTGATCTGGCTCTGTATCCATCCACTTTTGATTGTCTAACATAAATATCTCTACGTTGTTTGTTTACCCAATTTTTAGAGATTTTATTTTTTTTCAATTAATTATTAAACCTAAGTTTCATTTCAATTAAATCTCCTTCAGTAGTTTTTACTTTTGAAATAAAATTTTTGTTGTTTCTTATTTGATCGTTATTTTTTCCAGCAAAATGTACAATACCTATTTGATGATTTGGAAGATAAGGTTCAACTAAAGTATTTCTTACTTTATCATATCTTAATGCTTGAATTAAAGTCCAGTTACAATAGGCTGGCAATATCTCTACACCTAGGCCATCATGATAAATTGAAATATTCATTGCTATTTGCTCAGAACCCCAAATCTTTCCAGACTTTAATGCTATTCTTAAATTTTTTTGCCAAACCTCCCAATGAGATGCGTTTGCTTCAAGAGCAAATACTCCAATATTAAGGTGAGGTTTTAAAGCTACTTCTCTTGCTATTTTTTCAGAAAAACCTGAGGACTTAGCATGTTTATAATTCTGTGACTTAATTCTAGCAAAACTACCAAATACCCATTCAGCTCTCAGAACTCTGCCGTAAGCTCTATCAGCTGATGTTGCTATAGAAAGTTTGTTATTTTCACAACCTTTTAAATACAGTTCAATAGCACTCCATGAATTCACCCACGCATCTGCATCTATCCATAAATATTTTTTATAGCCTGGAAAGTATTTTGGCAAAAAAGCTCTTGATACTTGACTTTTAAGCCATTCCCTACCTCTAACCTTTAAATCGGGAACATCAATATCCCAATCAGCGGATTTTATATCATCTACTTTTTTTGAAAGTTTTTGTTTTTGATCTTCTTTTAATCCAGCGTCTAAAATACAAATTGCAGTATTTTCACTCTCTTTAAAACGTTTAACAGAGTCAACTAGTTCATCTAATAAATCATAATAATTAGAATCTGCTAAAGATATAATTACATTTTCTTTCATTAGAGTACATCTTCAAGATCATCTTCATCATCTTTAAAGTTTTGATCCTCATTTTGTTTTTTTAACTTTTGATAATGAAAAAAACTTATTGGAAGCATACCTAAGTATATAATTGCGCTAATAGATATAACGTTAAATGGGTATATTAGAAGTAATCCAAAAAATAAAACTATTCCAAATAGTAGAAAAATGGTTGCTTTTCTTTGGATTACAATTTTTTTAAATGAATAGCTTGGAAATTTACTGATCAGTAAAAGAGATGTTGTAATAAAAAAAACTGGAACAACAATATCATAATTTATCTTTATAAAATCAAAGCTTGTAAGACTAAATATCAATGGAGTTAGAACTAAAATACCTCCTGCAGGTGATGGAACACCTTCAAAAAAATTATCTCTCCAAGAAGGTGCTTGACCTGTATTTACGTTGAAACGTGCCAAACGTAATGCAACACAAATTACATATATTAAACATAATAACCATCCAAATCTTCCTAATGTATTTAGTTTCCAAAAATACATAATAAATGCTGGGGCTACTCCAAAACTTATCATATCTGTTAAAGAATCTAGTTCTTTACCAACTTTTGATGTCCCTTTAATTAATCTTGCTATTCTTCCATCTAATCCATCAATAAGAGCAGCAAACATAATTGCTATAATTGCAAATTCAAATTTTCCATCCAACGCAAACCTAATAGATGATAAACCTATACAAACTCCAATAAGAGTTAGCATGTTAGGTAAAATCACTCTTGCGTTGGTTTTTTTATCTGTAACAATTTTTAAATTGTTTTTTGGTTGTTCCATAAATTAATTTTTTGCCAGCAGTGTTTCTCCTGAAATTGCTGTTTGACCAACTTTAACTAGTGGTTCATAATTTTCATAATAAACGTCTGCTCTACTACCAAATCTAATCATCCCAATTCTATCACCTTGATTTAATTCCTGATTTTTATTTGTTTCGCAAACTATTCTTCTTGCAACTAATCCTGCAATTTGAACAACTACAATATCATTCCCATGCTTATCTTTAATTTTATAATAATTTCTCTCATTATCTTCGCTTGCTTTATCTAAAGATGCATTTAAAAATTTACCTGGTTTATATAAAATTTCTTCAACAATACCTGAGCATGGTGTTCTATTGACATGACAATCAAAGACGTTCATAAAAATACTTATTTTTTTAAATTTTTTATTTTCTAGTCCAAGTTCTTTAGGCCCATCCACGTCTTCAACTTTAATTACTTCTCCATCTGCAGGACTTACAAGATAACTATCGTCTCCTATAATTGTTCTTTCTGGATCTCTAAAAAAATAATAAACCCAGACAGTTAGTAAAATTCCTATTAATCCTAAAAAATTATTAATAATTAAAAAAATGATAGTTATGAAAACAGCTATAACTATAAACTTGTATCCTTCTGTATGAATCTTTGGAAATATCTTACTAAACATATTCTTCTATTTGCTAATTTTCGATTAATATGTATATAAAACGATCAAATTCAATTAATAAGATAATTTTTATTTAATGAGCAAAATCAATGTAAAAAACCCAGTTGTAGAGCTGGATGGCGATGAAATGACTCGTATTATATGGGAGTTCATCAAAAATAAATTAATCCTCCCATATTTAGATCTAGGTATCGAGTATTACGATTTAGGCATGAAAAGCAGAGATAATACTGATGATCAGATTACCATCGATTCTGCGAATGCTATTAAAAAAATTGGTGTTGGAATAAAGTGTGCAACGATTACCCCTGATGAAGAAAGAGTAGAAGAATTTGATTTAAAAAAAATGTGGAGATCTCCAAACGGAACCATAAGAAATATAATTGGTGGAACAGTATTTAGAGAACCAATTATTTGTAAAAATATTCCAAAACTTGTTCCTTCTTGGACTGATCCAGTGATTATTGGAAGACATGCATTTGGTGATCAATATAGAGCAACAGATTTTAAAGTTCCTGGAAAAGGAAAAATGGAAGTGAAGTGGACATCAGAAGATGGAAAAGATGAAATTAAATATGAAGTATTTAATTTTACAGGTCCTGGTGTGGCTTTATCAATGTATAATTTAGATAAGTCTATTGAAGACTTTGCAAGATCTTGTTTTAGCTATGGATTGATTAAAAAATGGCCTGTTTATATGTCTACAAAAAATACAATTCTAAAGCAATACGATGGAAGATTTAAAGATATTTTCCAAGAAATTTTTGACAATGAATATAAAAGTGAATTTGAAAAAAATAATTTGACTTACGAACATAGGTTAATTGATGACATGGTTGCATGTGCAATGAAGTGGAGTGGTAAATATATTTGGGCATGTAAAAACTATGATGGAGATGTACAATCAGATACTATGGCTCAAGGTTATGGATCTTTAGGATTAATGACAAGTACATTGCTAACTCCAGATGGAAAAGTAATGGAAGCAGAAGCTGCACACGGAACAGTAACTAGACATTATAGAATGCATCAACAAGGAAAAGAAACTTCAACTAACCCTATCGCATCAATTTTTGCTTGGACAAGAGGATTAGCTCACAGAGGTAAATTAGATGGTAATGAAGAACTGATCAAATTTGCACAAACTTTAGAAAAAGTTTGTATTGAATGTGTTGAAAGTGGATCAATGACAAAAGATTTAGCAATTCTTATTGGTCCAAATAGTAAATTTTTAACTACAAATCAATTTTTAGATGAAATTGATGGTAATCTAAAAAAGAAATTAAACTAAACCCTTAAGCTTTTCAAAAGCCTCTTCAATTTTCGATTGATCCTGTCCACCAGCTTGAGCAAAGTCTTTTCTTCCTCCACCACCTTTACCACCAATTATTTCAGATCCAACTTTTACAAATTTAACTGCATCAAACTTATTGGTTAAATTATCTGTTACTCCAACAGCTAATCCAACCTTGTCATCTTTATTTGCAAACACAACCACAATGCCCTCGCCTAAATCTTTTTTACCTTTATCTACAAGTTTTCTTAATTCTTTTGGAGGCAATCCATCTATTTTTTGAAGTCTTAACTTAACTCCATTAATTTCTTCATCTTTAATAATGTTCTTAGATTTATCCTCTAAAATTGCATTTACTGAAATACTCTCTAATTGTTTAGTTAAATTTTTTATTAAAGTTTTTTGGTCAGCTTCTTCTAAACTTGGTTTTCCTCCCAATTTAATAATTTGCTGACTTAAATCTTTAATTGTCTCTTCATCTTTTTCCGCAGATAGATTTGATAATTTTTCTTTATTTTTTAAATATTCTTCTAATTGTTTATCTCTCAAAGCCTCAATTCTTCTAACCCCTGCGGCAATTGAGGACTGACTGACAATCTTAAATTTACCAATATCACCAGTGTTTTTAACGTGTGTTCCTCCGCATAATTCAGTAGAAAAATACTTACCATCCTCGTCTCCCATCGAAAGAACTCTTACTTCATCGCCGTATTTTTCTCCAAATAATGCTAGAGCACCATTTTCAACCGCCTCATCAGGTGTCATTAGTCTAGTTTTTACATCAGATTTTTTTGAAACCATTTTGTTTACAAATTCCTCAATTTTATCAATTTCCTCATTCAAAATAGGTTTCATGTGACTAAAATCAAATCTTAATCTACTTGGCTCTACTAATGAACCTTTTTGAGTTACATGAGTGCCTAGAACTCTTCGTAAAGATTCATGTAGCAGATGGGTTGCCGAATGATAAGCTCGAGTATTGTCTCTTCTTTCTACATCAATTTTTAACTCTACACTTTCTTTTAATTTTATAGATCCACTTTTAACCTTTCCATAATGGACAAATAAATCACCTAATTTTTTTTGAACATCAGCTACTTCAAATTTAAAATCATTTGATACTATTTCACCAGTATCACCAACTTGTCCACCTGACTCACCGTAGAAAGGAGTTTGATTTACTATAATCATTCCCTCATCATTTTCTTTAAGTTGATCAACTTCTTTATTATCTTTTAAAAGAGATAATACGACGCCTTCGGCTTGATTAGTTTCGTATCCTAAGAATTCAGTTGGCTCAATTTTATCTTTTATTCCAAACCAGATATCTTCAACTGCAGCATCTCCAGAACCTTTCCAATTTTTCTTAGCAAGTTCTCTGCTTTCCTTCATTAAAGATTGAAACTTTTCAGTATCAATTGACATTGATTTATTTCTTAAAATATCTTCGGTAAGATCTAATGGAAAACCATAAGTATCATATAATTTAAAAGCTACTTCACCTGGTAATACTTTATCTATTTTAGATATTTCATCATTTAAAATTTTTATTCCTCTATCTAATAGAACTAAAAATTTTTCCTCTTCCATTTTTAAAGTCTCTTTAATTAAAGATTCTGCTCTAACTAATTCTGGATAGTTTCCTGACATTTCATTTTTAAGAGTGTCGAACAAATTGTAAAAAACTGGTTCCTTAGATCCAAGTAAATGAGAATGTCTCATGCCTCTTCTCATAATTCTTCGAAGAACATATCCTCTTCCTTCATTTGAAGGTAAAACCCCTTCAGCAATTAAAAATGAACTAGCTCTTAAATGATCAGCTATAACTCTAAAACTTGAAAGATTAGATTTGTCTGATTTAACTTTTACAATTTCTGAGGCTGAGTTAATTATTTTTTTGAAATGATCTGTTTCATAATTATCATGAGTGCCTTGCAGCAAAGCTGCTATTCTCTCAAGCCCCATTCCTGTATCAACAGATGGTTTTGGAAGATTAATTCTTTTATCTTTTGTAACTTGTTCAAATTGCATAAAGACCAAGTTCCAAATTTCGATAAACCTATCTCCATCCTCGTCTTTACTTCCAGGTAATCCACCTGGTAAATGATCACCGTGATCAAAGAATATTTCAGAACACGGTCCACAAGGTCCTGTCTCACCCATTGACCAAAAATTATCTGAGGTTGCTATTCTTATAATTCTATCATCGCTAAAACCCGCTATTTTCTTCCAAAAATTAAAGGCCTCATCATCCTCATGAAATACAGTTACATAAAGTCTATTTTTATCTATTCCAAAATCTTTTGTTATTAAATTCCAAGCATAATTAATTGCTTGCTCTTTAAAATAATCTCCAAACGAAAAATTTCCTAACATCTCAAAAAAAGTGTGGTGTCTTGGAGTGTAACCAACATTTTCTAAATCGTTATGCTTACCACCTGCCCTTACACATTTTTGTGATGTTGTAGCTCTTACATATTCTCTTTTTTCTAATCCAGTAAATACATTTTTAAACTGAACCATTCCAGAGTTGGCAAACATCAATGTAGGATCATTGTTTGGAACCAAATTACTAGATTCCACAATCTTGTGATCGTTCTTTTCAAAATACTTTAAGAAAGTATTTCTTATCTCATTGAGTGTTTTGTCTGCCATATTTTTAAAATACAGCTTTTTTATTCTATGTCTAGATACTGAAGGGAAAAAAGGCGCTTAAATTAAGCGCCTTTTATTAATAAAGATGACCTATTAATTCTTTTTAGACGGAGGAGTAGCTTCTGCTTTATCAGCCTCTTCTTTTTCAGCTACTTTCTTTTCTTTTTCCAATTTTTCAGGATCGATTGGATTTCCTTCTATTTTCTTAGAAATCACACCTGCTTTTTCTCTAATTGCCATTTCAATTTCTGCAGCAACTTTAGGATTTTGAGCTAGATAAGTCTTAGCATTCTCTCTACCTTGACCAATCTTCTCACCCTTGTAAGCATACCATGCACCTGATTTTTCAATTATATCTGCTTTAGAACCAAGATCGACTAATTCGCCCATCTTGCTAATTCCTCTTCCATACATCAAGTCAAACTCGACAACTTTAAATGGTGGCGCTACTTTATTTTTAACTACCTTCACTCTTGTAGAGTTACCAATAATCTCGTCCTTATCTTTGATCGCACCAATTCTTCTAATATCCATTCTTACAGATGAGTAAAACTTAAGTGCATTACCACCCGATGTTGTCTCTGGACTTCCAAACATAACTCCAATTTTCATTCTGATTTGGTTTATGAAAATCATCATTGTGTTTGTGTTTGATATTGAACCAGTTAATTTTCTTAAAGCTTGACTCATTAATCTTGATTGAAGACCAACGTGATGATCTCCCATCTCACCTTCAATTTCAGCTTTAGGAGTTAAAGCTGCAACAGAGTCGATTACGATTACTGAAATAGAGCCTGATTTTACTAGTGTATCAGCGATTTCTAAAGCTTGTTCACCAGTATCTGGCTGAGAAATTAAAAGTTCTTCAGTATTTACACCTAATTTTTTTGCATAAACTGGATCTAATGCATGCTCTGCATCAACAAATGCACAAATGCCTCCAGATTTTTGAGCTTCAGCAACAACTTGTAATGCTAATGTTGTTTTTCCAGATGACTCTGGTCCATAAACTTCAATAATTCTTCCTTTTGGTAATCCACCAATACCTAAAGCTAAATCAAGACTTAAAGAACCTGTTGAAACAGACTCGATATCCATCGCTCTCTTTTCACCAAGCTTCATTACAGAGCCTTTTCCAAAATTATCTGTAATTTGAGCTATCGCAGCGTCTAACGCTTTGTTCTTTTCTTTAACATCCATTTCTTGATCTTTGGTAGATTTAACTACTTTTAGGTTATTTTTCGTCATTTTTTGCCTCTTTTTTTAAATTTTTTAACACTCGAATCATAAAATAAATGTACACATTTTGTTCTCATTAGCAATATATTTATTTTTTACCCCTAAAAATCAAATAATTACTTAAGTTTTAGATATTGGCTATTAAGCAAGCCTACTGCTTTAAGCAGATTGTATTGGGCCATTAGATAGTTTTTCTCAGAATTTGCTAGAGAAATTTGGGCAGATAGTAATAAAGCATTTGATTGAACAACATCTAAAGTGTTTCTAGATCCTCTTTCGTATTCTGCTGCTATTCCTTCATTAGCTATTTCAGCTGCTTTTACTTGAACTCTAACTGAGTTCAAAAAACTTTCAGAAGATTCTAAACTAGACCATGCACTTGCTACATTAGTTTCATTGGTTCTTACAGCATCATCTAAAAATAATCTTTTTCTTGTAGTCAAATTTGAATTTTTACTAATAGTCGATCTCTTTTTTCCTCCTGAATAAAAAGGCCAACTAATCTCTGCTTTTAAAATATCTTTTTCTCTTTCAGCATAAGTAGAACTTAGGTCATCCGTATATGATCTTTCTACAGATAAAGAAGCGGTTGGTTTCAAGTCTGACTCTGAAATTGCTAATTCTTTTTCTGCTTTTGATAAATCTAATTTTGCAATCTGGATATCAGGATTATTTTGTTTTGAAAGATTAATTGCATCATTTAAAGATTTTGGAATACTGACTATCGCATTTGAGTTTTTTTGTAATAGATTTGGATCACTGATTTTACCAATTATATTCTCATAATTTAGTTTGCTGATTAATAAGTCACTTTTTGCTTTAGCAAATTGTGCTTGAGCACCTGCAAGTGATGACTCAGATTGTGCCAAATCAGTATTTGTAATTTGACCTCTATCTCTTCTAATTTTATCATTTTCAACTTGTCTAATTAAAAGATTTAAATTTTTTCCGTTAATATCTAAAGTTTCTCTGGCTAAAATTAGATTTGTAAATGCATCAATTGCTTTATGTAAAATTTCTTGTTCTTTTTTAATTAAATTTGCTTTAGCTAAGTCTAAAGCAGTAATATTTTTTTCAAGTGTAAGATCTCTGCCATAATCTAACAATGTTTGTTCTAATTTAATTGAAGTTGTAAACGGGTCTACATCGCTGACACTTGCATCACCACCACTTTGATTAGTTAGTTTGTTTGTATTCTCAAAACTTTTTGATCCTTTTATAGTTAGAGAAGGTTTGTAATCAGACTTTGAAATGTTTACATCTTCTTCCGAAACTTTAATATTTTCTCTTTCCGCATTAAGCTGAATATTATTTTGATAAGTTTGATTTAATGCATCAAGAAGAGTAACTGCAAAAGCGCTATTAAAATAAAATATTGATGCAATTACTATTATAAATATTTTTTTCATTTTGATTTATATATAGCAGTTTTAATTTGATGGTTACTGTTTAA
Organism: uncultured Pelagibacteraceae bacterium; assembly: GCA_902574215.1. Classification (GTDB taxonomy): domain Bacteria; phylum Pseudomonadota; class Alphaproteobacteria; order Pelagibacterales; family Pelagibacteraceae; genus Pelagibacter. The sequence goes on from CACGMR010000009.1 coordinate 10,904, forward strand.
ATTTAAAATTATAGAGGCGTATTTGGGCATATTTTTAAACATATTTTGAGTAATTCTTTGGTAAGTTTGCATAAAATTTATTACGTCCCCTTTACTCATTATTTTATGACCACCTTTTTTCTTTGTTTTTAACCATAGTTTGTGTTCCTGCTTTAATCTCCACTTTTGTAATAAACTAAAGTTTTTTGCTTTTAAGTAAATCATACAATTTAACTGGTAATATAGCTTTTTATATTTAGTTTTTAATTGTTGATTAACATATTTTCTCCAAACTAATTTATGGTCATTAGCTTTTTCCATTGAGTTAATAGATTTTTTTAACGTCTTGTTAGCTTCCGCTCTTGCTCCAACACACCATCCTTCAAAAATAATTACATTTGGTCTTTTGTTTATTTTGTTCCATTTGTTTTTAGGAAATCTATCATCAATTGCCTTATTAAAATTTGGTAATTTCATTTTTTTAAATTTTTTTGCTTTAGATTTTTTAAAGAAATCTAACATCATATTGATATCATGAGTTCCAGGAACTCCTCTAGTAAGCAACATAGGATGTACTTTTTTTGATAAAGCTATTCTTTCTTTTCTAGTTTTATAAAAATCATCAATGGAGATCTTGAATACTCTCAATTTAAAATACTTTTCTAATATTATCTTAATTATGGAGCTAATGGTTGTTTTTCCCGTTCCTTGTCCCCCGGCTAATCCGACAAAGTAAGGATTTTTATGATCTGCTTTTTTTGCAATCCAAAAACATATTGGGATTAAAAAATTCTTAATCATCCCCTCTTTATTACCAAACTTTTCAGTTGAAGTTTCTTGTGATTTAATAAATTTAAAACAATCTTTTTTAACTTTCTTAAAACACTCTTCAGATAATTTCATTGGACTTTTATTTTTCTTGATCCATTGGATGATTAAGACCATCAAAGAAAGCTACTTCTTTTAAATCTTCTACTTTTACTTCATCTACACAACCTAAATTAAACCCAGTCATAGCAGGTGCACTTCTTGGATTATGATGAGTGTAAATTCCACATTCGGTACAAAAGTAATGGTTAGCAACTTTAGTATGATACTGATAAAGTTTTAATTTATCTTCTCCTTTAGTAACTTTAAAATCTTCGTTTTTAACCATTCCCATTGTTGCATTTTTTCTTTTACAAATAGAACAATTACATCTTACAATTTTTGCTAATTCGTTAACTGTAGCATTAATTTCTGCTTCTACAGCTCCACAATGACAATTTAATTTCATATATCTCCTTTTTTATTTTAAAACACTTTTAGCTGCAATCTTATTTCCATCCATATCTCTTATATAAGCATAATAATTACCATCACTTCTTACTCCTGGCGCACCTTCATCAACAGCTCCCTTGTACATCGCAATTTCATAAAATTTTTCTACTGCCTCTTTAGATTCTGCTAATAGTGTTATTTGTGTTCCATTGCCAAAGGTTGCTGGTTCACCATTTACAGGATCTGTTACATAGAATTGAGCCTTATCAGGCTCACTTGAATGAGCATAACCAATATATTTTTCTGTTGTTACAATTTTTTTTAATTTTAATGGCTCTAAAATAGCATCATAGAACTCACTAGATTTTTTATAATCATTAGAACCAACCATTACAAAATCTAAAATATTCATGATTTATATTTATTTACTATTCTCCCCATTTTCCATGAAACTCATAAACTACCGCAGGTTTATCGCCTACTACCCAACCATCATGACCTGGTTCAATTGAATATGCATCACCAGCTTTATAAGTTAATTCAGTTCCATCATCATGTTTTGCGCAAACTGCCCCTGAAACAATTACGCCAAGATGTTTTGCTTTGCAGCTATCTGTGCCAACTGTTGGCTTAATGTCTTGTGACCATTTCCAACCTGGTTGTAAAACTAATCTCATAACTCTTTGATCTCCTACTTTCACAATATCTATTTTGGCATTTTTAAAATTCGTGTTACTTTCGTCTGGATTGTCAAAAGTTTTGACTTCAATTGAACTCATTATTTTTCTCCTTTTATAATTAAATTAGAATTTTAAACTATCCTTGGTTGGAGTTATCCACAAGCACACAAAATGTAGTTTCGATGTTCACGTTTTGATTCACTTTTGATTCAATTACGGACTCAAAATACAACCTCTTGAGTGTATTGTGTAAATGGTCTATAAAGTAGAACAAAACAAGAACATGAAACTAACAATCCCTTATTATCTACATAAAGCAGGCGCTGGTTTTCCTTCCCCTGCTACTGATTATATCGAAGAAGATATTGATCTGAACATGCATTTAATAAGAAATGTTCCAGCAACTTTCATCATCAGAGTTCAAGGTAAATCAATGGTTGATGTTGGGATTAATGATGGTGACTTATTGGTGGTTGATAAAAGTTTAAAACCAAAAAACTTCTCAACAGTGATTGCGAATGTTCATGACGAACTTGTGGTTAAAACTTTAGTTCAAGAACGAGATAAAAAATTTTTAACTTCTGGTTCTAAAGAATTTTCTGACAGAATTTTAATTAACGAAGAACAAGATATTTTTATTTGGGGGGTTGTTACTTATGTCATCCATTCAACGTACTAAAAAGATAGCATTAATTGATTGTAATTCTTTTTATGTCTCGTGTGAGCGATTATTTAATCCAAAAATAAGAAGAAAGCCTGTTGTCGTTCTATCTAATAATGATGGCTGTATCATCTCAAGATCAAATGAAGCAAAAGCTTTAGGGATTAAAATGGGTGAGCCTTATTTTAAAGCAAAAGATATTATTCTTAAAAATAAAGTTGAAGTTTTCTCATCAAACTATTCTTTATATGGAGATTTATCTAGAAGAGTGATGCGAACTCTTAAAAGATTTAATTCAGAAATAGAAGTTTATTCAATTGATGAAGCTTTTTTAGATTTATCAAACTTTCCTGACAGTGAAGTGGAAAAAGTTGGAAAAGAAATAAGAGAAACAGTTTTACAATGGACTGGTATACCAACCAGTATTGGAATTGCAAATACAAAAACTTTAAGTAAAGTTGCAAACCATATTGCTAAGAAAAAACAATCAGGGGTCACAAGTTTAATTGGTATTGAAAACTTAGATCCTATTTTAGAAAAAGTTGAAATTAATGATGTCTGGGGAGTTGGAAGACAACTTACAAAGTTTTATCAAAAGCATGGCATTTATAATGCTAAACAATTAAAAAACAAATCTAATACCTGGATCAAAAAATCCTCAAATGTTTTAAGCTCAAGAACTGCAATGGAGCTTAGAGGAATTTCTTGTATTGGTCTAGAGACCACGACTACTAAAAGAAAGAGCTGTGTAGTTTCAAGATCATTTGGAAAAAGAATTGAAACATTCCAAGAGTTAAAAGAAGCAGTCGCAAATTATTGTTTAAATGCATCTGAAAAAATTAGATCAGAGTCTTTAGTTGCAAAAGCAATTACTGTATTTGTTAGAACAAGTCCTTTCCAAAGAAACTTTGGTTATTACTCAAATGCAAAAACAGTTGATTTTCCAATTGCAACAAACAACAGTATTGAAACAGTAAAGACAGCCGTTTCAATATTAGAAAGTATTTTTAAAAATGGTTACCGTTATCAAAAAGCAGGTGTCATGCTTACGGGTCTATCTAATGCAAGTGATAAAACAAATTTATTTACTTCTGAAAAAGATGAAAAGATAAATAGTTTAATGCGATCAATTGATAATACTAATCATCGATACGGAAGATCCACCTTGAGTGTTGCAAGTGCTGGGGTTCATAAAAAGTGGAATATGCGAAGACAGTATTCTTCTAAAATTGATACGGCTGATTTCTATTGCTTGCCAACAATTAGAGCTTAATTTATTTGCCTTTTTTAATTACTGAATAACCTATCTTCTTCCAATTGAAGTCTCGATGAATAGCTATCGTTGCAACAATTCTTCCACGTTCAAAATCTATTGTAAATATTTGGCCACCATAACCATCCATTATGAATATAGGTCTATTTTTCATGCCTTTAAGTCCTGTATGAAAAAAACCAGCATAAGATTTTGTAAGACCGAATGAGTCTTTGTTATTTTCCCATCGTTCATTTTTCTTAATCTTTCTCTCGAACAAAGATTTTAAATATTTTCCTTCACAGGTATCATTTTGCCAATCATCCAACATAGCTTTTGACATTCTTAAATAATCATATCTCGTAGCTAAAAAGGTACTATGAGTTGATCGATCACCTGGTTCTGATGTCTCAGGTTCAACAAAATACATACCATATTGAATTCCAACTTTTTTTCTAAAAATATCATCAAGTAATTCTTGGTATTTTTCTTCTCCAACTTTGAAAATTAAATAATTCATAATCAAAGGAGGTGGAAAATTATTATAAGCATATTTTCTTTTAGATTTTTTTATCTCCTTAAATTCATTCTCCATTGCTTTTTTAATTGTAGTATTAGAAACAGAACGTCCAGTTTTTTTATATCTGTTGCTAGGATTGTCTTTTGAAAAATATGCCTGATCTCCAGCTGCCATATTGATGATATCAATGATTTTTTGATTATGATAAATACTGTTCTTAATCAAAGGCCAATCATCTATTTTTGCATCAATACTTTCAACATATCCTTTGCATATTGCATGTCCTAAAATATATGATGCAAGACTTTTTCCAACTGATTGGGAATGAAACTGTGTTTCATTGGTAAAAACTTTTCCAAATTTATTTTTTGGACTTATTTCATCAACAACAATTTTACCATCTTCGTACAACATATAACTCAACAGTGCAGTTTTCTGCATTTGTTTTTTAATAAATTTGTCTTCTCTTAAATCAAATTTGAATTGATATGGATTATCTGAAGGTCTGATATCACTATATCTCTCGTTATTTGTCCAATTTTGATGAACATACATCCAATAATAAAATAACAACGTTTCATAATTTGCCTTTACGTCTTTACCTTGTATTTTTTCAGGAATTTCAGAATTACCGTTATAAGTATTTACATTATAATTACCTTTAATTTTTTTATCTTTATCGCATTTGTTGTAATACCAAAGATGGCTAAATTTTTCTAAATCTTTACATTTGCCAGTTGGTTCTGCAAATCCAACTTTATAATATTCAGTAAACTCATTTTTTGCCAACCATTTATTAAATTCTGGAAAAAGTCTTTCTCTCGCGGTAGAATTATTTGAAAATATTAATATAAATAAGATAATAAATATTTTTTTCATTATTTTGCACCTTCTTTTAAAAATAACTTTTTTCGTTGTCCCTTTTTTTAAAAGTCAGCACAACCAGACTTTATCTTTAAAAGATTAACAGATAAATTTTCTAAAGACCACCTGATGAAAATAAAAATTTGGCAACATCTTCAACACCAATTTGCTTTTTCATCTGACAAAAAACATAAGGTAAGCCATTTCGGGCCTTTTTTACGTCTTCTTTCATAGTTTCAAGATTAACTTCTACATGAGGAGCTAAATCTGTCTTATTAATAATTAATAAGTCTGATTTTTGAATAGCAGGACCACCTTTTCTTGGGATATCTCCACCCATACCAACATCAATAACATAAATAGATAGATCGACTAGTTCTGGACTAAAAGTTGCTGCTAAATTATCTCCACCAGACTCGATTAAAATCAAATCAAGATCAGGAAATTTTTTTTTCATATTTTCAACAGCAAGCATATTAATTGATGCATCTTCACGTATTGCAGTATGTGGACACCCTCCTGTTTCAACTCCTTTAATTCTTTCTAAAGGTAAGGCTTGGACTTTCATCAAAAATTCTGCGTCTTCTTTTGTATAAATATCGTTTGATATTACAGCCATAGAAATTTTTTTTGATAAAAATTTGCATAGTTCAGCTGTTAAACTTGTCTTCCCTGCACCAACAGGTCCACCTATTCCAACTTTTAATGGTCCATTTATATTTTTCATGTTTTATAAATTCGTGTTTTCAAATTTTCATGCTTAATACTGTAGATATCACTATTAAAACAAATTCCACCTAAGTCTTCTAAATTTAAATTTTCACTTTCTTTTTCTATTTCTTTAATTAAATCATAAGTCTGAATTATACAGTCTTGACCAATTTTTTGTCCAATTGGTATATGTTTAATACAAACATTTATTAGATTTGATACAAAAGATTGTAGATAAGATATTATCGTTAAGTTTAAAGGTATACCAAAGTGTTTAGCTGCTTTAGCAACTGCAATTTGATATGCAGTATTTTCAAGAATTTTAAAATCCCAACTATCAGCTAAAACTTTTCTAAAAGCATTACCCATTTCAATAGACTCTATTTTTCTTTCTTTGGATGGGCAAAGAGATAGAGCCAGTTCATTTAACTCTTCTCCTTGATAAGTATGTTTCATTAAAATTACATCATTTTTACCAGTTCCATGTTTTAAGATACATTTTAAATAATCCAAAATATCCTCTTTTGACTTAATTAAATTATCATTAATCATTGCCTCTAAACCATGAGAATATGAAAAACTTCCAACAGGAAACGAAGGGGAAAACCAAGTTTGAAGAATTTGTAACGATTCTTTTAAATCTTTTTTACTTTTTATTTTAGTGTTTATGGCTGTGGGTTCTACCAATTCCATATGCTCCTCCCTCAGGTTTAAAAGGTCTTAAAACTTTCTTAACCTTTCCCCCTAATTTTAATATCATTTTTTTTATTACTTCATCATACTGAATAAAAATTTTATCTTTTTCAATTTGGCATGGCATATGCCTATTTCCGATATGCCAAATTAATTGCATTAAATTTTTTCCTTTTATTTCAAGTAAACTTTCTTTTTTGTTTTTGATTAAAATCAAATTTCCACTTTGAAGTCTAAACGCTTGATTTTCTGAAAGTGATTTTGTCTCTGGTAAATTAACTAAAAATTCAAAACCATTATCTGAAACAAGTTTTTTTCTTCTTAAAAATCTCTCATCGTAAGATAAAGATATGTGATCTTTTGCTTTGTTTTTGGCTATTTTATTTACAATTAAAAAACAATTATCCATAAGCTAAAACATAAAATATCTTTGTGCTAAAGGGAGTTCTTTAGCTGGTTCACAAGTAATTATTGCTCCATCAGCTTTTACTTCATATGTCTCGGGATTAACTTTAATCTTTGGACACTTATTATTTAAAATCATATCTTTTTTAGAAATGGCTCTTGTATTTTCTACAGGTAATAAGTCTTTTCTAATACTTGCATCTTTTAATGAATTCTTTTCAAGAGCTAGTTTGCTTGTGAAAATTACTGAAGATTTTTCTAAAGAAGTCCCAAATGATGAAAACATTGGTCTAGTGTATACCGGCTGTGGAGTTGGAATTGATGCATTTGGGTCTCCCATTTGAGCACAAGCTATACTTCCCCCTATTAGTATCATTTCTGGCTTTGCACCAAAGAATGCTGGATCCCATAAAACTAAATCTGCACGTTTATTTTTTTCAATACTACCAATATGTTTTGAAATTCCATGAGCAATTGCAGGATTAATTGTATATTTTGCTAAATACCTTTTAACTCTAAAATTATCATTATCCCCTTTTTCCTCCGGTAAACTTCCTCTTTGAATTTTCATTTTGTGTGCAGTTTGCCAAGTTCTGATGATAACTTCTCCAACTCTACCCATAGCCTGACTATCTGATGCAATAATTGAAAATGCACCCATGTCATGAAGAATATCTTCAGCTGCAATTGTTTCTCGTCTAATTCTACTTTCGGCAAATGCTACATCCTCTGGAATAGATTTATCGAGATGGTGACAAACCATCAGCATATCCAAATGTTCCTCTATTGTATTAACTGTGTATGGTCTAGTAGGGTTTGTTGAAGAAGGAATAACATACTCTTCTCCACAAACTTTAATTATATCTGGTGCATGTCCACCACCAGCACCCTCTGTATGAAAAGCATGTATAGTTCTTTTGTTTATTGCTTTTATTGTATTTTCTACAAACCCACTTTCATTTAAAGTGTCAGTATGAATCATTACTTGCACATCGTTTTTGTCAGCAATATTCAAACAATTATCAATTGCTCCAGGAGTAGTTCCCCAATCCTCATGTAATTTTAGAGCTGAAGCTCCTGCTAGAATTTGTTCTTCAAGACCTTCTGGTAAAGAAGAATTTCCTTTCCCAGCAAAAGCTAAATTCATAGAAAAACCATCAGCAGATTGAATCATTCTTTGAATGTGCCATGGGCCTGGTGTACACGTTGTTGCAAGTGTTCCATGAGCAGGTCCAGTACCTCCTCCAAGCATAGTTGTAATACCTGAGTGTAAAGCATCATCAATTTGTTGGGGACATATATAATGAATATGACTGTCAAAACCCCCTGCCGTTAAAATTTTTCCTTCACCAGCAATTATCTCTGTTCCTGGACCAATAATAATATTTACTTTAGATTGAGTATCTGGATTACCAGCTTTACCAATTTCAAATATTTTTCCATCCTTTAAACCTACATCAGCTTTATAAATTCCATTTACATCAACTATTAAAGCATTGGTAATAACTGTATCAGCAGCACCTTTTTCTCTGCTAATTTGAGATTGACCCATCCCGTCTCTTATTACTTTTCCACCACCAAACTTTACTTCTTCACCATAGGTGGTTAGATCGTTTTCAACCTCAATAAACAAGTCAGTATCTGCGAGCCTTACTTTATCTCCTGTAGTAGGCCCATACATATCCGCATAAGCTGCTCTGGAAATTTTAGCCATTATAAATTACCCATAACTTTCTTATTGAACCCGTATATTTTTTTTAATCCATTAATTTCTATTAGCTCAACATCTTTAGATTGACCTGGCTCAAATCTTACAGCAGTTCCTGAAGGAATATTTAATCTCTTTCCATATGATAATTTCCTATCAAAAACTAAATACTCATTTGTTTCAAAAAAATGATAATGACTTCCAACTTGTACGGGTCTATCTCCTGAATTAGAAATTTTAATTTTAGTAACTTTAGAGTCTTTATTAAGGTTAATTTCCTCTTTTTTTGTAATTACCTCGCCTGGCTTCATAATAATTATTACCTTATGGGTTTGTGAACTGTTACTAATTTAGTTCCATCAGGGAAAGTAGCTTCTACTTGAACTTCTTTAACCATATCTGGAATGCCTTCCATACAATCCTTTTTTTTAATAACATGAGCTCCTGCCTCCATCAATTCAGCAACACTTTTACCTTCTCTAGCTCCCTCCACAACAAAATCTGTTATTAAAGCGATAGCCTCTGGATAATTCAATTTTATACCTTTAGATAATCTATTTTTAGCAACAATCGCTGCAAGGCTTATTAAAAGTTTATCTTTTTCTCTGGGAGTAAGTTTCATTTATATATTCCATACTTTTGGTATCTTTGAACCTTCAAAAAAATAAGATAAAATTTTATCAATTGCAAATTTAAGATTATAACTATCTTTAGATAACAGTCTTAGGATCAATTTATTATCCCAATGAGAATAATTTGAAGTTGTATTTTCATTGTTAGTTAAAGTTTCAGATAAATCATCAGCTTTATTTAAAAACTTGTTTCCTACAATAATAATTGTCGCAACTGCAGAATTATTGTTTAATGTCGAAAAACTATTCAAATATTTTTTTTGAAATAAACCTGTATTTATTGCTTCTGTATGAATTAACTTTTTATCAATATTAATATTCCAAAAATCTGAAAAATATCCCCTTTCAAACTCTTCCTTCATAGAAGTTCGTCCAAAAATAATATTTTCACAAACAAGTAAATTTGAATCTTTAGATAAATTAAAATTAATTTTTCTTTTTAAATTACAATTATTAAATAAAATAAACTCTTTAGGTAACCAAAATAAAGTTGAATTGTTCGATAAATTTAAATTAATTTCTAAGTTAGCCGGATTGCCAAAACCACTATAAATCTTTTCTGCAGCCTGAGTTGAAATACAAAGATCCGATTTATCGATCTCTATATCATAATTGTATTCATCTCCACTAGTAATTCCACCAGCAGTATTTATAAGCATTAATTGTTTTAAATTTTCATGAAAATCTGGCATCAAAGCTTTTAAAGATCCTTGTTGATAAAGTTTTTGTAAATTTTGATCTTTTATTTTTATTTCTAATCTACCTTTAGATTTTTCTAATTTTTTTTGACTTATATTCATGACATCATCCTAGCACAAAAAAACCTGTTTATAGTTTTCCAATTTTATAGCTTGAATTATTTAACTTTTTAAATAAATAGTACTTTTTTCATTTGCCTTTTTTAATCACAGAGTGAACTAAATTTTTCCAACTATAATCTTCTGTTATTGAATTAACGACAATTATTCTACCTTTATCAAAGTCAATCACTATAGCTTGTCCACCATAACCGTTCATTCCCATTACGTTTCTTTTAGCCATTCCTGAATAACTCGTATGGAAAAAACCTGCATAACTTTTTGGATTACGGTTAGCTAATTTATCATCTTTATATTTGAGATTTTTTGAAATTTTTCTTTCATGAATACTCTTTAGATACTTTCCAACACATGTATCATTTTGCCAATCATCTAATATTGCTTTTGCAATACGCAAATAATCATATCTTGATGCTCGAAATGAATATCTGATAGGACCATCTTCATCCCTAACTTCATATTCTTTTTTAATTTTATTATTTTTGTTTTCTCTTCTTATTGTTTCATTATTATTTTTTAAAAACCAAACATCGTTTTCGATCTTTGATTTCTCTTTAAAAACTTTGTCTAGTAAATCTTGAAAATTGCCGTCTGATTTATGCCACACATAGTTAATTACTATGTTAGTTAACAAATTCGTATACTGATATTTGCTTTTACTTTTTTTACTATTTTTAAACACTCCATCCTTCATATGAAATGCAATAGTGTTTTTATTACTATTAGTTGGGTATAGGCCACCTGTTTTAATATTGGAATCTGCATATTGGTGATGTCCTGCTGCCATATTCATGAGATCAATTAATTTTTGATCATAAAAAAGAGTATTTTCTAATAATTCCCAATCATTAAGTTTATGATCAATACTACTTATATAACCTTCACAAATGGCATGACCAGTAACATATGAAACTAAGCTTTTTCCAACTGAAGCGCTTGTGTGCACTGTATTGTTGTTATATAAAATTCCAAAACGATCTAGTGGTGTAATTTCATCAATTGTAATTTTACCATCTTCATAAAGTAAGTAGCTTAACATCGAAGTTTTGTTCATGGCCTTTCTTACTTTTTTCAAAGTTTTATCATCATCAGCTCTTAAACTGATTTCAAATTTATATGGATTGTCTGATTTTGTTGATCCTGCTCTATCATTTGCACTTGCAACATCTTGGTCTCTATAAAGATAATAAAGTGCTGTATCTTTATTTGGTTTTGAGAATTCAGGTATTTCGTTATATTTATAAAATTTTATTTTTAGATTATTTGTGCCTTGAAATTTATGACATTCAAGCCAGAACCACTCGTTAGTTTTAACCTTTGGTTCATCAAAAAGACCAACCTTTGGTACTTTTAAACCATATTTTTGAATTAATTTTTTGCATCCTTCTTTTTGTTCAATATTTAAATACTGTGTATGACCGTTGTCTAATAACCACTTGTTAAACTCGTTAATTTTTGAATCATTTGCGTAAGATTCATTTGAAAATAAAAATAAAAATAGAATTATTAATATTTTTTTCATAATTTATGCTTTAAAAAGCTTATCAGATAAATTTGGTAAACTCTCTCCCCAAAAAACTTCTTTGGTAATTTTTTTGAAATCTACATCAAAGACTGTGGACATTGCAGATGCATAGATTGCTCTTGAATCTATTGTAGAATTTAAGTCTCTTCCTTCAAATAATTCTTTTCTCTTTAATCCTGGCCAATCGGTGTGAACTTGTGCTTTTTTAACTAATCCTCCTGCCATCAAGATAGCTGAACCATAACCATGCTCTGTTCCATTGCTACTGTTCTGTTTAATTGTTCTACCAAACTCTGTTAGCGTTAAAACTAAAGTATTATTGAATGCCTCTTCAGACATTGAAGATTTTAGAGATCTGACGATATTATCATAATCTGATAGGCAATCTGCATGAGCACCATCTGTTGCTCCTTGAGCTGCATGAGTATCAAAACCATCCACTTCAAAGACTGCAACTTTTGGGCCATCAGGTTTTGATAACTCAGTACCAGCACTTGAAGCTAAAATCCAAGCGTCATCTCTTGATCTATTATTAAAATCTCTTGTTAAAATTATTTCTAAATTGTCACTTAACAACTTTTCATTGTGCTCTTTATATGCTTTTTGAATTAATTCTAGGGTAGATGGATATGGTAAACTACGACCTACAGGGAAATAATTATTATTCATCGGAACACCTCTAATCAATAAAGGCATTGGTAACGCTAAAGCTAAGCCTTGTCCTGTTAATCCTGCTGTTTTCATTCCTCTTCCAAGCCAACCTGTTTTTTCTTGGTATGGTATCTTGCCACCTGACTCCATTAAATTTTGACCATCGAAATGTGATCTGCCAGTATAAGGGATATTTGTTGCATGAACTGCGGCACTTAAATTTTGATCCCAAAGACTTTTGAATGTTTTTAATGCTGGATGTAAATCAAAATCTGATGTTAATTTTAAAGTTCTATCAAGATTTATTTTACTTCTTAATTTTTCAAAATTTTTATCACCTTTAACTGGAATAGCACATAAGCCATCCATTCCTCCTCGTAACATGATTATCACTAAATTTTTTTTTGGTCCTGATGCATATGTTGATGCTCCAAAACCAGCAAAATATAATGAGGTTAAAGCTGTAGTTTTTAAAAAATCTCTTCTTGATATTTTCATGCTTTTAAAAACTCCGGATGATTAAAAAGTAAAGTATGTTTTTCAACAGACCTATTTTTTTGATTTAAGTATTTCATCATTTTGCTTGGGTTGTCAAAATTTTTGTCGACTATACTCTCATAATAAGCGGAATTTTTATTGTTTTCCATTTTAGCAAAATTATGACTTGCTTTTGCATATACTAGTCTTCTAATTAATAATTCTGGAGAAACCCAATCATCAGAATGGTCTGACCAACCATTCGGTTGTTTTGCTCTGTAAGGATGGTGACCAATATTTCGTAAAATCCGTTCTGGCTCTCTTTGTGAGTCGAATGGTTTTTGACCTAGCTCATATTTATCCATTAGATCTGGTGATGGTGGCCAATTTAAATCTGCAATTTTTGCAACCTGAATTAACCAATTTTCAGGAGTTTGAAATTTTTTGTATTTATCATTGTAATCAAAAGCAACTTTGATTGCTGCTTTGTGAATGTCTGGAATAAAACCATCTGATTTTTTAAAAGCATCAATTATGGGTTGTTTCATTTCTTTTGTTGGCTCATCTGTAATTAGATATCTACAAAGTCTTTCAGCAACAAAATCTCTGCAATTTGGATGATTGACTAAATCTTTAATCACAACTGCTAAAGTTTTTTTCCCTCCTTTGTATTTTTTTCCCAAAACTTCTTTTTTACCAGGTTGATGATATTCAGAATTGAACCAAACATTTCCTGTCTCTAATTTTGATTTACTCCATCTTTGTTGCCAACCAGTCATGATATATGCAAGTTGAATTACATCTTCTTGAGTGTAACCTGCTTTTGGAGACACTGTATGAAGTTCTAAAAGTTCTCTTGCATGATTTTCATTAATTGTTGCTGGTTTTTTCTTTCGTCTTCTCCAATCTTCTTTTGCAGTAATACTTTTAGGACCAGCACTTTCGCTATTATCCAAATGATGGATCATAGCCCAAGAGGTGGTTACATCATAAACCATTTTTTCAAATGTTTGATTTAAGTTTGGTCTAATAACTTCTCTCTGGTATGGCCCTGTAGAATAATTCGCTAAAAAATCTTTTTCACTGATTGCAAAAAAATTACCCCAAAACATCCAGAGTTTTGCAAGAACTGGATTTTTACTATTAATTCCTTCATTATGTCTAATTGAAATTTCTAAAGACTCCCAAAACTTTTGTCCAGTCTGATGTCTTAAAATATCTTTGTGAGTTTTATAAAGTGTCTTATTGTCTTTATATTTTTTTCTTAATTTTTCCCTATCACCATATACCCAATCTCTGTAATGTTTTCTAAGTTCTTTCTCAGTATAAATTTTTCCTTTCCAAGATAAATCTGGAATATCTTCGAGTTGATCAAGTGCCCATTTTAAAGGGTCTGAAGGAACATCTTCATTTGGTCCAATACCATACGCAACTTTTCTAAAAAAGTTTTTCATGAATTATTTTATTTTATCAATATCGTGAATATTTGTTAAGGAATTTTTAAATTCTTCAATATTTTCCCTTAAAGCTAAACTAGAAATTGAATAAATCATTATCAATAATAAAACTAAAGGTATTGAAGTAATTATCGAAGCGTAGCTTTTAATTATTAATATATAAAAAATAATAAATAAAGCCGATCTAATTAAAACTGTTTTTCTGAAAACACTAATTATTGAAAGTGAATGTTTTAATAAATTAAAAAAGCTCATTTGAGATGGACCAAAGTATCGTTTGCCTCTAGTAGAAGGCATTGAAACTAATTCCTTTTCAATTTTTTTTAAAGATCCAGAAAAACTATTCCAAGTAGATTTTTCATCTAGCATTTTTTTTACCGTTGACTTGGATAGACAAGTAAAATTTCCAAACTTAATTGAATGTCCTGTAAAAGCTAAAGTCAAAAATTTATGAAATTGATAACATATTTGAAAAAACAGATTTTCTGATCTCTTTACTCTTTCGCCTATAATAGATTTATCATTAGCTTCTTTTGAAAACTCAATAAAATTTTTAATTTCCTCAGGCCTATCCTCTCCATCTCCATCCATTGGAATTATAAAATCGAACTCTTTTTTCTCAAAGATGTATTTCAAGCCAGATGCAATACATCTTGCATGTCCTCTGTTCTCTTTCATATTTATTAATTCTATGGATTGAATGTTTTCTATATTTGGGTAGGTATCGAGAATCTGTTGTGAAGATGCATCATTTACAACAACAATTGAAATCTCATGGTTTAAATCTTTTACTTCATTATTAATATTTTCAATCAATAATTTTAATGACTCTCTATCGTTATAAATTGGAACTAAAATTACATACTTCATTTATCTTGACCCCACACAAACACTATCAAGACACATGTAGTCTTTCAATTGATCAAGTTTTTTTCTTTCAACAAAACCTTCCCAAACTGGTCTTGATTTTAAATGATAAGATAAATTTCCAGCATTCCATTCGTCACCTAAAACTACATTTATTTTTGAGTCAAATTGTTGATCCCAAGCATATTGAGTTTTCATTGCAATTTCTTTACCTGGATAATCAGTTCTCTTATCATCTTTTGAAATCGAAACATAAGCGTAGAGCGCAGGTGATAAAAAGAAAAAGAACATAAATCCAATCATAAATGCTTTTAGTTTTTTAAGATTAATTTGTTCTTGAAATAGATAAACAATTAATGTACCCAAGAATAAATAAAAAGGCGTCATCCACATAATCCTTACTTTTGACCCAATGATCAATGAGGTTAAAAACATTAGAGCAACCGGTAAAAAGTTAATAGTCAATAAAAAAAGTAACTTTTTATCTTTTAAATTTAATTTAAACTTAACTTTTTTTACTAATAAAAAAGTTAGGAATAAAATTGGAACTAGTATTCCTAATTGCTTTAAGAAAAAGATTAGTGGAAATTTAATATGATCTAACAAATTAGATTGTTCTAAGCCTGTTCTAGCTAATCCATATGAAATAGTAATAAAGTCATTATTATTTAGCCAAATTAAATGTGGGACTAAAACTACAATGAAAACTTCAATGGTGATGAGATATTTAAAATCAAATTTTCTCTCTTTTTTTAAAAATATTAAATAAATAAATAAAAGGTCAATTGAAACCAAAAGATAAATAAATAAATATTTCGATAAAAAACCAAAAGCTGCAAAAAGTCCTACTAAAAAACAATCTAAAAACTTTATTTCTTTATTACTATATATTTTCCAGGAATAATAAACTGTTAAAGTCCAGAAAGGTAATTGACATACATTTACATTAAATTCTGGTGTAGTGAAATTATAAAAATAAATAGCCTCAATCAACAATACAGAAATTAAACCTAATAATTTATTATTAAATATTTCATTTGAAAATTTAAAAACATAGTAAAAAGATATGATTACAAAAATTTGACTTAATAAATAGTAAACCCAATCTTTAGGTCCAAAAATTTGATAAAAAATTTCTGGAAAAAGAGCACTTATGGGTGGATGTTTATTAAAACCCCAATCTAAATTACTACCCCATGCTAAAGCTTCAATTGTATCCAATGGTAAATTATGATTTGTAAGTGATGGAATCAGTGTCCAAAAAATTAGATGAACTGTAACAAAAATATAAAAAACATTATCGATATTTTTGTTATAAATGGTCATTTATAAATATTTATATCAATTAAGCTTGCTTGACACCCCTAATTTGCTGAATATACTGCCAGCGATTAAATTTAAGCTATGCCAAAGACTGCTAAAGCAAAGAAAAAAGTATCAAAACCAAAAACTAAAGTTGCAAGCAAACCAAAACCAACTACGGCTAAGGTTGCATCTAAAGGTCCTGTAAAAATTTCAAAAACTTATGTTCCAAAAGATACTGAAAAATATATGTGTGAAAAACATAAAGTGTATTTCAGAATTAGACTAACTGAATGGAAAAAGGAACTAATCAAAGCGAATAATGAGGCTCTTTATAATGGTGGGATGGATGACAATAATATTTCTGCAGACATTGTTGATCAAGCAAATTCCTATATTGATAGCAACGTAGAAATGAAGGCAATTAATAGACAAATTAAATTGATATCAGAAATTGATAAAGCTTTAAGAAGAATTAGAGAAGATACTTATGGTTACTGTTTAGATACAGCAGAGCCAATTGGATTAAAAAGATTAATGGCAAGACCTGTTGCTAAATACACAATTGCAGCACAAGAAAAGCATGAAAAAGAAGAAAAAGTTCATGCAGATGATTAGTAATGAGAAAAAAATCATCTAAACAAAGTTCGATTTCGTTTCTTTTTGCTAAAAAATATATTTATTTTTACTACCCCTTTTTCTGGATTATCCTGCTATTATATCTATTTTTAAAATGAATAAAAAATTAGTCTTAATTATTATTGTAATTGTTGCTATAGAATTTTCAGGTTATGGAATACTAAGTACTCTTTACAGAATGTTTGGATAAACTTTAAAGTTTAGGAATTTTTGCATCTCTATCCATAAAACTATAACCTTTAATTACAGCTTCACGATCAGCTATTTCTAAATACCATCTAGATAAATTTTTATAATTATTTAAACCAATATCGTGCCATTCATGTCTTGCCATCCAAGGCCAAGTTGCAATATCTGCAATTGTATAATCGGGACCTGCAAGAAATTTAGATTCTTTTAATCTAGCATCAAGTTCTCCATAAATTCTTTTGGTAATTTTAAAATATCGTTCCTCACCAAACTCACTTTTACCAGGATTATAGTGATGAAACTGATGATGTTGCCCAATCATGGGACCTACAGTACCCATTTGAGCCATTAACCATTGATTAATAACTAGTCTATCTTTTTCATTATAAAGTTTTCCACTTTTATCTGCCAAATACATTAATATTGCACCTGACTCGAAAATACTCTTACTGTTATCATGATCAATAATCACAGGAATTTTTCCGAAAGGACTTAGCTTTATAAATTCTGGCTTGAATTGTTCATCTTTCCCTAAATCAACTTTGGTTACTTTGTAATCGTAACCAATTTCTTCAAGCATGATGCTTATTTTCCATCCATTAGGAGTGTTTGCAGAAAAAAGTTCTATCATTTTTTAATTCCAAGTCTTTCTTGTGCAGCTTTGGAGGTTGTTGTGAATTCAAATCTTAATTTTTCATCTGGTTTGGCATATTTAAAGCAGCCTCTTGCTGCCAATGCACCTTCATGAAATCCTGAAAGAATTAACTTTAATTTTCCTGGGTAGGAACAAATATCACCTATTGCAAAAATTCCTTGTATATTAGTTTCAAAATTTTCAGTATTTACCTGAACAGTTTTTTTATCAATATTTAGTCCCCAATCTAAAATAGGACCAAGTTGCATAATCAAACCAAAAAAACCTAATACATAATCAGATTTAAATTCCTTAATTTCTCCTCCATCATGTTTTATTTTAACTAATTCAATTTTTTTGTCTCCCATGACTGAGTCCATTTGATATTTTGTATATAAATTCAACTTTCCTTGATCACAAAGTTCTTTTACCTTCTGAACACTAGACTCAGCACCGCTAAAACCATCTCTTCTATGAATTAAATTAACTTTAGATGTGTTTGATAATTCAATAGCCCAATCTAAAGCCGAGTCTCCTCCACCAAATATTGAAATGATTTTATCTTTAAAAATTGATTTATCTTTAATTGAATAAAATAACGAGTTACCCTCAAATTTTTTACACTCCTTAACTGGAAACTTCCTTGGCTCAAAAGAACCAACGCCACCAGCTATTACAATTGCTGCTACATCAAACTCTAGTTCACCGGAAGTTTTAACATG
The DNA here is from genome assembly GCA_902574215.1 of uncultured Pelagibacteraceae bacterium. Lineage (GTDB taxonomy): Bacteria > Pseudomonadota > Alphaproteobacteria > Pelagibacterales > Pelagibacteraceae > Pelagibacter. The sequence continues at coordinate 29,550 of CACGMR010000009.1, forward strand.
CCATCTATTTTGATTTTTTTTTAATTGCTCTACTCTTTCATTTAAATGAAATTTTACATTGAAAGGTTTAATTTGTTTTAAAAGATTATTGGTTAACTCTTCACCAGTACACTCTGGTACTGCAGGAATATCATAAATTGGTTTATCAGGATAAAGCTCAATACATTGGCCTCCTGCCTTATCAAGGTTATCCACTATCTCGCAACTTAATCCAATGATCCCAAGCTGATGAGCGCAAAACAATCCTGTTGGGCCTGCTCCAATAATTAATACATCTGTTTTATTCATCTAGCCTTGCTTTGAAGGAATATTTACTTCCAATCCATCTAATTCATCTGAAACAATTAACTGACAACTTAATCGACTATTATTCTTTGGTTCAAACGCCATATCAAGCATATCCTCTTCACCATCCTCTTTTTCTGGAAGCTTATTTAACCATTCCTCTTTGACATAAACATGGCATGTAGCACAAGCCATTCCTCCTCCACAATCTGCGTCAATTCCTGGAATATCATTTTGAATCGCACCTTCCATTACAGTTAGTCCCTTTTGAACATCAATGGTATGAGTTTTGTTATCGTGTGTGTGGTAAGTAATTTTTGCCATGCGTTATATATAGTTTCTTATCTAAATAGGACAAGTAAGTAAAATCATACTTAGTATATTTTTTTATATATTTTGAGCTTCAGGTAGCACTTTTTTTATAAAGTAGCTTTCATCTACTTTTTGTTTCATAAGTGCAGGAATAATTTCTTTATATGCATCTATTAATCCATCATTTGGTTTTGGTAATTGTTCTTTTATATGATGGTGTAATTTATCTAAATTATATGACGGAACTGTTGGAAACATATGATGAGTTAAATGATATTCCATTTTCCAATATAAAAAACTTAGTATTGGATTTAAATACATTTCACGTGATGTTACCCTATGATCTTTGATGTTTCTTGCAAGCCCAGCATGCTGGGTAAATGCAACAAGTTTGTGTAAAGTTTTTCCATAAAATTGTGGTAACACAAAATATAATAAAGGCATCCAAGAAGAAACTAGTATTGACCATAAAATAATTGAAAGCCAAATAGCAACATAAATTCTTGAAATTAAAATAGCTTTTGCTTGCGCATTCTCTGGAATGCTATCTTGCATGACTTTAGTTTTTATTCCTAAAGCATGTTGAATAATTTCAAAAGAAATATGTTTTTTAAAAAATACTAAGTCTAAAAATGGAATTATATTTATAATTAATCTTTTTGGTGTTTCTTTTAAATCATTTCCGTATTCAATTTCGTAATCAAATGGATTTTCTGTTGAATAAGTATTTCCATGATGAACAAAGTGTGTGTATCTCCATCTAGTTGGTTCAAAGTTAGCCATGTAAGAAGAGATATAATAAAAAAATTCGTTTAAAAATTTAGTTTGAAAAGCAGTTTTGTGACCTGTCTCATGCCATAATGGATTAGAGAAAGAATAAATGTTTCCATAAACTAAAAACCAAAATACTGACCACCATGTTCCCCAAGTTTGATGCGCAAGAATTCCGGTTACCAACAGTAGTCCAAAAAAAACTGAAACATGCTGAAGTCCTTTTATATCTGATTTCTTAGAAAGCTCTTTTAGAACTTCTTTATCAATTTGGCATTTGTGCCATTTTTCTAATTTAACATCCATAGATAATAATTATGTATAGTTATTATACATAATTTTAATAAAGGTAAAAAAAAAGGGCAAGTACAAAAATTGTACCTGCCCTTAATTTAAATTTTAGCTAATTACTTAGCTCTTCTTCCGCTTGAACTAGTTGCAGCAGCCCAGATTACTAGACCAAATGCAATTTTGTTAATGAAGTCTGCTAAGTTGTAAACGACGTTAAGTGAGTTAGCGTCTACACCACCAGTTAAGTAACCAAATACATAACCTAATGGGTAAATTGCCCAACCTACTGTAACGATCATTCTCATTGCTCCGAATGCAGTTACAAGAGCTTTGTTACCACTCTTCTGTGCAGCTTTACCAGCTTCACCTGAGAATACTTCATAAAGAATGTATACCCAACCTGCCATTCCAATGATGAAACCTAGTGTAGCATTAATATATCCTGCTTCACCTAAGTATCCACCGATTAGCATTACTAATGAACCAATTAACAATCTCCAGAACATTCCAGAGTTTGCTTTACCAATAGCTGCTAGAATTAAATAGAATTCTACCATCTGTAATGGCACAGTGATTAACCAGTCAATGTATCTGTAAACAGTTGGCGAGTCTCCAGTAGCAACCCATACTTCTCTCATATACATGTAGTGTATGAATGCAATACCAGTTACTAGACCAGCAACAATAACTGATGTTCTCCAGCCTGATGCGACATTGCCTGCTTCCATGAAAAAGAAAGCAGTAGCTGCTAACATTCCCATAGAGATAACCCAGAATGAAATTCCTACGAAGTCATCTTGCATCAACATCGTTGCGTCTGCTGCAATAGCTATACCTGAAAAACCTATCAAGGCCATAGCTGCTAGAGCAAACAGTTTAAGTTTTTTCATAAAAAACTCCCTCTTCGTTAGTTTTTATTTTAGTTTATATAAACTAGACTTAAGTTTCCCTAAGCCAATGTCGCGGTTAATAGCAAATTAAATTAGTTTTATGAAGACTTAATTGTCACTAATAAGCATTGATTTTACTTAATTTTTAAAATTAAATACAATTTATAAGTTAAAAACCAAAAAAATTAAGGAATTCGAATCAAATTTTTATGTCTTCTAAGTTTAATAAAATTTACGAAAAATCTATAAAAAATCCCGAAAAATTTTGGCAAGAAGCCTCGGAAGATATCTTTTGGTTTAAGAAACCAACAAAAATTTTAAATAAATCCAACCCGCCTTTCTATAAATGGTTCGAAGATGGGGTTACAAACACCTGTTATAACGCTTTAGACATCCATATTGATCAAGGAAGAGGCCAAAACACAGCATTAATCTACGATAGTCCTATTACAGGTAAGAAAAGTCAGTTCACTTATGAAGAATTAAGATCGAAGGTCTCTAAATTTGCAGGGGCATTGAAAGCTCAAGGTACAAAAAAAGGTGATCGGGTGATCATTTATATGCCAATGATCCCTGAAGCAGTGGTTGCCATGCTTGCTTGTGCAAGAATTGGAGCAATACACTCGGTGGTCTTTGGTGGTTTTGCCTCAAACGAGCTTGCAAGCAGAATAGATGACAGTAAAGCTAAATTGTTAGTGACTGCATCATGTGGTTTTGAGCCAGGTAGAACAGTAGAGTACAAACCTCTTGTCGATGAAGCGATAAAAATAGCCAATCACAAAATTGAAAAAATGATTTTGTTTCAAAGACCTGGTCATGAGGTTAAATTAAATGCTCCAAATGAGGTCAGTTGGGAAGAGGTGGTCTCTAATGCTAAGAATGCAGACTGCGTGGAGATGAAATCCAATGAGTTTGCTTATATTTTGTATACTTCAGGAACAACCGGAACCCCTAAAGGTATAGTGAGAGATATTGGAGGTCACATTGTTGCTCTGAAATGGACCATGAAAAATATCTACAACATTGATACAGATGATATTTGGTGGTCAGCAAGTGATATTGGTTGGATTGTAGGGCACTCATATATTGTCTACGCTCCATTGTTCAAAGGATGCACAACAGTTTTATTTGAGGGTAAGCCAGTAGGAACTCCAGATGCTGGTGCATTTTGGAAAATAATATCTGACTATAAAGTAAAATCTCTTTTTACAGCTCCAACAGCATTTAGGGCAATTAAGAAAGAAGATCCTGATGGTAAATTTTTCTCAAAATATGATCTAAGCAGTTTTGAAAGCTTATTTCTTGCTGGAGAAAGAGCTGATCCAGATACTATAAAGTGGGCCGAGAATTTACTTAAAGTTCCAGTTATTGATCATTGGTGGCAAACAGAGACTAGTTGGGCAATTAGCTCAAATTGTACTGGAATTGAAATGATGGAAACAAAATATGGTTCAGCCTGCAAAGCTGTCCCTGGATATGATGTCAAAATCATTAAACCAGATCAATCTTTGGCTAAACCAAATGAAATGGGAGATATAGTAGTGAAACTTCCATTGCCTCCAGGTACATTCCCAACATTATGGAATGCAGACCAAAGATATAAAGAAAACTATATGTCAAATTATGAGGGATTTTACCAAACATACGATGCAGGCCACATTGATGATGATGGATATATTTGGATCATGTCTAGAACCGATGACATTATAAATGTAGCAGGTCATAGATTATCTACAGGTGCTATTGAAGAAGTTTTATCAGAACATCAATCAGTAGCTGAGTGTGCGGTACTAGGAATTACAGATAAATTAAAAGGTCAATTACCCATTGGATTAGTAGTTTTAAAATCTGGAGTGGATAAAGATAATGAGACTATATCTAAAGAATGTGTACAAATGGTAAGAGATAAAATAGGGCCAGTTGCTGCATTTAAAGTAGTAATTGTTATTAAAAGATTACCAAAAACAAGATCAGGGAAAATTTTGAGAGGAACTATAAGAAAAATTGCAGATGGTGTTGAATATAAAATCCCTCCTACAATTGATGATCCTGCAATATTAACAGAAATAAAAGAAGACTTAATTAATCACAAAATTTTAAACAATGGTTAAAACATATTTATTTCTTGCAGGCGCAGTATTTTTCGAAGTTGCTGGTACAATGTTATTACCTGTAACTCAAAATTTTACAAAACTAATCCCAACAGCTGCTCTTGCATTCTTTTATCTTTGTGCTTTTTATCTTTTAACTTTTGTAGCAGATAAGATTCCTATCGCTATTATGTATGCAACATGGAGCGGTCTTGGAATTTTTACTATAGCAATCCTTGGATATATATTTTTTAAACAAACTTTGACTTGGCAAGCAATAATGGGACTGTTTTTAATAGTGATAGGTGTAATTTTAGTAAATAGTTATACTGGAAAGCTTAGCTAAACTGCAAAGGTGTTCCATCAGGATCACCTTGAATAT
>CACGMR010000010.1 GCA_902574215.1 uncultured Pelagibacteraceae bacterium
GTTACTGATAATGCTGGAGGTATTGCTGAAATGTCTAATCTTGATAAGAAAGTTAGAAAAACAACAGACGCTCTAGACGCAGTAGGAAACACAACTAAAGCTGTTACAAAAGGATATGCAATTGGTTCTGCTGGTTTAGGCGCTTTAGTTTTGTTTGCTGCTTACACTGAGGACATCAAGCATTTTTCAAAAGAAGCAGGATCTGCATTAGAAGGTATAGTTGTAACTTTTGATTTATCTAACCCCTATGTAGTTGTTGGTTTGTTAATTGGTGGAATGTTACCTTATCTTTTTGGTTCAATGGGAATGCAAGCTGTTGGAAGAGCAGGAGGAGCTGTTGTTGTCGAAGTAAGAAGACAATTTAAAAAATATCCAGGTATAATGAAAAGAAAACAAAAACCTGATTATGCTAAACTTGTTGATTTATTAACTGTAGCAGCAATCAAAGAAATGATTATCCCTTCATTGCTACCCGTTTTGTCACCTGTAGTTCTTTATTTTATTATTTTATCTATTGGGGGTCAAGTTGCTGCTTTAGCTGCTGTTGGTGCTATGTTGTTAGGAGTGATTATAACAGGATTATTTGTTGCCGTTTCAATGACTGCAGGAGGTGGTGCATGGGATAATGCAAAAAAATATATTGAAGATGGAAATCATGGTGGAAAAGGTTCAGAAGCACACAAAGCTGCTGTAACCGGTGATACGGTTGGTGACCCTTACAAGGACACAGCTGGACCTGCTGTTAATCCAATGATTAAAATAACAAATATTGTTGCTTTACTTCTTTTAGCGGTTATCGCTGGTTAATACTTTCACGTTTTTTGGCCCTCTGTCCTAGAGGGTCATTAATTTTTTGTCTTAAGCTAGACATGAAATCATAAATAAATGAATTTTTTCTGAAGGCTTTACCAGTAATATCTTTAGATATATTTAATTGGTTCATGTGATTTTTATTATAGAAATCTTTCTTTTTTAAAAGTCCATATCTATCTATTTCAACCACTAAAACATTGTTTTCATATATTTGCATTTTACCAAGGTTTTTTACTCCTGATTGTGTTTGTTTTCTCTCAATATAAATCCAAACATCATTGTCAAATTTACTTTTTGTTGAGGGATTTCCAAGGATATTTAAAATATCATTTTTATTTGATTTATTCACGATAAGAGATTCTTGTTTTTTTTCTAGAAAAGGTACACCGTGATGATTCACCACTGGTCTAAAAGAACAATTTGAAACTATCAATGATATTAATATTATATATAATATTTTTTTCATGAACGATAAATACATTACTATCTATAATAATTTAATAAATTACACTAGAAATAAAGATTTATATAAAAATCTTAATAGAGAGGATAATTTTTCTGATCGATTAACCCTTTTTTTACTGCATTTTGCATTTTTTTTGAAAAATTATAAAAATGAGGAAAATAAGAAAATTCTACAAGAAATTTATGACTATAATTTTAGGCAGCTTGAATTGAGTATTAGAGAAATAGGATATGGAGATCAATCTATTAATAAAAAAATGAAAGATTATATTAATTTATTTCACTCTATGGTTTCCGAAATTCATTTCTGGGATGATTTATCAAAGTCAGATAAATTCAATAAAATTTCTGGTTTTTTAAGTGATTTTCAAAATAAGGAGGAATTACTAGAATATTTTGATCTTTTTAACTCAAATTTATCAAAAAAAACTTTGAATTCTTATTTAAAAAGTGTAAGTAACCCATAATTATGGCTGTACCAAAACGAAAACAAACCCCTTCCAGAACAGGGATGAGAAGAGCTCAAACAATGAAATTTTCAACTAAAAATATAGTTGAAGATAAAAAATCAGGTGAATACAGGCTATCTCATCATTTAGACCTTAAAACTGGTATGTATAAGGGAAGACAAGTTTTAGACCCAAAAGAATAGTATATTATAATCTATTAAAATGTCAGATTTGATTAAAATTGCAGTAGATGCAATGGGTGGTGATGGATCACCAAAGAAAATAATAGATGGTATTATTTTAAATCATTCTACTAATAAAAATAATTTTTTTAAAATTTTTGGGGACAAAAATAAAATAGATCCTTTAATTAGAGGAATAATACCTGCAGAATTTTTTGAAATAATTCACACTGAAAAAAAAATTGAAAGCACTGATAGTCCTCTTGAGGGTGCAAAAAGAGGGAAAGACACTAGTATGTGGCTTGCCATTCAAAGTGTTAAAGATAAAGAAACAGATATAGTTATATCAGCAGGTAATACAGGCGCATTGTTAGTTGTATCGAAATTGAATTTAAAAATGATAGAAAATATAGATAAACCAGCTTTATCTGCTTTGTGGCCAAATAAAAAGGGTATGAGTGTTGTATTGGATTTAGGTGCCAACATTGAGTGTAGTTCTAAAAATTTATTGGACTTTTCAATTATGGGAGCTTCTTTATATACTTCACTTTATCCGAATGACAAACCACACGTAGCATTATTAAACATTGGTTCAGAAGAATTAAAAGGAAATGAGACTATCAAAGAAACTTATCAATTATTAAATGAAAAAAAATCAGATAATTATAACTTTGCTGGTTACATTGAGGGAAACCATCTTATGGATGGAGAGGTTAATGTAATAGTTTCAGACGGTTTTACAGGAAATGTCGCTTTAAAAACAGCAGAGGGTACTGCTAATTTTATAACCAGTGAATTAAAAAATGCTATGACAGGTACATTTATAGGTAAAATTTCATCTTTATTAAATATATCAAACTTAAAGAAATTTAAGAAAAGATTAGATCCAAGACTATATAATGGAGCAATTTTTATCGGTTTAGATTCTCCAGTTGTTAAAAGTCATGGAGGAACTGACTATATTGGTTTTTCAAACTCTCTAGATGTTTGTCATAGAATTGTAAAAGGTAATTTGATAGAAAAGATTAAGCAAAATATTTAATATGAGAATTAATTTAACTAAAAAAGACTTAGTTAATTTGGTTTATATGCAGCTTGGATTTTCAAAGCAAGTATCTGAAAATTTAATTGAGGATTTTTTAGCAACGATAGTTACTAACATCAAAAACGAAAAAAAATTAAAATTATCTAAATTTGGCACTTTTTCTATTAGACAAAAAAAATCTAGGATCGGAAGAAACCCAAAAACTAAAGAAACAAAAGTAATTTCAAGCAGAGATGTTGTGTTGTTTAAACCATCAAAGGAATTTAAAGAATTTGTTAATTTAAAGGCTAATGGATAAATTAGATAGTGCTTATAAAACTATAGGAGAAGTAGCTAAAATATTAAATCTTAAATCAAATAATAAAAGAAATTTACCAACACATGTCATAAGGTTTTGGGAAACTCAATTTAAACAAATTAAACCAAAAATTTTAAATTCAAATAGAAGATATTATGATGAGAAAACTATAAATCTTCTTAAAAAAGTTAAATTTTTACTTAAAGACCAAGGTATGACGATAAATGGTGTAAAAAAAATATTAAATAATGAAGATTCTTTAAAGCTTGACGAAATTGCAGATAAATCTATAAGGACTGAAAATTTAAGAAATAAGTTATTAAAAATTTCTAATAAATTAAAAGAATTAAAAAATGGCAAAAAAAACACACGTTAAAGTAAGAATGGTTCCAGAGGCTAAACCTGATAGCCCTTACTTCTATTATGTAAAAAAACCTGCTGGTGGTGAGAAGGCCAAAGTTAAACTTTCAGCAAAGAAATACAATCCGGATACCAGAAAACACGAAATGTTTGTGGAAAAAAAGCTTCCACCACACAGTAAGTAATCATTTTTTTTTAAAGTTTCTCTTTTCGTAATCGATATAAGACAAAATCATATTTTTCCATATACGATTAGTAATTTTAGGATCAATCTTTAGTTTTTTAGATTTTGAGTGAATTTTTTTAAGTATAAAATTGATACGCTTTTTATCTACTATTTCTTTTTTAAATTCTTTAAGCTTTAAAACTTCTTTTACAAGATTTGTTCTATATTTAATTAAAGATAATAACTTATTATCTAACTTATCCAATTTAGATCTTATTATTTCTAATTTTTTTTTGTTTTTAGGCGACATTTAATTTATTGGTTTAATTAATAATTATTATATTTATTTAATCATGTACAGTCAGAATTATTCTTTAAATTCTCAATTAAAAATATGGATGATCACTTTATTGGTGATGATCGTGCTTATTATTTTAGTAGGGGGTATAACTAGATTAACAGACTCTGGACTATCTATTACTAGTTGGGAACTTTTTATTGGCTCATTGCCCCCTTTAACAAATGATAAATGGATAAAATATTTCGATCTCTATAAAACAATACCTGAATTTAAAGAGCAAAATTTTAATATGACCTTAAATGAATTTAAAATTATTTTTTGGTGGGAGTGGGCACATCGTCAATTGGGTAGATTAATTGGTCTAACTGTTCTTTTTCCAATGATCTATTTTACAATTAAAAATGGTTTTTGGATTTTAAAAGAATATTCAATTATTTTTTTCTTAGTGTGTTTTCAAGGATTTATTGGATGGTACATGGTATCAAGTGGATTAATTGATAGAATTGATGTTAGTCATTATAGATTATCACTACACTTAGTTACAGCTTTTATTATTTTGTCTATAGTTTTTTGGAAATATTTAAATCTAACTGATATAAAAATTAATCATATTAATATTCAATTAAACCCAATTAAATTTTTTCTTTTATTATTATTTTTACAATTAATAATCGGAGCATTTGTGTCTGGGATGGATGCAGGAAAAATTTATAATACTTGGCCTTTAATGGGCTCATCATATTTCCCGGATGACAGTGTAATCAATGATTTGTTTAATTTCACAGTATTTGATGATCAATCACTTGTTCAATTTATTCATAGAAATTTAGCATATTTAATTGTCATAATATATTTTTACATGCTTTATTTTGTTTTAAAAAATGGAAATATAAATTTAAGAATCCCAATCTTCATTATTGGAATTTCTTTATTGTTTCAAATTGTTTTGGGTGTTCTTACAATTTTATCTGGAGTAAAAATGATTTATGCATCTCTACACCAGATAAATTCTATTTTAATAATACTTTCAACATTGTATTTTCTTTATATTGTAAAATATAAAGAGCCTAGTTATTAGTTCCTATTTGTAGACATTAAAACTCAAATTAGCTTACAGCTTTTAAATTACCTTTTGAAGATTTATTCAATGCTTGATCAAGATCCTCAATAATATCATCGATGTGTTCAATACCGATACAAAGTCTTACATAACTTTGTGTAACACCTGATGCAGCTAGTTCTTTCTCATTTAATTGACTATGAGTCGTACTTGCTGGATGAATTGCCAAACTTCTAGCATCACCAATATTAGCTACGTGATAGAACATTTTTAAAGACTCGATAAATTTTTTACCAGCTTCAATTCCACCTTTAAGTTCGATACCAATCATTGGTCCATTTCCACCTTTAAGATATTTTTTTGCTCTATCGGCAATGGGTTTATCGTGTTCTGTAGAATAAATAACTTTTGTAACTTCTTTATGTTTTTTAAGAAAATCAACTACATACTCTGCGTTAGCGCAATGTTGTCTCATTCTTAAAGCAACCGTTTCAAGTCCTTGAATTATTGCAAAAGCATTATCTGGAGCCAGAGCTGATCCTAAGTCTCTCAATAAACAAACTCTTGCTCTAACAGCAAAGGGAACATTAGCACCAGTTAATTCTGGTACAGCTTTTCCCCAAATAACACCACCATAACTTGCATCCGGTTCATTAAATAATGGTTGTCTCTTTGGATCTGCGGTCCAATCAAAGTTACCACTATCAACTATACTACCCGCTACAGCCGTCCCATGACCACCTATATATTTTGTGAGTGAATGTATTACCACAGCAGCTCCATGTTCTATTGGTTTACAAATCACAGGTGATGCAGTGTTATCCATTATTAATGGTATATTATATTTCCTTCCAATATCAGAAACTTCTTTAATTGGAAAAACTCTTAAATATGGATTGGGTAGAGTTTCACCATAAAAAGCTCTAGTTTTGTCATCTATTAACTTTTCAAAATTTTCAGGATTACTTGGGTCTGCATATCTTATTTCTATACCAAGCTTACTAAGTGTATGTGTGAATAATGATACCGTTCCACCATAAAGGTCAGTTGAACTAACTATATTGTCTCCTGCTTGAGCAACATTTAGTACAGCAAAAGTTGAGGCAGTTTGTCCTGAGGAAACAGTTAAACATGCAAGTCCTCCCTCAAGTGCAGCTACTCTTTTTTCCAACACATCATTTGTTGGGTTCATTATACGAGTATAGATGTTACCAAATTCTTTAAGAGCAAAAAGGTTAGCAGCGTGCTCAGTGTTGTTAAATTGGTATGATGTTGTCCTATAAATTGGAACAGCTACGGCGTTCGTCGCTGGATCACTTCTATAGTCACCACCGTGGATAGCTATAGTTTCAGGGTTATTTCTTTTTTTAGTCATTTTACTCCTTTTTTAGTGCTTCAACATTATGTTAGGCGCACAATACAGTTCAAATGCCTACCGATTTTATTAATTTTATGAAATTTCCTTTTTAGCAGTTATAAGCCCGCAATAGGATCAAATCGGCAAGTAGTTTCTAGCATATAAGCTACATAATTCAAGCTAAATATAAAATTGACTTTGTAATTATTAATAGTATTAATCCTCGCACAATGACAAAATTCACTAAAAAAGACCAATTAGCTTCATCATGGTATGAAATAGACGCGAAGAATGCAGTAGTTGGAAGATTAGCAACTGTTGTTTCGAATATCATAAGAGGCAAGAACAAAACTACATACACACCTCATATGGATGATGGTGACTTTGTTGTTGTTAAAAATATTGAACAAGCAAAATTTACTGGAAAAAAATTTCAAGATAAAAAATATTACAGACACACTGGTCATCCAGGTGGAATTAAAGTCACAACACCTGAGAAACTTCATGAAAAAAAACCTGGAGAAACTTTAAAAATGGCAGTTAAAAGAATGTTGCCCGGTGGAGTATTGGGGAGAAAACAGTTAACAAAATTAAAAATTTATGCAGGAAATGAACATCCTCATTCAGCACAAAATCCGACTGTAATAGAGTTAGACAAATTAAATAGTAAAAATATAGCAAGAAACTAAAATGGAAAATACTCAATCAGCTTCAAAATCTCCTAAATTAAAATTAGATTTTAAAGATAGCAAATACGCTACAGGAAGAAGAAAAACATCAATAGCTAAAGTTTGGTTAAAAAAAGGTTCTGGTAAAATTTATGTAAACGGTAAATTGTTCAATGAATATTTTGCAGATGAAACACATAAAATGCAAATTACAAGACCATTTGAGATTATTAATCAGGCCACAGATTACGATGTAAGATGTAGTGTAAAAGGAGGGGGACCTACAGGCCAAGCAGGGGCTATGGTTCACGGTATTTCAAAAGCTTTAGTGTTATTTGATGAAAATCTAAAAGCCACCTTAAAAACAGAGAAACTTACTACCAGAGACTCAAGAGCAGTTGAAAGAAAAAAACCCGGTAGAAGAAAAGCTAGAAGAAGCTTCCAATTCTCTAAAAGATAATTTTTTTTTAATTTTTAACTGTTATAATAAAAAATGCCTAAGCTTAATGCATTAGTTGCTGGATCAACTGGATATATTGGTGTTCAATTAATTAAATTATTAGTTAAACACAAATATATTAATATTAAATACCTTTGTGGAAACTCTTCTGTGGGTAAACACGTCAAATTTTACGATAAATCTTTATCTAAATATAAATTACCAAAAATTTTAAAATTTAATAAAAAATTATTAAAAGACGTTCATGTTATTTTCACAGCACTTCCAAACGGGGAAGCACAGGATATATCCAAACATTTAAGCAAAAAACATACTCTAATCGATCTTGCTGCAGATTTTAGATTAGAAAAAGCTTCTGATTATTTAAAGTGGTATAAACAAAAACATCAAGCAACTAATTTAATAAAAAAAAGTATTTATTTACTTCCTGAAATTAATAGAAAAGAGATTAAAAAATATAATATTATTTCATGTCCAGGATGTTATCCAACATCCATATTGCTTCCTCTATTTCCTTTATTTAAGAAAAATTTAATTAAATTTAATAATATTATAATTGATTCAAAATCTGGATATTCAGGTGCTGGTAGAGGAGTTCACAAAAAATATAAAGATAAAAATCTATATCAGTCTTTGAGTGCTTATGGAGTCGGTTTTCATCGACACAATTCTGAAATAGATCAAATGTTAAGAAAATTTACTAAGAAAAAATTTCAATTTAGTTTTACTCCTCACTTATCACCAATGTTCAGAGGTATTTTGAGTACTATATATGTTGATTTAGAAAATAATATTTCACAAGCTAAAGTATTAAAAACAATAACTAATTTTTATAAAAATGAAAGTTTTGTAAAAATATTAAAGCCTGACTCTTTGTTAAGCACCAATGACGTAATAAATACTAACAATTGTTATATTTCAGTATGTAAATCTAAATATAGTAATAAAATAATCATTCTATCTGCTATTGATAATTTGATTAAGGGTGGGGCAGGTCAAGCCGTACAAAATTTAAATAATAAATTTAATTTTCCTGAAAAGACTGGATTAAAATGAGACAATTTATAATAATTTTTTTTTCATTAATATTAGCAAATTGTTCTTTAAATAAAGATTCTCAATATTGGACGGAAAATTCTATTGAAAATAAAAATAATCAAAAAAAATTAAATCAAATATTAAAAAAGGTAGACGATATAACGTCAATGACATTAGAGGAATACGAGATTTATATAGATGACTATACAAAAAAAAGTAAATATCCGGATATAAGTAAATGAGTAAATTAATAAATATTGCTGTAATAGGGCTTGGCCAAGTAGGTAACTATTTACTAAATGAATTAAATACCAAAAAAAGAGATATTGAGCTTAAAACAGGAAAGAAAATAAGAGTAGTTGCTGTATCTGCTAGAAATATTAATAAAAAAAGAAAATTTAAAGTTAATAAAAAAATATTTTATAAAAATCCTTTAGAAATTTTTAAGAAAAATAATATTGATATATTGTTTGAGGCTATAGGTTTATCAGATGGAATTTCTAAAAAAGTTGTCGAAACTGCTTTAAAAAGTAAAATCCATGTTATAACACCTAATAAAGCTTTAATCTCAAAACATGGCAATGAGTTAGCAAAACTTGCAGAAAAAAATAAAGTTAATTTGGAATTTGAAGCATCAGTTGCCGGAGGTATCCCAATATTAAGATCTATAAAAGAAGGATTAGCAACAAATAAAATATCAAAGGTTTATGGAATTCTGAACGGTACCTCAAATTATATTTTATCTGAAATGGAAAATTCAGATGAAAATTTTGCTGACGTTTTAAGAAAAGCACAGATACTTGGTTATGCCGAACCTGGTAATCCCAAATTAGACTTAAATGGTTTTGATGCATTTGCCAAAGTAAGAATTTTGTCTGCTTTAGCTTTTAATAGTAAAATTTCTAAACATAAATGTTTAATGGAAGGAATAGAAAAAATTGAATTAAAAGATATTAAAATTGCAAATCAATTAGATTTAAGAATAAAACTACTGGGAATTTCTGAGTTAAAGAATAATCATCTTTTTGAAACCGTCCATCCATGTTTGGTTAGTAAAAAATCTTATATTGGTAATGTGAACGGTGTAATGAATGCAGTAATTCTGCAAGGTAAACCTGTTGGAGAAAGTGTATTGCAAGGGGAGGGGGCTGGTCCAGGTCCTACTTCTTCATCATTACTTTCTGATTTATTATCAATTTTGCGTGGAAATATAAAAAAACCTTTCGGTGTTAGTGTTTCTAAGCTTAAATCTTTAAAGCCATATAATGTAAATAATTATGTAAATTCATTATATTTAAGATTTGAAGTAAAAGATAAGCCTGGTGTATTATCCGAAATAACTAATCGTTTAGCTAAATACAAAATTTCAGTTAAAAGGTTAATCCAGACACCTGATAAGAAAAACAATAAGGCAACAATAGTTATTATAACTCATAAAACAACTGAAACTAATATTCATAATTGCTTGTCTATTTTCAAAAAAAATAAAAATATTTTAAAAACACCAACATTAATTAGATTGCTTGGTTAATGGAAATTTATTTAAAACTTTTTGAAGTTTTATTTCCAGTATTGCTAATAGTAGGTCTTGGATATCATTTGGGTAAAAAAAATCCTGATTTTGATACATCATTTATAACTACATACGCTGGAAATTTTGGAACTCCAGCTCTCGTTGTATTTGCTATTACAGCAGGTGGAGTAACTTTTGAGTTATTTAGTGAATATTTTGGTTACGCAATTATCTTATTAACATTATTTGGAATCGTAGGTTTAATTTTTCTTGTTCTTATGAAGAAAGATTATATTCGTGAATTACCAACTTTTATCTTACCAAATACTGGAAATATGGGTATTCCGATTTGTTTATTTGCCTATGGTGAATTAGGAATGGGAATAGCAGCTGCAATTTCATCTTTAATTGTTTTACTCCACTTTACTTTAAATATTTTTTTAGCAAAACGAGCCTTTGATTTTAAAACAATATTAAAAAGTCCATCATTTTATGCAATTTTAATAACAGTACTCTTTTTGTATTTTGAAATTCCATTTCCTCAATTTGTATTAAATACTGTAATGCTTTTAGCTTATGGAATGATTGTAATGATCCTTATGTCGCTAGGTGTTGCTCTTACACAAATGAAAGTATTTTCTTTTAAAGATGCATTAATAACTTCTTTTGGAAGAGTAATATTAGGTCCTATTATAGGATTTGCTGTTATAAAATTTTTTAATTTATCTGGTATACCAGCTGGTGTTCTGTTAATTCAGTCTTGTATGCCAAGTGCAATTTTGTGTTATTTGATTGCGCACATGTATTCTCCTAAAGAAATTGTAGATAATATATCTAGCACAATTGTAGTATCTACAATCATGTCTTTATTCACTATTCCGATTACATTATTCTTTGCTTTAAAATACTTCTATTAAGAGATATCTTTCTTTTATGAAGGCTATAATTTTAAATGCATCTGCTTGGATGATTGTTCCTGTAATGGATGCTTTTGCTAAATATTTAAGCTCATCTATGGATGTTTTACAGATAACATGGGCAAGATATTTTTTTACTGTAGTCTTTACATTATCCCTGATGCTTATCTTTTATAGGCATTCATTAGTTTGGACGAAAAAACCAGCCCTTCAATTAATTAGAGGATTAATTTTTGTTTTTTCTACTTATTTATTCTTTTATGCAATATCGGAAATTTCACTTCCTAAAGCCTTAACCTTAGCTTTTGTTGCTCCAATTTGTGTTACAGCCTTATCTCCATTTTTTTTAAATGAGAAAGTAGGGGTGAAGAGGTGGACTGCTGTATCATTAGGATTTATTGGAACTTTAATTGTAATCAGACCTGGCTTTATAGAACTTAATTTAGCTACCATGGCTGCTTTAGGTAATGGAATTTGCTATGGGTTTTATCTTATTATCACGAGGAAGCTCAGTACCTCTGACAATCCTCTTTTAACCCTTTTACTATCGGGTTTAATAGGAACCATTATAATTAGCCTATTTATGCCCTCAGTTTGGGTTAATCCTACGTCAAATCAGTGGATTTTAATGGCTTTAATCGGCCTTATAGCCTCTGTAGCGCATCTTTTCCTAATATTATCACTCAAATACGCTGATGCCTCTAAATTAGCTCCTTTGGGCTACACAGAGATCATTACAAATATACTGATTAGTTACTATTTCTTTCATGAGTTACCTGATAATTGGACTTATTTAGGGTTGTTTATTATTGTTCTTAGTGGTTTATATATTTCTAGAAGAGAATATTTGCGTACACGTTCAAATTAATAGTAAATAAATAGTTACTAATATATAATGTAATACTTTAATATATTGAATTAAACTATTGTAATTATTATATAAATTAATTATATTAATAAAGATAAAATCAATTAAATCACTCAGTTTATGCAAGAAAAATATAATTAATAGATACTCTTTTAAATTAAATAAGGCAAAAATGGTAAGCTTGAAAGAGAAAATAAAGTACTATGCTTAAAAGTGTTTAATACCAATGGTTTTTTAAGCTAATTATACACAAAATTCAAAATTGTTATTAAAACAACCGAGTAGGGGAACAAAAATTCATAAAAAATTCTTTGAGATTAGACGCTAAAATTAGCCTTGTTATCATTGAAAAGTAGAGCAATGCAGTTATAGAATATGTGTTTTAAACGGCCATAGAGGTGCTTTATTTTGTTATATCTCGATATATAGTACAACTGAAGGGTGCATAACACTATTCACACTAAAATACGCTTAAATAATGAAAAAACGTTGATTTTACTAGTGTTTTTGATCATAAAATAGGACAAAAAAGCCACTAAATATCAACTTTTTCAGATCTCAATAAACGCAGCTTTGTCTTAATTCCACCTCTCCCTGAGTATCCACCAAGACCTCCATCGGACCGAATTACTCTATGACATGGTATTCTGGGGGCATAAGGGTTTTTTCCACATGCATTAGCTACAGCACGAGCTGATTTAGGGCTTTTTATAGCTATTGCTACCTGTTTATAGGTTTTAACAGTGCCTTTTGGTATAGTTTTAAGGTAATTCCAGACTTTTAATTGAAATTTAGTACCTTTCATCAATAAAAATTTAAAATAATGAAGCAAACTATAAAGAAAACAGTTAAAATTGAAAGATAAATAGTTTCAAGAGTTTTTCCAGATTTTCTATAATTAATAAAGCTTAATATTGCAAAACCAAAAGATGTTATTAAGAAATATACCGGTTCAATTACTCCATCTATGCCCATATATAATTTATATTTCATCATTATTGAGCTCGCAATATCATTAATTGTCCCTAAAAAATGACTAATTATTTTATTTGACATTAGAAAACTCTTGATATATTACTAATGATAATTAATTGTTATCAATAGTAATTGGATGAATCAACTAACTACAGATCTAAAATCACTGCATGAGGCAACTATAAATAACCTTAAAAGTTCTAAGGCACAGAATACTTTGAGGGCCTATAAGTCAGATTTTAAAGATTTTGGAGGCTTTTGTTCTAAACATGGTTTAAATTCATTGCCATCAGAACCTAAAACTGTTTCTTTGTACCTCACCTATCTTTCTAAAAATTTTAAAATCAGTACTTTAAGAAGAAGATTAGTATCAATCAGCATGGTTCATAAGTTAAAAGGCTATTATTTAGATACCAAACATCCAATAATCATTGAAAATTTAATGGGAATTAAAAGGGTAAAAGGAAGTATTCAAAATGGTAAAAAACCTATATTAATCAATCATTTAAAATTAATAATTAATGTAATTAATGAACAAAAAAATGAAGAAATAAAAAAGCTTAGAGATAAAACAATTATATTAATTGGATTTGGCGGTGGTTTTAGAAGAAGTGAACTAGTTTCAATAAATCATAATGATCTAGAATTTGTTCCAGAGGGAGTAAAAATTACTATTAAGAGATCAAAAACTGATCAATTTGGCGAGGGAATGACTAAAGGTCTGCCCTACTTCAATAATGAGATTTATTGCCCTGTAAGCAATCTTAAGAAATGGCTAAAAGTATCTAAAATCAATTCTGGACCTATTTTTAGAAGATTTGCTAAAGGCTCTTCTTTAACAGAGAAGAGACTAACAGATCAATCTGTAGTCTTATTAATAAAAGAATATTTAAATTTAGCTGGTATTGAAAATAGAAATTTTTCAGGTCACAGTTTAAGATCAGGATTTGCAACTGTTGCAGCAGAATCTGGTGCTGATGAAAGAAGTATTATGGCAATGACTGGTCACAAAACAACGCAAATGGTAAGAAGGTATATTAAAGAAGCTAATATTTTTAAAAACAATGCTTTAAATAAAATAAAATTATGATCATTAATTTTTTAAAAAAAATTTATTATTCTAAATACACTAAAAAATCCTACTCTATTAGTAATGTAGATTTAATAATTGATAGAATGTTTGCGAATAAAAAAAGTGGTAATTTTATAGATTTGGGTTGTAATCATCCAATTAAATTTAATAATACTTATCTATTATACAAAAGAGGATGGAGAGGTTTAAATATTGATTTAGATGAAACAAGCATTAATGAATTTAATAAAATTAGAAAATTTGATTTTAACGTTCAGGCATTAATTTCAAATTCAAACAATCAAAGTAAAAAAGTATATTTTTACCATAAGAGATCAGCAATAAATACAGTTAGCGATCAACTTATTAAACATAGAAAATCTAAAAAAAGTGATTACAAAATAATTGAACAAAAAACCAAGACATTAAATGAAATTATAGATAACTCACCATTAAAAGATAAAAATATAGATTTATTATCTATAGATATAGAAAATCATGAATATGAGGTTTTAGAAGATTTTGATTTTAAAAAATATAAAATCGACGTAATAGTTACAGAATGTCATGATCTAGAACAAAATAAACTAGAAATTTATAATCAGAATATTGAAAATATAATTAACAACAAGCTTTACAATCATCTGGTATCAAATAATTATAAATTGATTAATTGGGTTAATTCAGATTTAATTTTTGTAAGAAAAGATTTTAATCTAAGTTAATTTTTTCAATATCATCTAAACTATATCTTTTATAAATTGCGTTTAAAGGTATCCATCTATCAAGTTCATTGAAAATATTTTGGTGAACAATATCGATTATATTTTTATTATAACAGGCAGCTAGATGTACGATGAAACCAGAATGAGAACTGATACAGGTTTTGGAATGATATATTATTGAAATTAAATTTGAAAAATCAGGTGACTTTAAAAATAAAATATTTTTATTAAGACTGAATTCCTTGCTAATGCGATCAAAAAGAATATTTTCTCCTAAATTAGAAGATATAGCAATATTATGGCTTAATGAAATTGAGCGAATAAATTCTATAATTTTATCATGGATATTTCTATTAAAATTAAGCCATTTTTCATCTATATGAAAATGTATATATTCACTATCAAATTTTACAACTCGCATTTCAGGTTTGTAGTAAAGCACATGCCCCTTATTAATAATATTAAATCCAGCTTTTTTTAATAATTGAAAATAAAGTGATAAATAATGATAAGATTTATTATTTGATAAATTATAATTTTCAACACATTCAATTGTGTTAATAAAATATTCATAGAGAAAGTTGGGCCTTGATATTTGAAAATATCTACCAAAAAATTTTTTTTTTTTAATAAATTTTAATGAAAACTTTTTTATTGATTTATGTATTGTGGCCAAGAAATAGGAGTGGGTTTTTCCATCTAATTGAAAAATTAAATCATATTTAGTAGATAAAATATTTTTTAAGTTAACTTTTAAAAATTTTAATATTGAGTTTTCATAAATAAAAATTTTATTTATTCCAATTATGTACTTTGCTATTTGAAAATTATAGTTTGAACATATCAAATCAATTCTACAATCAGGATTATTAAGTTTTAAATTGTTTATGACAGGTGTAATATTTATTAAATCACCCACTCTATCTGTTTTAAAAATTAAAATTTTTTTCATTTATCAATTTAAATCTGATTTTTTTTAATTTTGCATTATCGCTAATTAAATAATCTTTTTTGTTATTTATTTTTAAAATAGATTTTTTTTTAACTTTTTTAGAAATTTTTTTAATAATTTTAATTAGACTATAGGATTTTCCTGAACCAAGATTAAATATTCCTTTAATATCATTTTGTATTGAAAAGTTTAAAAATTTAACTACATTTTCAATATTTATAAAATCTCTATACGAATTATCAACTTGTATTTTTTCTTCTTTTATAATTTTTTTTTTTATATCTGTTAAAAAAAAACCATTAGGTTGATCTTTTCCATATACATTAAATAGTCTTATAATTAAAAAATTAGAAAGATTTTTTCTTAAATAATTTTCACTTTTTAATTTTAGTTTACCATATAATGAGTTAGGTTTTTTTGTTGATGACTCTTTTATTTTTTTATTTGAAATTTTATAGACATGACAAGTAGATAAAAATATCAATTTTATTTTGTTTATTTTTAAATAATCAATTAATTTTTGATTAGCTTTATAGTTAGTTTTATTGCAAACTGATTTGTTACTTTCACATTTTGATCTAGATAAACCTGCACATCTTATAAAAACTGTTATTTGTTTTTTTTTGATAAATTTTTTTAATTTTTTTAAATTGTTAATATCTTCTCTGAATTTGTAAATTTTATATTTTTTTTTATATTTGTTTATAAAATTATTTGCTATATAGCTATTGTATCCATCTATTCCTACGGCTTTCATTAAATTAAAAAAATATCAATAATTTCAATATCAAATCTCATTTTTAATCATATCGTCAATTAAATTGTTTAAGGAAAATTTTGGCTTCCAATTTAAGATTTTTTTAGCCTTTTTAAAATCTCCGATAAGATTATCAACTTCTGTTTCTCTAAAATATTTTTTATCAATTCTTATAATAGTTTTATTTGTTGTGCTATCAACACCAACTTCTTTCAAGCCTTTTCCTTTCCACTTAATTTTAAAACCAATTTTTTTAGATGCAATATCAGTAAAATCTTTAACAGAATAAGATTTATTTGTTGCTATCACGTAATCATCTGGTTTTTTGTTGTTTAAAATTTTCCACATAGAGTCTACATAGTCTCTTGCATGACCCCAATCTCTTTTAGAATATAAATTTCCTAGTACAAGAATTTTTTGTTTTTTATTTTTAATTCTCAATAGACCTTGAATTATTTTTTTTGTAACAAAATTAACACCTCTTCTAGGAGACTCATGATTAAATAAGATACCATTACAAGCATGAACATTGTAAGCTTCTCTATAATGAACAACACTATGATAAGCAAATACCTTCGATACAGCATAAATAGATCTTGGTTGAAATATCGTTTTTTCGTTTTGTGGTGGTTTTGATTTACCATACATCTCGGAACTTGAAGCTTGATAAAATTTTATTTTCTTTCTTTTATAATGCCTGATTATTTCTAAAATTCTTAAAGTCCCTAATGCATTAACATCAGATGTATATTCTGGTATTTGAAAAGAAATTTTTACATGACTTTGTGCTGCTAAGTTATAAATTTCATCTGGATTAACCTTATTAATAATTCTATATAAAGAACCAGAGTCAGAGAGATCTCCATGATGCAAATGAAAGTATTTGCTACTAAAATTTATGCTATCAAAAATATGATCTACTCTATTTGTATTTGGTATTGATGTTCTTCTTTTAACGCCATGTACATTGTAGCCTTTTTTTAGTAGTAACTCGGCTAAATATGAACCATCTTGACCTGTAACACCAAAAATTAAAGCAACTTTTTTCATTTAGTTAGGTATAGAACTCTTTCATTGTATGTCAATTTAAGATTATTATCAGTGCTGATCTTATTAATTTCATCTAATGATAGTATATTAGACTTATCTCCCTCTATCTCTTTTAGCTTATAATGAAACAATTTTTTTAAACTAAAAGTTAACTTAGGTTTTAATTTTTTGTACCAATTCATTCCCTTTCTTGAGGTAATAATTTTACCGTCTAAATTCAAAATTTTTAAATAATTTGTAAACATGTAATTAAAGCTTTTTAAGCAACAAGAATAGGATTTTAAATTAGTATCGATTATAAAATCAAATTTAAATTTTTGAGTTATATTGATAAAATTTTCAGAATATTTATCACATAAGAAAATTTCATAATTACTTAAATTCAATTTATTGGCAAAATTAAATTCACCTTTAGAAACTGTTATGCCCACAATTTTATCAGCCTCATTAAAAATTGATGCGATTTTTGAGTTGCCTATTCCAATATGAAGTAAATTTTTGTCTTTAATATGAAATTTGTTTTTAATAAATTTAATAATATCTAACTCATCTGATGTTGTTTCTCTATCTTCCCAGTAAATATAATCTTTTTCAAATAAATTATATTTTTTACAATTACAAATATATTTGTTTTCTATCATATTTAAGATCTTCATAAGGTGTTTTAATTTTTAAAAATAACTTAAAATTAGATAGTTTTTTACCCATATCAATACGTGGTATTAGGTATTTATCATGTTTATTTGGATCGTATCTTGATCTTAAAGTTGTTAAAGCATAACTGTAATTTTTTTTAACTTCATTAATTACATCTAGATTAAATTTACCATATGGATAACAAAAAGATATAATCTCCTCTCCAATCAATTTTTCTAAGTCTATTTTTGAATTAGCTATTTCGTTCGAAAGTTCATCATGATCAATTTTTGTTAGTTTTTTATGATTTTTTGAATGAGATCCGATTTTCATTCCGTTTTTAATCCAGATATCAATATCAGATTTATCCATAATTTTTTTAGTTTTAATATTTTTATTTTCTTCATCCCAATCATTAATTTTACCGATTTTATCTGAAACAAGAAAACAGGTGGCTTTAAAATTATATTTTTTAAGCAAAGGTAAACAATTAGATATCAAATCTTTATAACCATCATCAAATGTCATTATAAAATTTCTTTTATTTAAACTGCTAACTTCATCAAAAAAAATTGATTTATAATCGTTTTTTTTTAGATATATTAAATGCTTTTCAAATTCTTTAGTATCTGTTGATAATGGACATTTGTCATCACTAATAGAATGGTAGGAAAAAATTGGAATATTCATTTTTATTTGAACCAATTAATTTTTACATTTATTAGATTTAATTCATTCAAAATATATTTAGCAACATTAATGTTGCTGAATTTTTTATGATATTTTTGACAACCTTTTTTTGCTATGTTTATTCTATGACTATCGTTTTTTAAATAAAAAATAATTTTTTTAATTAATTCATTTCTATTTTTAAAAAAAACAACTTCTTTTTTGTCTTTAAACATCTTTTGAAGATTTGTTTTTTTTTCAAGAAAAACTAGCAGTCCGTTTCCTATCAAAGATGATATTCTATCACTAGAATATAAATTTTGATATTTGCCTCTACTTATATTAAGTGCAATTTTTGATTTAGATAAATGATAAAAATAATTTGATCCCCAAATAGGCTCAACATTTTTTAATCCGAATGAAGCAATCTTATATTTATTTAATTTATTAATTAAATGATTAAAATCATTTTCTCTTTCGTCAGTTTTTCCTTTTTTTAATATTACTCTGTTTTGTCCATGGCTAATCGCAAAAAAAAGATCATATTCCAAATCTTTTGTCTCATAATTTCTTAAATGATCGATTGAACTATCAATAGGATTTGGAATAAATCTTAATTTTTTATAAATTTTATTGTTTTTAAATAATTCTGGTGATGAGGTCAAAAAACACTTATCTACATTGTTTACTAAATTTAAAAAATTTTGTTTTTTTTTACCATTTAAAAATTCATTTGAAATAGAATCAATAAACCAATTTGCCGTTTTAATATTATTATTCTTACAATATTCAAAAATTTTACTATCAATATTATAAACATGGCCAAAAATTACTAAGTTAGGTGCAAAATTTTTAATTGTATCAAGTATTTTTTTATTAAAATTTTTGAAGTTCCCATGCAAATTAAATATGCTTTTATTGTATTTTAAAAATGTTCTGTCAGAAATAGTTTGAACAATATAATTATTTTTAAGAAAACCATTATTTAATTTATTTGAAAATGAATAAAATAATCTTCCATCCGACAATTCATTAAAATTAGCAATATGTAATATCTTTATATTTTTCTCTGCTAAATAATTACTTTTATTTAAAATAATATTTGATCTAATTTTATCTATAGATTTAGAAATAATTTTAATATTAAAATTATTATTTTTGTAAAATTTAGTCTGCAATTTTTTCCTTAAAACTTTATTAAGTGTTAATTTTTTTAAAGATTTAAAAAGTTCTGTAGAGTTATTTTCTTTTAACACATAAGCAATTTTTTTAGACTCAGTTAATCCTGCAATATTTGAAATTATTGGTAGACATTTTCTACTACTTGCCTCAATTGCTATTCTTCCAAGTGGCTCTTCCCATACAGAATTGCCAACCGCTATTTCAGAATTATTGTAATATTTCAATACCTCTTTGTTTGTCTTGTATCCAATTTCATTAACTATATTTTTATCTGGAAAAATTTTTTTTCTAGGCTCATCTCCAATTGCTATAAAATTCCAACTTTTATCATACTTTTTAAATTTTTTAGCAGCTTCGACATATATTTTATATCCTTTAGCTTCATTTAATTTACCTACAAATAAGATATTTTTTTTCTTATTTTTACTTGGATTTATTGTTTTTTTAACACCGTGATAAATTATTTCTGTATTTAAGTAATTACTGTTAACTACAGATTTAAAAAATCTATTTTGGATCCACCTACTAATAAAAACTATTTTGCTGCAATCTTTTAATAAATTTTCTCTTTCATTTATTTTTTCAGAACCTCTAAGTGTTAAAGGGTCGTTATGAAGTGTTAAAATAATTTTAGTATTTTGAAAGTATTTTTTTATATATTTTACATACTCAGGTCTATTATGAATTTCAATTATATCAATTTTTTTTTTTTTATTTTTTTCACAAAAATCAAGTATATAATTTTTGTTTCTAAAAATTTTTTTATTCTTATTATCAGAGGAAATAATTTTAATATTTTTTTTATATGATGAGTAAGTCAATGAATCTCTTACATAGATTGAAACAGCGCCTGCTATTTTTGGATTTAAACTCTCTTTAAAAGGTAAAATTATAAATATATTTTTCTTATTCATATAAAAATTTATTTTTAATTTTTTTTCTCAATAAATAATTTTTTTTCAACTTATGTTCTTCTTTAATTGCTTCTGATTTAGTTTTATATGCTTTTTTATATATCATTACCCATTTTCTACCCCTTGTAAATTTTGCTCCTTTTGAAGAATTGTGTTTAGACAATCTGTTTTCAAGATTATTTGTATATCCAACATAAGAGATAATATTATCATTATTTTTAGATATTAGGAGATATACGTAAAATTTCATTTATGGCGGTCCCTAGGGGAATCGAACCCCTCTTTCGAGGATGAAAACCACGTGTCCTAACCGATAGACGAAGGGACCAAGTTGGTGCTTTTTATTGTAAAAAAGATGATTAATCAAGCTTATCGTATTATTTTTTGATTTAATTTTACAACCTTTTTAAAACACGAGTGCTTATGTGTCACTAAAGTTTCTGAAATAAAATTATCTTCATCAATTTTTATGCCTGAAACTAAATCACCATTAGTAATTCCTGTTGCACAAAATATTGAGTCTCCTTTTACAATTTCATCTAATTCATATTTTTTTGAAAAGTCATTTATTCCCATTTCATTAGCTCTTTTCTTGTCTTTGTCTGTTTCAAATAAAAATCTACCTTGAAAGCTACAATTAAAAGCATCTAATGCTGTAGCTGCCAATACACCTTCTGGCCCCCCTCCTATTCCTAAAAAAATATCTACAGAGTATTTATCATCAGTTACTAATAGTGCTCCAGATACGTCTCCATCAGATATAAATTTAATTTTAACGTTTAAATCTCTTAATTCAGTAACAATTTTATTATGCCTTGGTCTTTTCAAAATACATGCTGTTAAATTTTCTGGTTTTTTGTTTAAGTATTCGCTCAAATTAAAAATATTTTTCTTAATAGAATAGTCTAAATCAACAACATTTTTTTCAGCTACTCTAGTAGAAATTTTCTCCATATAAGTTTCGGGTGCATTTAATAAATTATTTTTTTCTGAAATAGCAATTACTGATAATGCGCCTGGAAGATTGTTTGCAGCAAAATTTGTACCTTCCAAAGGATCAACAGCTATATCTAGCTCAGGTCCATTTTTATTGCCAACTTTTTCACCAATATATAACATTGGTGCTTCATCTAATTCTCCCTCACCAATAACTATTTCTCCTTGAATACTCATTTTATTTAACTCTGATCTCATGGAATCTACTGCAGCTTTATCAGCTGCAATTTTATCTTTTTTACCAACTAAATATGAAGAAGATAAAGCTGCTTTTGAGGTAACTTTAATAAATTGATCTATTAAATTTTTATCAAGTGCCATTAAATTTTTTCATCAACTAAATCTTCTTGATTTATTTTAGTCTCAAATTCTCTTAAACGTTTATAAACACTAGCAAGTTCTATTATGGTTGGCCAAGCTTTTAATAAATATTGCATAGATCCCTCAACTCTTCCAAAAGCTCTTATAATTTGTTGCATAACACCTAAAGTAACAACACCTGCAACTATAGCTGGAGCTAAAAAAACATATGCAGATAAAACATTTGCTTGTAAATAAGCAATTCGCCCAATATTAAAATATAAATATCTCAAATAACTTAAAAAATGAATTTTACGAACATCATCAAATAATTCATCTATTGTTTTTGGTCTCACATTTCCATCATCCTCTGCAATAACTAAGATTTTTCTATATGCAGCTTCTTGTTTTTGTAAATCATATTCAATACCAACTAGTCTTAATATTAAACCCAGAACAATCAAAAAAACAGTTCCTCCAATAGTCCAAATCAATGCTCCTACTATTAATCCATATTCCCATTCTCCAAAAAAGAAGATTGGGATACCCACACTTAAACCAAATAATATGGGAATAAATTGTATCAAAATCATTATAGACTCTATTAAACTTGTGCCTAATCCCTCCATTATTCTTGTAAATTTAATTGTATCTTCTTGAACCCTTTGTGATGCACCTTCAATTTTACGTGCTTTGTCATATACAGAGTGATACCACTCTACCATCGATGTCCTCCATCTAAATAAATAATGAGCTGTAAAGAAGCTAATAGCTACATAAACAGCAATGTACATTGCTGCCAAGGTAATAAATGAAAATAGGCTTGCAAAATATTCTTCAATCGAAACTGCATTTGGCTCTGCAAGAGCTTTCTGAATCATGTCATAAAACACACCAAACCACTCATTTATTTTGACATCTATTTCAACTTGAATCCAAAGTGATGAAAGAATAATAAAGGAACCTATCCAAGACCAATAAAACCAATTCTTTTCTGTGAAAAATCTAAACATTTTTTATTTAAGAAAATTATCAGCGTAAGATTTTTTTAAAGTTTTTCTTTTTCTTGGTTCAATTAATTCAAAATCAATTTTCTTTTTTTTTGCATAATTGATTGCAAGCTCTTTGGAAGAAAATTCTAACTTTAGCTCTGTATAAGTATCAGAAGAACTTTCCCAACCCATCAAAGGATTCTTTGTAGGATCTTCAGTTTTATACTCCAATATCCATTTATTGTTTTTAGCTAAGCCAGATTGCATTGGATTTTTATTAGGAATATAAATAATAGCTTTTTTCATAAATGATGGTCGGAGTGGCAGGATTCGAACCTGCGACCCTCTGGTCCCAAACCAGATGCGCTACCAGGCTGCGCTACACTCCGATCCGAGTACTAATACAGCAGTTATTGATAATTTCAATGTATAAAGACGGCAAAATTAAAAGAAATTTGACTAAAATCTGGTATATAACGAAGCATGATAATAACTTGCCCAAATTGTAACAAGAAATTTAAAATTGAAAATTCTTTAATACCAGATGAAGGTAGAGATTTACAATGTGGATCATGTAATCATATTTGGTTTTATAATAACCAAGAAAAAAATACTGAAGTACTAGAGTTGAAACAGGAAATTATCAGTGAGGACATCGAAACAAAGATTGAAAATAAAGAGGATAAAACAGAAGAAAAACAACAACTAGAAAAAATAATTATAACTGGAATAAATAATAAAAAAAAGGAAGAAAATCCAGAAACACAAAAAAGTAGAACTACACTTAAAAAAACAGAAAATAAGGGAAGTAAGTTTTTTTCTTATTTAATAGTATTTATTATATCTTTTGTGGCATTAATCATCTTGCTAGATACTCTAAAAACTCCACTAATTAATGTGTTTCCAGGATTAGAAATTATAATATTTAACCTTTTTGAAACATTGCAAGATATAAAACTATTTATTATAGACCTAATTTAATTTTTTATGATTAATTATATATCTAAGCCTTTTAGATGGTTTTTTAAATTAGAAGCTGCAAGTGGATTGGTATTATTGTTTGCTGCAATAATTGCATTATTTATAAGCAATTCTGGACTAGCAGATTTATATTTTGCTACTCTAAATAAATATTTATTTATAGGTATTAATAATTTCGGATTAAAATTATCGGTAATGCATTGGATCAATGATGCCTTAATGGCAATTTTCTTTTTCTTCGTTACTTTAGAAATTAAAAGAGAATTTTTGCAAGGGGAACTTTCCAATATTAAACAAGCTCTTTTACCAATCATAGCCGCAATAGGAGGTATGTTGGTTCCTGCATTATTTTATGTTTTCATAAATTTTGGTGATAGTGAAACATTAAATGGGTGGGCAATTCCATCAGCTACGGATATCGCCTTTTCTTTAGGAGTTTTATCTTTGTTGGGTAAAAGAGTTCCTTTGTCTTTAAAAGTATTCTTAACTGCATTAGCTATAATTGACGATTTAGGAGCAATTGTAATCATTGCCCTATTCTATTCTGGAGATTTGAGTATTAAGTATTTAACCTTAATGTTGTTGGCTTTTATTATTTTATTATTAATTAACAAATTTAATATTAAAAAGTTTCTACCTTACTTAGTTGTAGGTCTTTTCCTATGGGATTTTACACATAACTCAGGAATACACGCTACTATTGCGGGAGTTCTATTAGCCATGACGATTCCTCACAGAAAAAAAGAAAAAGATTTTTCTTTATTGATTAAAATAGAACATGCAATTAGTCCATATGTTGCTTTTGGAATAATGCCTTTATTTGCATTTGCAAATGCTGGAGTATCTCTAGAAGGTTTATCTTTTGCTTCGCTGCTTGATAAGGTTCCCCTAGGTATTGTATTAGGTTTATTCCTTGGTAAACAATTAGGTGTTTTTGTTTTCTCCTATGCTTCTATAAAATTGAAAGTAGCTCAAATGCCAAACGATACAAGTTGGTATAATTTTTATGGTGTAGGAGTTCTTACTGGAATTGGTTTCACAATGAGTTTGTTTGTTGGAAATTTAGCTTTTGTTGAAAACATGCAATATATGGATGGTGTAAAAATAGGTGTATTAACTGGATCGTTGTTGTCAACTTTATTTGGTTATTTTTTAATATTACTGACACCAAACAAACCAAATAAATGAGAAAAGTAATATTTCTATTATCTATAGTTATGTTTTTTTTTAAATCTTCTGCAAATGCTAATTACGAAAAAAAAATTTATGATTTTAGTATTGAGAGTATAACTGGTGAGATAATTAGTTTTAAAGATTACAAAAACAAAGTTATTTTAGTTGTAAATACAGCAAGTTATTGCGGATTTACAAAACAATACGATGAATTACAGGAATTGTGGGACTTATATAAAGAAAAAGGTTTGATTGTTCTTGGTGTACCATCTAATTCATTTAATCAAGAAAAAAATAACAACGTAGATATTAAAGAATTTTGTGAAGTAAATTTTAATATTAACTTTCCTCTGACAACATTAACTGAAGTTAAAGGAAAAGATGCTCATGAACTTTTTAAATGGGCAAAAGAAAATCATGGTAAATCAGCAGAACCAATGTGGAATTTTCATAAAATCTTAATTAATAAAGAGGGGAAAGTTCAAGATACATTTGCATCATTTACAAAACCAATGTCAAAAAAAATAATTAAAGCTATAGAAAATATTTTATAAGTTTATTATTAATCCATCATGTGCTGGAATAACATTTTTTGGTATTATTTTTTTAAGCGTTTTATAATCTAATACAGGTGATAGGTTTGTAAGAATAGCTTTTTTGGGTTTGAATTTTTTGATTACAGATAGTGAAGTTTCTAAATTAAAGTGTGATGGATGAAAATTGTACCACAAACAATCAATGATTAAATATTGAAGATTTTTAAAATATTTATAGTCTTTTTTATAAATTTTACTCACATCACTTATATAAGCTAATTTTTTATTAATAATAAAGCAGTTTGATTTTACTTTACCATGTTCAACCATTATTGATTGAATAATAATTTTTTTATTATTATTTTTTGTAAACATTTTTTTTGGAAGTTTATTAAGTTTTAGTGTTGCGGGATATTCCTTCGAATAACTTTTAAATATATAAGAAAATGTAGAATTAAGATATTTAGAGGTATATTTATCAGCATAAACATCAAGTTGCTTTCTGTTGTTTATATAAAAAGATCTCAAATCATTTATTCCATGGGTCTGATCTCCATGCAAATGAGAATATAATACTCTATTAATTTTTTTTATTTTATGTCTTAAAAGTTGATGCCGTAAATCAGGTGATGTATCTATAAGAATGTTTTCATCTGTAGTTTTAATCAACGCGGAGCATCTTGTTCTATAATTTTTTTTATTATTAGGATCACAATTTCCAAAAAAACCATCTGGTCTCGGTACACCCATTGAACTACCACAGCCTAAAATAATAAATTGCATTAATTTCAATTAAAAAATAGTTTATTAAAGTTATCTGTAGTTTTTTTGATAAGATCTTCTTTGGATATATTTTTAATTTCAGCTAATTTTGCAGCAGTAAAATCAATAAATGATGGTTCATTTTTTTTTCCTCTTTTAGGAACCGGTGCTAAAAATGGACTATCGGTCTCAATTAAGATATTATCAATTGGAATAGATTTAAAGGTATCTTGTAAATCTAATGAATTTTTAAAAGTAATGATACCGCTTGCTGAAAAGAATGAATTTAAAGTCATTAGTTTTTCTGAGAATTCTTTAGACCCAGTAAAACAATGCATCAAAATTTTAAGGTTTTCATTTTTATATTCATTTAGAATCTCAAATGTTTCTTTTTCTGCATCTCTTGAATGAACAATTAATGGAATATTAGTTTTTATAGATGCATCTAAATGTTCTTTAAAACTTTCTATCTGCTTGTCTTTATCACTATTTTTATAATAAAAATCTAACCCAGTTTCTCCAATTCCAATAATTTTTGAATTTTTATTCAGACTTTCAATGATTTGTTTTGAGGTGATAATATTTGTGGAGCTTTCATGAGGGTGAATACCAATAGTACCGTAAATCATCTCATCTTTATTAACTAATTCTTTTACTCTAGAAAAACTTTCAAACGAAGTTGAGATAGTTAATAATTTTTCTATTCCTACATCTTTTGATCTTTGTATTACGTTAGACAAGTCACTTAATAACGGTTCATGATCTAGATGACAGTGTGAATCAATCATTTTGTTTTTCTATTTTTTTAAAAAGTATGTCTATTTTATTTATACTATTACCTTTCATTAAATAATCATTATTAGAAACTGTATCTAATTTTATATCTTTTTCTACAATATCAAAAATCTTTAATGCTTTTAAAGAAGATTCAGGAATAATTGGATACAACAAAAAACTTATTTTTCTAACAATTTCTAATGTAGTGTAAACAATAGTATTTAATCTAACTATATCATTTTTCTTTTTCCATGGTTCTTGATCATTAAAATATTTATTTGCCTCAAAAAGTGAATTTATAATATAATCGATATAAAAATTAATATTTTGATTGTCAATTTTCGACCTAATATTATCTAAATTATCTTTATACTTATTTAGTATTAATAAATCCTCATCATGAAATTTAACTTCTAATGGAATTTTTCCATTACAATTTTTTATTGCAAAAGCAGTTACACGCTGACATAAATTTCCAAAATTGTTTGCTAAATCACTATTAATACAATCTTCTAGTCTTTCTTGAGATATATTTCCATCGTTGCCAAAAGAAACTTCTTTAATTAAGTAGTATCTTAAGGGATCTAAACCATATTCTTTAATTATCTCAATTGGATCAAGTATATTTCCTTTAGATTTAGACATTTTTTCCTCTCCTGACAATATCCATCCGTGTCCATAAACTCTCTTTGGTAAATCAATTTTTGCTGCTAATAAAAAGGCTGGCCAATAAACAGCATGAAATCTGAGTATATCTTTTCCAATTAAATGTATTGAGGCTGGCCAAAATTTTTTAAATAAATCATCATCTGTATTTGGATAATTTAAAGCACTTAAATAATTTGTTAAAGCATCAAGCCAAACATATATCACATGGTTTTTATTGCTTGGAACAGGTATGCCCCATGAAAAACTTTTTCTACTTACAGAAAGATCTTTAAGACCACTTCTTACAAAACTAATAACTTCATTTTTTCTAGATTGTGGAGAAATGAAATCTGGATTGGCTTCATAAAAATCTAATAACGGCTTTTCCCACTTTGAGAGCCTAAAAAAGTAAGATTCTTCTTCAATCCATTCAACAGGAGATTTTGAGGATATAGCAATTTTTTTTCCATCTACTTCATCAATTTCGTCTTCATTATAAAAGGCCTCATCTGATACCGAATACCATCCAGAATAGTTTGATAAATATATATCATCGTTTTTCTCAAGCTCATTCCAAAGATGTTGAACTGTTTTTTTATGTCTAGTTTCTGTAGTTCTTATAAAATCAGTATTTGATAAATTCAAAGTATCCGAAAGATCTCTAAAAGTTTGACTAATTTGATCACAAAATATTTGAGGTTCCATTCCTGCTTTTTCTGCAGATCTTTGAATTTTTAATCCATGTTCGTCTGTACCGGTAAGAAAATGAACCTGGTAATCATCAATTATTTTAAATCTTGCAAAAAAATCGGCGATAATACTTGAATATGCATGACCCATATGAGGCTTTGCTGATGGGTAGTATATAGGTGTGGTGATATAATAATTTTTATCCATTTAATATTTTATCCTCAAATTCCATAAACAATGTTTCTTCATCTAAATTATAAGTTCTAGTGTTATTAATTTTTTCCAAAAAATAATGGTATGACTTTAGTAAACTAATATCTTCAATAGATATATTGTTTCTGAAATAAAGTTCAATAAAAGAATAAATGATTTCAATAATTGATTTGTCTTTTTTATAAATTTTATCTTTAATTATGGTTGTTAATGTTGTGTTTAAATCAAAATTAACAAGATCTAAGTCATATTCTTCAGATAAATTAATTAATTTAAATAATTTTCCAGGTGTCGCATAATAATCAAATAACTTATTATTGATAATAGTACCTATGTCATC
>CACGMR010000011.1 GCA_902574215.1 uncultured Pelagibacteraceae bacterium
CAGACTGTAATGGGATACTCTACAATGAAAAGAGATCATTCACATTACGCTGGTCAAATAGGTGGTTTAGGTGGAAAAAATACTAATTCACTCGCAAAACAAACTGATCTTGCAATCGCTATTGGAACTAAACTTGCAGACTTTACCACAGGATCTTGGGCAAATTTTGAAAATGAAAATTTTAAACTTGTTTCAATTAATGTTTCTAGATTTGATGCAAATAAACATTTGGCTCAAGCAGTAGTAGGTGATGCAAAAGTTTCATTAGATGAAATATCGTTAGCATTAGGTGATTGGAGAGCTGGGGAAGAATGGAATAAAAAATCTCAAGCAGAATTAAAAGCATGGAATGAACATGTAGATAAAGAAAGCGCTCCTTCCAATCAGGAAATACCAAGTTATATTCAAGTAATAGGTGCTATTTATAAAAACTCAGATCCATCAGATATCGCGGTTACTGCTGCAGGAGGTTTAGTTGGAGAAGTTATTCAAGTTTGGAGACCAAGAGAATTAAACACCCACGAAACAGAATGGGGTTTTAGTTGTATGAGTTATGAAATATCAGGAGCTTTAGGAATTAAAATGGCCAACCCAGATAAAGAAGTAATTTCTTTTGTAGGAGACGGATCTTATCTTTTGAATAATTCAGATATTTATTCTTCAGTAATAACAAACAATAAATTAATTATAATCGTATGTGATAATGGTGGTTTTGCTGTAATTAATAGATTGCAATTATTCAAAGGTGGTAAGGAATATAATAACTTATTAAAAAGTTCTAATACACCAGGTCTAGTTGATGTAGACTTTGCAAAACATGCAGAGAGCATGGGAGCTAAGTCTGAAAACGTAAGCTCAATCTCAGATCTTGAAGAAGCTTTTAAAAGAGCAAAAAAATCAGATGTTACTTATGTAATTTCTATAAAGACACATGCTTATAAATGGTTAGAAGGTTCAGCATTTTGGGATAGTCCAACATTAGAAATTCCAACAACTAAAGAAAATGAAGAGGCTTTAAAATTATATAAAGAAGGAAAAAGCAAACAAAGACAAGGCGTATAATTCTTTATGAATAAAATATTTAAAGTCGGTCTTATTGGCTGTGGTCATATTTCTGAAACTTACTTTAGAGCTCAAGAGTATTTTAATAATATTAGAATAGTCAAATGTGCAGATATAAACACGGAAGCAGCTAAAAGGTGTGCAATTCATTATAATATTGAAGCTGTTACAGTTGAAGAACTTTTAAAAGATAAAGAAATTGAAATAATTCTTAATCTGACAATTCCAGGAGCGCATTACGAAGTTTCCAAAATGGCTCTTGAAAATGGAAAACATTCTTATGCTGAAAAACCAATGGCAGTAAATTTTGAGGATGGAAAAAAATTAGTTGAATTAGCAAAAGAAAAAAATCTTTATATAGGAAATGCTCCAGATACATTTTTAGGAGGAGGAATTCAAAAAACTAAAGAGTTAATTGATAATGGTGTTATTGGTGAAATTAAATTAGGCAATGCTATATTTGCATTTCCAGGAGTTCAATCTTACCACCCAAATCCAGAAAGTTGGTTTGCAGAAAATGAAGGAGGACCTGTTATTGATATGGGCCCATACTATTTAACTGCATTAGTAAATTTAATTGGGCCTGCAAAACAAGTACAAGGAAGATGTATAAAAGTTTTTGAAGAAAGAGAAATAGGAATTGGTCCAAAAAAAGGTCAAAAATTTAAAGTTGAAACACCAACAACTTACTTGGCAACAATACAATTTGAAAATGATTGTATAATTCAAATAACTTTATCATTTGATGTTGTTGCTCATCAAAGAAATCATATTGAGCTTTATGGAAACAAAGGATCAATAATTGTTCCTGATCCAAATATGTTTGGTGGATCTGCTTTTGTCTCAGTTACAGCTGGAGGTAATTGGGGAGAGCACAAAACAGATATGATGCCTTTAGGTAAAATTAATATAAAAAGTCAAAGCTCAAGAGCAAATGAGTCACCCACTAATGCAAATTATAGAGGAGCTGGTTTATCAGAAATGGCTTATGCAATTGAAAATAATTTAGAGCATAGATGTAATGGAGATTTATCTCTTCATGTTTTAGATATAATAGATTCTACTATGAGAGCTTCTCAAACTGGAATTCCTCAAGAAATAAAGACAACCTGTAAAAAACCAAAACCTTTTACTTTAGAAGAAATTAAAAAAATACTAAACTAATCTTAAAGATTTAAAGTTATGAAAGTTGAATATTTTGATTTAAGAGGAAAACGCGCATTAGTTTCTGGTGGAGCTTCAGGTATAGGATCATCAATTGTTGAGCATCTTTGTGAGCAAGGAGTTGAAGTTTATTTTTTTGATATAAATAAAAATGAAGCCAAAAAAACCATTAACAAAATCAAAAAAAAAAAATTTAACATTCCAACTTTTGTAGAGTGCAATATTAAAAATATTAAAAAATATAAATCATCAATTTTAAATATTATAAAAAAACAGGGTCCTATTGATATTTTAGTTAATAATGCTTCTAACGACCAAAGACATAGTTTAGAGAAAATTACAGAAAAATATTGGGATGATAGAATGGCGATTAATTTAAAGCATTATTTGTTTGCGATACAAGCGGTTAAAAAAAGCATGATTAAAAACAAAGGTGGGTCAATAATTAACTTAGGGTCAGTCAGCTGGGTCAGAGGATCAGTAATGTTTCCAGCTTATAGTACAGCTAAAGCAGCAATCCATGGATTAACCAGATCTTTGGCCAGAGATTTGGGAAAATACAATATAAGAATTAATTCAATTGCACCTGGTTCAATTGCAACAGAAAGACAATCTAAATTATGGCTTAATCCTAAATTTAAAAAAGAAATTTTAAAAAATCAGGCATTAAAAAAACAGCTTTTACCCGAAGATGTTTCAAGAATGGTTCTGTACTTAGCATCAGATGTTTCATCAGGTTCTACAAAACAAAATTTTACAGTTGATGCTGGATTAATATAATTACTAGTTTAATTCTTTTTATTCTCAGCCATCGATAATGCAATTTTAAAAGAATTTAAAATTGGATCTAGATTAGCCTCATTTTTTCCTGCAATAGCAAATGCTGATCCATGAGCAGTAGTTGTTACTGGTACAGTTAATCCACCTTGAACTGTTACACCTCTATCAAAACCAAATGCCTTAAGACCAGATTGTAATGCATCATGATACATGCCAACCATACAATCATGATTTTTATTTTTGTAAGCTACAACAAATGATGTATCGCATGGTAACGGACCATCAACATTGTAACCGAGTTTTTTTGCTTCCTCAATTGCAGGAATGATTTCATCTTTTTCTTCTGTACCAAATTCTGCGTGAGGATTAAGTGCTTGAATAGCAATTCGAGGATTTTTTACACCATTTAGCTCCATAACTTCATTGATCAATTTTATAGGCTTCATAATATTTTCTTTTGTAATATGTTGAGCCACTTCTTTTATTGGAATATGAGATGTTACTCTTGCTGTCCAAAAATTATCTATTACATTAAATTCACAACAAAAACTATTTACTTCAAGTTTCTCAGCCATCAATTGCAATTCATCAGAATGTTTGTTTCCTCCAAGCTTTAAACTTGTCTTATTCATTGGAGCAAAATTAATTGCATCAATCTTTTTTTCTTTTGCAAGTGTCAATGCTAAATCTAAAGCTTCCAATACACTTTCACCAGACTCTTTTGATGGTTCAGCTAATTTATATTTATGATTTTTTCCTTTAGAAATATCTAACAAAAATCTGTTTGCTTTATTAAAATCAATTTCATCAAAATTTTCAACTACATCTACATCATGTGAAATTCCTGTAATGCTATTTCCATTTTCAAACACTTGTTTTTCACCGATGATGATTATGTTTGCTTTTTTTGTCATTTCATCTTTTAAAAGCTTTGAAATTAACTCTGGTCCAATCCCAGCTGGATCACCAAGAAGAATGGCTATGTTAGATTTGTTTTCAGGCATTTTTTTCTTTACGTCTTGTATCAGATTATGTTTAAATTATTAAATATAAATTAACTAAAGAGGGAAATAATGAAAAAAAGCTTTAAACTATTTTTAGCAGCTGCTTTCTTAGTAACTGAATTTTTTGTTGTAGCTCTTCCATTAATGATCACTTCAGCTAAAGCTGACGGTCACCCAATACAAGCAATTACTCACGCTGGTTTTGGTGGTGGAACTGACGTTACTACTAGAATGATGTTATTAAGAGCAAGAAGAGTTCTTAAGCAGGATATGCAATTAGTAAACAAAAAAGGTGGTGGTGGGGCAACATCTATGGACTACATGATGTCTTTACCTGCTGATGGAAATCATACTTTAACTTGGACTACAGGTCATGCTGTATCTATGGCTTTAGGCAAAACTAAAGTTAAGTTAAGTGATATGCAACCACTTGCAAGAGGAACTGATGATCCTCAATTGTTTGTTGTTAATTGTAAAGCAGACATCAAAGATGCTAAAAAATTTATTAGCACACAGAAATCAAAATCACTAAAATACGGAACTACTCATACTGGTGGTATTGATGATGTTAGTGCAATTGCATTTACAAAAAAAGGTGGATTAAAAGATCCAACTATCGTTGCTTACAAAGGTGTTGCACCAATTAAAACTAACCTTATCAAAGGAGATATTGATGTGGGTGTTTTAAACTTAGGTGAAGCATTAACTGAAATAAACGAAGGTAAACTTTGTGTATCAGTTGTATTAGCAAATGAAAGAATGGCTAAAATTGGAGATTCTCCAACAGCTAAAGAATTAGGTATACCTGTTTCTTTATCTACTGTTAGAGGATTTGTAACTAAAAAAGGTGCTCCAGCAGACAGAGTAAAACAATTAGAAGCTGGAATGATGAAAGCTATGAGCCACAATTACTACAAAAATTTCTTAACAGAGATTGGTCTTGATGAGACTAGTGTAGTTGGTGCTGACGAGTGGGGTAAGCAAATGGAAGAAATGCTTACAGAAATGACTGCTCAGCTTAAAGCTCTAGGTTACATTAACTAATCTAATTTAAAGTACATTTAAATATGAAAAATGTACAAAAATCAAAAAGGGCAAACAAAGGTTTGCCCTTTTTTTTTAAGGATGAATTTAAAGTTTCATTTGTAATCATTTTTGTTTCAGTAGTTTTACTTATAACCACTTTTACATTCGATATAGTTCCTCCAATTTTAAATAGAGGAATTCAGCCAGCAACATTTCCAAAAGCTTTATTAATTTTGATAATTGCTATGACATTAATTGTTTATTATTTAGCAACTAAAAATCCTTGGAAAATTGAAAAAAAATTGCCTAGATCATTTTTTTTAACAGTGTTTAGTTTTGTTTTATTTATAATAGTTTCAAAAACTTTAGATTTCTTTTTAGCTATATCAGCCTTATCAATTTTTGTAGCTTACTATTGGGGTGAAAAAAGATTATTTTATTTATTATTGGTTGGAATTATTTTTCCAATCATTGTTTTTGTTTTTTTTGAGACAATTTTAGGTTTAAGATTTCCACCAGGAATAATTACCAACATTTACTATAGCTAGATGGATAATTTATTATTAATGCTGGCACCACTCTTCAGTTCTAAACTGTTACTAGTTTTATTTTTTGGAACATTATTTGGTTTGATATTAGGAGTTTTACCTGGTTTGGGACCAACAACCGGTGGAGCATTAATACTGCCTTTTACAATGACACTAGATCCATTATCTGCAATCGTTTTGTTAACGTCTATTTATTGTGCAGGTACATATGGTGGTGCAATAACAGCTGTACTTATAAATACTCCTGGAACGCCAGCAGCTGCAGCAACATGTTTAGACGGTTATCCTTTGGCACAAAAAGGTGAAGCAGGAAGAGCTTTGGGTATGGCAACAGTATCAAGTACTGTTGGAGGTATTTTCAGTGTTGTTATATTAGTTTTTTTTGCACCTATATTAGCCCAACTTGCGTATGAATTTGGTCAACCAGAATATTTTGCATTAGCAATTTTTGGTTTAACGATGCTTGCCTCAATAGGTGAAGGTAGTCCAATCAAAAATTTAATCGCAGGGGCATTTGGAATATTAATTTCTACAGTCGGTAAAGATTTTATGACTTCAATTGACCGTTTCACTTTTGGGATTAATGAATTGACTGAAGGAATAGGTTTTATACCGGTAGTAGTTGGGCTCTTCGCAATGAGTGAGATGCTGACTCAATCAACATTAATAAATCAAGTTTTTAACAGAATTGCTTTAAAAGCAATTAAGTTACCAAGCAAAGAAGATTATAAAAAAACATGGAAAACAATATTACGATCAAGTGGAATAGGATCTTTTATTGGAGTACTGCCTGCTGAAGGTGGAACAGTTGCATCTTTAATTGGTTATTCTGAGGCTAAGAGATTTTCAAAAAATCCAGAAGAATTTGGAAAAGGTTCGATAGAAGGGATTGCGGGAGCAGAGGCGGCAAATAATGCAGCAACGGGAGGTGCGATGGTTCCAACCTTAGCTCTTGGTATTCCTGGTAGCGCAACAACAGCGGTTATACTTACGGGATTGATTATTCATGGTGTTAGACCTGGACCAGATTTGTTTAGAGAACAGCCAGATTTCTTATACGGAATTTTTGGCGCTATGCTAATAGCTAATATTCTTTTTTTTATTTTTGGATTTTTTGGAGCAAAAATATTTGCAAGAATAACTTTAGTACCTAACAAAATCTTATGGCCAATGATATTCGCAGTTTCGGTATGTGGAACTTATTCTTTAAATCAATCCATAATAGATGTTTGGATAATGTTATTTTTTGGAGTGCTGGGTTTCTTTATGAGAAGATATGGTTTTTCAGTAGTACCAGTAATTATTGGATTAATTTTGGGTGAGTTAGTTGAAGGAACTCTTAGACAATCACTGGTTATATTTGATGGTAATTGGCTGATGTTTTTCACAAGGCCAATTGCTTTAACATTCTTTATTTTGTCTTTAATTGCTTTGGCTTTTCCTTTAATAAGATCGAGGAAATTAAAAAAGAAATAATGATTAAGTACGATTTAAATAATCGAGTGGCAGTTGTTACTGGTGGAGCCCAGGGATTTGGTTTAGCAATAACTGAAAGATTTATCGAAGCAGGAGCTAAAGTAGTGATTTGGGATATTGATGAAAATGCAGCCAAAGAAGCGATTGATAAAGTAAAATCAGAACACCTAAGTCATCAAATTGTAGATGTAACTAATTTTGAAATAGTAAACAAAAATTTAGAAGAAGTAGAAAAAAAATACGGAAAAATAGATATTTTCGTTAACAACGCAGGTATTGCGGGCATGAATACTACTGTAGCTGAATATCCATTAGATGAATGGAAAAAAGTGATGAATTTAAATTTAAATTCAGTTTTTTATTGCTGCAAAGCGGTTGTTCCTTTCATGTTAAAGAATGACTATGGAAGAATAGTAAATATTGCATCTATTGCAGGCAAAGAAGGAAATCCAAATGCAAGTGCATATAGTACCTCTAAGGCGGGTGTTATAGGTTTAACAAAATCTCTAGGCAAAGAACTTGCCCAAAAAAATATAGCTGTAAATTGTGTAACACCGGCAGCAGCTAAAACAAGAATTTTTGATCAAATGACAGAGGAACATATTAATTATATGTTATCAAAAATTCCTAGAAATAAATTTGCAAAAGTTGAGGAATTGGCATCATTAGTAACTTGGTTAGCTAGTGAAGAAAATTCATTTTCGACCGCTGCAGTTTTTGATTTAAGTGGTGGAAGAGCCACATATTAGTTATGCAAGTAGGTATTGATGTAGGTGCAACTAAAATTGAGAGTGTTGTACTTGAAGAGAATGGTAATGAAAAACACAGATCAAGAATATCGTGTCCAAAGGAATACACTCAAATTATAACTGCAATAAGAGATATTCATAAAAAATTAGAACAACAGTTTAAACAAGAGCTTCCTATTGGTGTTTGTCATCCAGGAGTTCATTCTCCTCAAACTGGATTAGTAAAAAATGCTCCAAATATAACTTGGTTAGAAAAAAAACCATTTCAAAGTGATTTACGTAAAGCTCTTGGAAAAGAAGTGTTTTGTGAAAATGATGCAAATTGCTTTGCTTTATCTGAAGCAATAGATGGAGCTGGTACACATTATAAAATCGTTTATGGAATTATATTAGGTTCAGGAGTTGGAGGTGGTTTAGTAATAGACAAAAAAATTATTACTGGCTCGAATGGAGTGGCAGGGGAATGGGGACATAACCAAATACCATATTTTGCAGCTAAAAAAGAAAATTTTGACTCAAGTAATGCAAGGGAAGCAGAGATTGAAAGTTTTTTGTCTGGTTTAAGTTTAGCAAAAAGATTTAAGAAACTTTATGGAAAAAACTTAAAAACGAATGAAATTTTTGAATTAAATAGAAAACATGATTTAGATGCTGAAAGATTTATAGATGATTTTAAAGTAAATTTAGCAATGTCTCTTTCAAGTATCATAAATATTCTAGATCCTGATGCTTTTATATTTGGAGGAGGAGTTTCAAACGAAATTGATTTTTTACATGAAATAGATTCATTGGTTAGAAAATTTGTTATTGGGAGAGAATATGAGGGCGTTTTTTTAAAACCTAAATTTGGAGATGCTAGTGGTGTACGTGGTGCTGCAAGATTAGGAAGAAGCGCGACATATTAGAACTTCAACTTATAATTGAATTAAAAAAAAATTTTTTTTTTTAAAACAAAAAAAATAAATAAAATAAGGGTAAATAATTAAATTCAATTTTAAGTTGTATAATAATTTTTTAGTTATCAATTGATAATCAATCTACCTATAGTTCCGTTTATAAAAAATAGTTAACTAAAAAAAAGAGGAAGAGAAGATATGAAAAAACTAATAATCGCTTTAATTACATTAGCGTTCACATCTACTTCATCAATAGCGGGACCAAAGATTGAGGTTTTGCACTGGTGGACTTCAGGTGGTGAAGCTGCTGCACTTAAAGTTTTAAAAGATGATTTCGCTGCAAACGGCGGTGAATGGATGGATATGCCTGTAACAGGTGGTGGTGGAGACGCTGCTAACGTTGCGCTAAAAGCAAGAATAGTTGCTGGAGATCCTCCATCAGCATCACAAATTAAAGGACCTACAATTCAAGAGTATGACCAAGAAGGTGTTGTAGCTCCATATAACATAGATGAAGTTGCTAAAGCAGAAGGTTGGGACAATTTATTAGACCCAATGATTGCAGCTATTCATAAGTGTGAAAACAACAGCGGACCATATTGTGCTGCTCCAGTAAACATTCACAGAATTGACTGGATGTGGGCAAACAAAGCTGTATTTGATGCAAACGGTATTTCAGTTCCAACTACTTGGGATGAGTTAAATGCTGCTGCTGAAAAATTACAAGCTGCTGGCATTATTCCATTTGCACATGGTGGTCAAGCTTGGCAAGATGCTACAGTATTTGAAGCAGTTGCTATGGGTATCGGTGGAAATAACTACTACAAAAATTGTTATGTAGATCTTAAAGAAAGCTGTTTAAGAAGTGAAACAACAGTTAAAGTTTTTGATCAAATGAGAAAACTACAAGGTTTTACTGACGAAGGTAGTCCAGGAAGAGACTGGAACGTTGCTACTGGTATGGTTATTGAAGGTAAAGCTGGTTTCCAAATTATGGGTGACTGGGCAAAAGGTGAATTTACAGCTGCTGGAAAAGTTCCAGGTGTAGATTACTACTGCGCTGCTACTCCTTCAAACAATGGATACTTATATAACGTAGATAGTTTTATCTTTTACA
This sequence comes from uncultured Pelagibacteraceae bacterium, assembly GCA_902574215.1. Taxonomy (GTDB): domain Bacteria; phylum Pseudomonadota; class Alphaproteobacteria; order Pelagibacterales; family Pelagibacteraceae; genus Pelagibacter. The sequence continues at coordinate 9,823 of CACGMR010000011.1, forward strand.
AATCTAGCGATCCAGATAAACAAGCTGGTCAAAAGTTACTAGCTAAGCTTATGATGGGTAAAAACTTCCAAAAAGTTTTCAACCTATACAAAGGTTCTATCCCGGCTCGTTTAGACGTATCTATGGATGAATTTGACAAATGTGCAAAAACATCTAATGCAGATATTAAAACTGCAGGTGCAAGCGGTGGATTAGTTCCAAGCTTTGCTCACGGTATGGCTCAAGGTAATACTATGAAAGCTGCCCTACAAGATATCATCACAGAGCACTTTAACTCTGACATGTCATCTGTAGATGCTGCTAACGCTTTAGCTGACTCAGTATTAGCTAATATGTAGTACATAAAAATTAAAAGGCCACTTTTGATTAAGTGGCCTTTTTTTTAAATCTTAAATAAAAAATATTTATAATGTTCAAGTGGTTAGAAAAAAATTTACCTAAAATTGTAATGGCTCCTGCTGTTGGATTAATAGGTTGGTTTGTATATGGTTTTGTGCTTTGGACTTTATATATATCTTTTACTAATTCTAAAATTTTACCCAAATATGAATTGTGGGGTTTTGGTCAATATGAAAAGTTATGGGCATCTCGAAAATGGCTTATATCAGTAGATAATTTGCTTGTTTTTACTGCTTTATTTTTAATTTTTTGTATTGTGATTGGGATAATTTTAGCAATCTTTCTAGATCAAAAAATAAGAGCAGAAGGGGTTTTAAGAACCATCTATTTATACCCAATGGCTTTATCATTTATCGTAACAGGTACTGCTTGGAAATGGATTTTAAACCCAACTCTTGGTATTCAAAAAATGTTTATAGAATGGGGTTTTGAGAACTTTACTTTTGATTGGTTGGTTAACAGGGAAATGGCAATTTACACCATAGTGATCGCGGGTGTTTGGCAATCGGCAGGATTTGTCATGGCTTTATTTCTAGCAGGACTAAGATCAGTTGAGGATGAAATCGTCAAAGCTGCAAAAATTGATGGTGCTGGTTTATTTACAGTTTATTGGAGAATATTGTTACCAATGATGAGACCAGTATTTTTTACGAGTTTTGTAATTTTAGTTCATATCTCAATTAAAAGTTATGATTTGATTGTTGCTTTAACTCAAGGTGGCCCGGGTATTTCTACAACGATGCCAGCTTTATTTATGACGCAAGCAGCATTTCATAAAAGTCAGGTTGGATTATCTGCAGCAAGTGCGATGATGATGTTTATGGCTGTAGCTGCAGTCATTATTCCTTATTTGTATTCAGAATTAAGGAGAGAAAATGCAAGATAATTTAAAATCATCTTCTTACCAACAGCTTGAGCAAAAATCAAAATATACAAACATGTTTTTAAGATGGTTTTTGTATTTTGTTTTAATTCTATTTGCTTCTTATTTTATTTTTCCATTATATGTGATGGTTGTTACTTCATTAAAAACGATGGAAGAAATACGTCAAGGAACACTTTTATCTTGGCCGAGCGGATTAAATTTTGAATCCTGGGCAGTTGCTTGGGGAGGAAGAGGATATGGAGCAGGAGATACTTTTTTAAAACCTTATTTTTGGAATTCAATTAAGATGGTTGTACCTGCGGTATTTTTTTCAACATTCATTGGAGCAATGACAGGATATGTTTTAACAAAATGGAGATTCAAAGGAGATAGCTGGGTTTTCTTATTTCTATTATTTGGATGTTTTATACCTTTTCAAGCAATATTACTTCCAATGGCTAGAACTTTAGGAGCATTAGGAATATCAAATTCTATTGTCGGATTAGTTTTGGTTCATACCGTTTATGGAATTCCTTTTACCACTTTATTTTTTAGAAATTACTATGTTTCAGTTCCAACAGAATTAGTGAAAGCTGCAAGAATTGATGGAGCAGGTTTCTTTAAAATATTTTTCAAAATTTTACTTCCCATATCAGCACCGATAATTGTGGTAACAGTTATTTGGCAGTTTACTCAAATTTGGAATGACTTTTTATTTGGATCAACTTTTTCATTTGGTGAGGCGGCACCAATTCAAGTTGCTTTAAATAACATGGTTTTATCTAGTACAAGTGTTAAAGAATACAATGTTGATATGGCATCAGCAATCATAGCAGGGGTGCCTACACTTATTGTGTATGTTTTAGCAGGTAAATATTTTATTAGAGGATTAACTTCAGGAGCAGTGAAAGGATAACAATGAAAACATTAAAAATTGAAGATCTATCAAAAAATTTTGGGTCTACAGAAGTATTAAAAAAAATTAATTTAGAGATAGATGAGGGAAATTTTTTAGTTTTATTAGGTCCGTCAGGATGTGGGAAATCTACATTACTAAACATTATTGCAGGGTTAGAGACAATCAATGAAGGTAACGTTTTTATTGATGATTATAATGTCAGTAAAGTAGAGCCAAAAGACAGAAATATTGCAATGGTTTTCCAATCTTACGCTTTATATCCCTCAATGAATGTAAGAGAGAATATGATTTTTGGTTTGAAACAAGCAAAGACTTCAAAAGAAAAAATTGAACAACAGCTAGAGAAGGTATCTAAATTTTTACAAGTTGACCAATTATTAGAAAGAAAACCATCTCAATTGTCTGGAGGACAAAGACAAAGGGTTGCTATTGGAAGAGCATTAGTAAGAGAGCCTAGAATATTTTTATTTGATGAGCCTTTATCTAACTTAGATGCAAAATTAAGAGTTGAAATGAGAAGAGAAATTAAAAAACTTCACCAACAATTAAAAACAACAGTTGTATATGTAACTCACGATCAAACTGAAGCGATGAGTTTAGGAACAAGAATTGCGATTATGAACCATGGTGTTATTCAACAAAATGATACACCTGAAAATATTTACAACAAACCAAGTAACACTTTTGTAGCTGACTTTATTGGATCACCATCAATGAATTTAATTAAAGGAAGTTTAAAAGAAAGCTCAGGTGAAATATCTTTTACAGCAAATGGTTCTAATTTTGAAATTCCAGTAAAAGGTTATGAATTTAAAGATAAATCAAATTTAAATAATAAAGAAGTTTTCTTTGGTATAAGACCAGAGCATATTTATTTTAAAAAATCTAATGAAAGTGATTTTGAAGTCAATTTAAGAGCGGATTTGAGTGAGTATATCGGTCATGAACAGATAATGACTTTTGATTATGCAAATCAAGAAATCTTAGCCAAATTTCCTTCAACAATTAAAATTGAATTAGCAAAAGAAACAAAATTATTTTTTGATTTAACTCAGACATCATTATTTGACGCTATGACAGAGGAGAGAATATAAATGAAAGTTAAATATTCTGATCTTAAAAATAAAAGAGTATTTATTACCGGTGGTGGCTCAGGTATTGGTGGATCAATAGTTGAACATTTTTGCGAGCAAGGGAGCGAAGTATACTTTGTAGATATTGATTTAAAAGAAACAAAAAAACTATTAAACAAAATAAAAAAAAATAAATTTAGGAGACCAACTTTTATTGAATGTAATTTGTTAGATATCAATAAATTAGAAAAAATAATTAAAAAAATTATTTCTACAAGAGGTCCAATTCATGCATTGGTTAATAATGCAGCCAATGATGATAGACATACAACAGATCAAGTAGATGAAAAATATTGGGAAAATAGAATGGCAATCAATTTAAAACATTATTTTTTTGCAGCTAAGGCAGTAGTTAAATCTATGAAAAAAATGAAAGCTGGATCGATTGTAAACTTAAGTTCAGTTTCATGGATGTTAGGTGAGGGAGATAAAGTTGTTTATGAAACTGCAAAATCTGCAGTAGTAGGTTTAACTAGATCTTTCGCTCAAGAGTACGGAAAATATAATATCAGAACTAACTCAGTAGTGCCTGGATCTATTGCTACAGAGAGACAAATAAAACATTGGTTAACCCCCAAGTACAAAAAGCTTATTTTAGACAGTCAGGCTTTAAAAAGACAATTAAAACCGAATGATGTTGCTCAAATGGTAATGTTTTTAGCATCAGATCAATCATCTGGATGCACAAAACAAAGCTTTATTGTTGATGGTGGTATAACTTGATTTAGGTGAAAGTTGAGAGATCTATAATTCAAAATAAATTTCTAAGAGTTCAAACTCTTAATTACGGTGCCAGTCTTTTTGAAGTTTATCACAAAAAAAAGAAAATAAATTTAATTTTAAATTTAGGATCAAAAGAAAACTATCGGTACAAACATCCAAGTGTTGGAACTACTTGTGGAAGATATGCAGGTAGAATTTCCAATGCAAAATTTAAGATTGGGAATAAAAAATTTAATTTAAATGCAAATGAGGGAAAAAATATACTTCATGGTGGTAAAGTGGGTTTCTCAATTCTCCCATGGAAAAAATTAAATCAAACAAAAGATAAAATAGTGTATCAACTTAATTCAGCAAATAACGATCAAGGCTTTCCAGGAGATCTTGTTGTCAATTGCACTTATCAATTAAGAAATAAATTTTTGATAATAAAATATGAATACAAATCTAATAAAAGTACCCATGTTAATTTAACTAATCATAGTTATTGGAATTTAGAAAAAAATAAAAAAAAGATGATTTATAATCATGAGGTAAAATTGAACTCAGATAAATATCTTCAAATAAATAAAAATTTAATCCCAACCGGTAGATTTAAAAATATAAAAAAATCTATTTACGATTTTTCAAATTTTCAAAACATTGGAAAAAAATTAGATTATTTCAAAAATAAAAAGCTTAATATTAAATTTAAAGGTTTTGATACGACTTTTGTTGTAAAGAAAAATACTAGAAATTTAGTTGGAACTTTAAAAAATAATAATACCAATATTAAAGTTGATTTTTTTTCAAATCTACCTGGTGTTCAACTTTATTCAGCACAAAATCTTAATTACAAAAAAAAATTATTTCCTTATCAAGGCATTTGTTTAGAAACACAATACTTTCCCGATTCACCTAATAAAAAAAATTTTCCAAGTACTTTAATTAAACCCAATAAAAGATATATATGCTTTACAAAAATTAAAATTAATTAATTTATGACAAAAAAAATTAATATTTCTATAGTTGGAACAGGATTAATGGGTTTACAACACATTAAAGCAATTAAAAAATCAAAGAAAGCAAATCTACATTCAATAGTAGATATTAGTAATAATGCTAAAAATTTATCAAAAAAATATAAAATTCCATCATATTCAAATGTATCAGAGCTTTTAAATTCAAAAAAACTTGATGCTGTAATAGTTGCTACTCCTAATCAATTGCATGAAAAACATACTTTAAGTTTTTTAAAAAATAAAATTCCTGTTCTGTTGGAAAAACCTATTTCAGATAACATTCAATCTGCAAAAAAAATTATAAGTAGTGCTAATAAGAATAAAACACCATTATTGATTGGATATCATCGTCGACACAATTCTATAGTCTCTAAAGTAAAAGACATTATTAACAAAGGTAAATTGGGTAACATCGTTTCAGCAAATGTTTTATGCTGGTTATATAAACATAAAGCTTATTACAAAGAAAAATGGAGAGTTAGAAAAGGTGGTGGACCTTTAGGTATCAATTTAGTGCATGACATTGATATGATTTGTTATTTATTGGGTTCAATTAAATATGTGCAAGCATTTACAACAAATAAAACTAGGAAATTTCAAGTAGAGGATACAGCTACAATAAGTTTGATATTTAATTCAGGAGCACTTTGTACACTTAATTTGTCAGATACAATTGTTGCGCCGTGGAGTTATGAATTAACCGCTGGAGAAAATCCTGCATACCCAATTACTAATCAATCGGCATATATGATTGGAGGTACCAAAGGTTCTTTACAGTTTCCTAATCTTAAATATTGGTTCTATAAAAAAGAACGGAGCTGGTGGAATAAGATTTTTGTTAATGAAGATAAAAATAAAAAAGATGACAATACATTAGTAAATCAAATTGATCATTTTGCTGATGTTGTTGCAAAAAAAGCTAAACCAAAAGTTAATGGTAATGATGGTTTAATCTCTCTTAAAATTTTTTCTGCAATTACCAAGAGCGCAAAAACTGGTAAAAAAGTAAGAATCTAAACATTTCAATCATTCATTGTTTTGACATATTTTATTTGTTAACTTTGAATATGAAAAAAATTTTCTTACTTATCTTGTTTACTTTATTATTTATTTCAAATTCAAATGCTGCATGTGATGATCCTTTAACAGAAGGAGTAGATTATTCTAATTGTAGATTTTCAGACTCTCAAGATTTACAAGGAAGTTATCTTCCAAATTCAAATCTTTCTTTTGCAAGTTTTATTCAAGTAAATTTTGATAAAAGTATTATGATGACTTCAAATCTATCTTTTGGAACTTTTCCAGAGTCTACTTTTGTAAGAGCCAATCTTTATGAATCTGTTTCTATCGGCGCAAATTTTGAAAAAACTAATTTTACTGGAGCTAACTTAACTAGAGTTGATTTTATGGGAGCAACTTTAATCGAAGCTAATTTTCAAAACTCTAATTTGATGGAAGCTAACTTTACTTCTTCTAACATCACCAATGCTAATTTTGATGGAGCTAATTTAACTGGAGCAACGTGGACTAATGGTCAAACTTGTGGTCCAGAGTCTATCGGTACCTGTAAACAATAATTAATGAATACTTCAGTAAATACTGATGATGTTATTTTTAATTTTTTTAAACAAATTTGTGATGAAAAAGATGATCATAAATGTGTTGAGCTTGGAAAAGAATGGATAAAAGCAATGGAAACAAATTTATCTGAAATGGAGAAAAACTTAAACGGAGCTGACAAATTAAAGCATAAAGATGATATTCAAAGTAACAGAAATCATTTGGATAGCCTGAAGAATAAAACATCATCCGAGTGGAGAGAGTACGCAACTCAATGCATGATTGAAATAATGAATCATAAGAGTCAAAAATAATTTAAGAAATAAATTTTAAATCACTAGCTATATTGATTAATATAATATAAAGATTAACAGAAGGGGTGTCTTAACAGACTGAGATCATACCCTAAGAACCTGTCCGGTAATTCAGAAAGGGATAAAATGGATAAAACATATTTTTTAACTCAATCAACTTCATTAATATTAGTAATTGCAATTAGTTTAATATTTGCTTTTTTAGGAATTCTTCATTCTAAAAAATTTACAGGAATTAATAATTATTTAACTGCAAATAGAAACATTGGTTTGTTTTCACTTACCACAAGTCTTGTAGCATCAGCTTTAGGTGCTTGGATTTTATTTGGTCCAGTTGCGGCCGCTACGTGGGGTGGGGTAGGCGCTGTTATTGGTTATGCATTAGGTACAGCTTTTCCAATGATTTTCTTAATTTATTTTGGAAAAAAAATTAGAAACGAGTTTCCAAAAGGATCTTCTTTAGTTGAGTTTATGAGAAAGAAATTTGGTAAAAGTCTATTTAAGTTAATTTTGTTAATGACAATCTTTTATATGTTCATTTTCCTTTGTGCAGAAGTAACGGCAGTTGCTGTATTAATTAATTATATATCTGGAACAGAATTGTGGATTACAGCATTAATAGTCTTGGTAGCTACCTTAAGTTACACACTTTATGGGGGATTAAGAGCGTCAATATTTACTGATAATATTCAAATGATTGTAATTGGTGTTTTATTATTTATTTTAATTTCAATTATTAGCTCATCTTCAGGAGATAATTTTTCTTTTTCTTTAATTAATGAGAAAAACCCTCAACTAATAAGTTCAAATTATATTCCAGGATATACTGCTGGGTTAACTTTCTTTATAGCAGTTGCAGCAACTAATTTATTTCATCAAGGAAACTGGCAAAGAGTATATGCAGCAAAAGATTATCAAACACTTAAAAGTGGTTTGATAATATCTTTCTTTATTATTGTTCCAATAGTTTTTTTAATGGGTTTTATAGGTATGGTTTCATTTTCTATAAATCCATCTCTTAGACCTGATTTAGGATTTTTTAGTTTATTATTAAAAGGCCAAACAGAAATTTTATCTTTATTGATCGTTATCCTTGGTCTTGCATTAACAATATCTACTGTTGATACTTTAGTTAATGCTATTTCCAGTTTGTTTGTAGTTGATGGCAAAGCAACTTTTAACTTAGATAAAAAAACTGATTACTTAAAAATATCTAAATATTTTATTTTAATCTTGTCAGTCATTGCTTTTGGAGTTGCTTCAAAAGGATTTGATATTTTATATTTATTCCTTCTTGCAGATTTATTTTGTTGTGCGTTTGTAGTGACTGTTTTTTATAGCTTCTATAATAAAGTGGATGAAAAAACCGCCTATGTTTCAATTATAATTGGTCTAGTTGCTGGATTTTTAATGTTTCCATTTCCAGATTTTTCTAAAAGTTTATTAGTGGGAGTGTTTTTGTCTAAAGACTTGTTTTCACCTTTTATAGCACAATCTTTATTATTTTTATCTTTTTTGATTGCAACTTTCTTGCCTGCAATAATTTTAAAAATTAAATTTAGATAGAGGATTTTAAAGCATCATAAATAAGTTCTTTGGTAGTCTCACCAATACTTCTGTAAACCTCTTTATTATCTTTAAAAATTAAAAGTGTTGTTTGATATTGAACGTTAAAAAATTGAGCAATTTCTTTATTTGTTACATCAAAAGCAAAGTATTCCATATTATTAAAATCATTTTTTGCTTTTTCAAGAACTTTCATTTGGCTTGCACAAGAAGTGCAGTATTTAATCCAAGAACTTACAACTACAACTTTTCCTTCCGATAGAGCTTTATCGAATAACTCTTTGCTGTAAGTGGTTTCTTTCCCAATTGCATTTGTGCTAAATGCCAATACAAAACAGATAAATAATAAAAATTTTTTCATTGTTACGAAATTAAGGTAAATTTTAATTTATTGTAATACTATAAATTGTCTCTATATATGCTTAACCACATGTCAAACGATCAAATAAGCATAAATAACCTGTCAAAAGTGTACGACAATGGTTTTGAGGCATTAAAAAAAATAAATCTAAATATAAAAAAGGGTGAAATTTTTGCAATGCTTGGACCAAATGGTGCGGGAAAGACAACACTCATAAGTATTATTTGTGGAATAGTAAGGCCTTCTTCCGGGAAAGTTACTGTAGATGAATTTGATATTATTGATGATTATAGAGAAACAAGATCTAGGATTGGATTAGTTCCTCAAGAGTTAACTTTAGAGCAATTTGAAACTGTATTTAATAATGTTTCATATTCTAGAGGTTTGTACGGAAAAAAACCTGACCCAAAACATATTCAGAAAGTTTTAAAAGATCTAAGTCTATGGGATAAAAAAGATTTAAGACTTAGACAATTGTCTGGTGGAATGAAAAGAAGAGTTTTGATTGCTAAAGCATTATCTCATGAACCAACAATTTTATTTTTAGATGAACCTACTGCTGGAGTAGATGTTGAGTTAAGACAAGATATGTGGAAAATTGTTGAAGAGTTAAGAGCATCAGGAGTAACTATTATTTTAACTACTCATTATATTGAAGAAGCAGAAGCTATTGCAGATAGGGTAGGAGTAATTAATCAAGGAGAAATTATAGTTGTAGATGAAACAAAAGAACTATTAAAGAAAATGGGACATAAGAAACTTACTGTAGACTTACAAGAAGAAGTTAAAGAATTACCAAGTAGTTTAGGAAAATATAATCTTGAAATTGGTAAAGATAAAATGTCAATTGATTACACCTATAATGTTCAAGCAAAACAAACAGGGATTACAAATTTACTTCAAGATTTAAAAGATGCAGGATTTAAATTAAAAGATTTAAAAACAGAACAAAGCACATTAGAAAAAATATTTGTAAGTTTAGTAAAGGAAAATAATGAAATTTAATTATTATGCTTTTAAAGCAATTTACCTTCATGAGATGGATAGATTTAAACGAACATTGATGCAATCGTTGTTATCACCAGTTTTATCTACCTCTTTATATTTTATTGTTTTTGGATCAGTAATTGGAGGCTATGTAGAAAATATTGATGGGATTAGTTATGGATCTTACATTGTTCCAGGTTTATTGATGCTTACTCTTTTAACTCAATCAATCAGTAACACATCCTTTGGTATATTTTTTCCTAAATTTAATGGAACGATTTATGAAATCTTGGCAGCTCCTATATCAACTTTAGAAATCGTTCTTGCTTTTGTTGGTGCTGGAGCAACAAAAACTTTAATTGTAGGTTTTGTGATTTTCATAACAGCAACATTTTTTGTAGAAGTAGATGTAAAATATCCTTTACTGATGATATTTTTATTAGTCTTAGTCGCTTTTACTTTTGCTTTGTTTGGTTTTTTAATCGGATTGATGAGTTCTAATTTTGAACAAATGTCAATTATACCAACCTTAGTCATTACACCAATGGTATTTTTAGGTGGAAGTTTATATTCTTTAGATATGCTGCCAGAATTTTGGCAGATGGTTACCTATTTTAATCCAGTAGTTTATTTAATAAATGGATTAAGATTTTCATTTTATGGAGTATCAGATTTTAATATTTGGGTTAGCATCATTTCTATGGTTACTTTTTTATTAGGATGCATCACCATTGTTACTATTTTACTAAAAAAAGGTTACAATATTAAATCTTAGCTATTGGCTATTTTCTTTTTAGGGTCATAAAAAGGTTTTTCTACAATTTTAGCAGTGTATTTTCCTTCATGAGTTTGAACATCTAATTGATTTCCTAATTCTGAATAATTTATTTCTATCATTGCAAGTGCAATGTTCTTTTTTAATCTAGGAGAATATACAGCTGAAGTTACTTTACCAATTGTTTTACCATCTTTTTCAATCGGCCAAAAAGTTGTGTTAGGTCCTGATAAAGGATTACAATCTATTATAAGTCCGACCTGTTTTCTCTTTATTCCATTTTGCTTAATCTTTTTTAGAGCTTCTTTACCTATAAAGTCTATATCAGATTCTAAATTTACTAATCGATCTAATCCTAATTCAAATGGATTAGTATGAATATCAGCATCTGCATGATATGAAAGCATACCACCTTCAATTCTTCTTATGGACGATGTATGACCTGGTTGAATTCCATGTTCTTTACCAGCAGCCATGATTTTTTCATATAATTCATTTCCTTTTGCACCATCTCTTAAATATATTTCATAACCAAGTTCACTTGACCAACCTGTTCTTGAAACAATTAGTGGAATTCCATCAAGATTATATTCTCTGAGCCAATAATATTTTAGATCTCTTATACCCTCACCAAATAATTTAACCATGATTTCTTGTGAGGTAGGGCCTTGCAATTGCAAAGGAGAGACATCAGGTTCAGATATTTTTACATTTAATCCAGAGTTAACAGCAACTCCTTGTGCCCATAATAAAACATCACTATCCGCCAAGGATAACCAAAAATGATTTTTTGCTAATCTTAATAAAACTGGATCGTTTAAAATACCACCATCATTGTTTATGATTAATACATATTTACACTGTCCTATTGATAATTTTGAAAGGTCTCTAGGAGTTAATAATTGAGTAAATTTGTTGGCATCAGGACCAGTTATTTCTACCTGTCTCTCAACCGCCACATCACATAAGATTGATTTTTCAATAAGGTTCCAAAAATTTTGTTCAGGACTTCCAAAATCTCTAGGAATATACATGTGATTATATACAGAAAAACCAGTAGCTCCCCATTTTACAGTAGAGTCGAAGTATGGAGACTTTCTTATTTGAGTTCCAAAACCAAAGTTTTTATTAGACATCTGCGATCCTTATCAGTCATTGTATGAATTACAAATAAAAAAATAGCCCAGTTAAGGGCTACTAAAAAAAATGGAGAGGGAAGTTATTTTTTTTAAAACTGTTCTGACTCAGTAGATCCAGCCATTGCTGTAGTTGAACTTTGACCACTACTGATAGTATTTGATACTGCATCAAAATAAGATGTACCAACTTCTCTTTGGTGTTTAACGCTAGTATAACCATCTTTTTCTCGAGCAAATTCTTGTTGTTGAATTCTAGAGTATGCAGCCATACCTTCTTTTCTGTATTTTTCAGCAAGTTCAAAGATTGCAATATTTTGAGTATGAAAACCAGCAAGAGTAATAAATTGAAATTTATAACCCATTTTTGCAATTTCTTGTTGGAATGAAGCAATTTCATCATCGCTTAAATGTTTTTTCCAATTAAAAGACGGAGAGCAATTATAAGCTAAAAGTTTTCCGGGAAATTTTTCATGTATAGCATCAGCAAACTTTTTAGCTTCAGCTAAATTAGGTGTTGCAGTCTCACACCAAATTAAATCAGCATAAGGAGCATAAGCTAAACCTCTAGAGATAGCTTGTTCAATTCCATCTTTTACATAATAAAAACCTTCAGGAGATCTTTCACCTGTTAAAAATGGTTTATCATTTTCATCAAAATCATTCGTAATTAGTTTTGCAGCATTCGCATCGGTTCTAGCTAAAATAATTAATGGAACCTCTGCAATATCAGCAGCTAATCTTGCAGCTTTAAGATTTTTAACCATAGTTCCTGTTGGAACCAAAACTTTACCACCCATGTGACCACATTTTTTTTCACTAGCTAACTGATCCTCAAAGTGCACACCTGCAGCACCTGCTCTTATAAATTTTTTAGTTAATTCAAACACATTTAATGGACCACCAAATCCTGCTTCGCCATCAGCAATAATAGGCAACATGTAATCTGTCTTATCTTCTTTTTTCATATCACCGTCTTGCATTTCCATATGTTGAATTTGATCAGCTCTAATTAAAGAATTATTCATAGACTCAACTAATTTTGGTGCACTGTCATAAGGATAAAGAGATTGGTCAGGATACATTTCACCAGCTGTATTAGCATCAGCAGCAACTTGCCATCCGCTCAAATAAATTGCTTTTAAACCAGCTTTTGCATGTTGTACCGCTTGATTACCTGACAATGAGCCAAGTGTGTTCACGTACGGTTCAGAATTTAATAATTTCCAAAGTTTTTGAGATTGGTTTTTACACAAAGAATATTCAATTTTAATTGAGCCTCTTAATCTTTCAACTTCCTCATCAGTATAGTCTCTTTTTATTCCAGCAAATCTTTTTAAGTCGTATGAGATATTTTCTGCACTCATTTTTTAGTTTCCTTTGTGTTTTGATTTAGAAAATTGAATAAGAAGAATGAATTAGTTGCTATCGTCTAAGGCTTTCATAAGCTCACTCATTCCACTTGAACCCCAATCACAATGATCATCTCTCATATAGATTCCTCTACTGTTGTGGTGATCTAAATCCTCTTTTTTGATGATTTGAGCTTCACTTTCTGTGTTTTTTAAATTTTTATCCATGTAAATTATATATTTTACAGAATTTACAAAATCTATAAAAAACGTTAAAAAGCTTTGTAAATAGCGAAAAAATATTGTAAAAATAAATTTACAAAATTTACTAATAGTAAATATGAGTCAAATAGATTTAAAAATAGGGCCTAAAATCAAGTCTTTTAGAAGACAACTTGGTATTCAAGCAAATAAATTAGCAGAAGATTTAAACATTTCTCCAAGTTATCTAAATCTTATTGAAAGTGGAAAAAGAAAAATTGATGGTGATCTGCTATTAAACTTATGTGAAAGATTAAACATTCAGTTATCAGATCTTACTTCAAAAACAGATATTAATCTTCAAAATACTATTTCCGAAATTTTAGACGATAGTTTATTTGAAGATTTAGATATTTTAGGACCTGAAGTAAAAGATTTAGTTAGCACCAATCCAAAAATCGGAAAAGCAATAGTAAGACTTGGAGATATTTTAAAGAAAAAAGATCACGAATTAATTAATAAGATTGAAAAAATTTCTGGTAAAATTGTTGATAATAGAAAAAATTCTTTTCCAGGAGAAGTTATTTCAGACTTTTTACAAGAAAATAAAAATTATTTTCCTAAGTTAGAAGAATTTGCAAACAAAGTATTTGATAAAATTCAAAAAAATAATCGTACAAGATACATAGCTTTATGCGAATATCTATATTCAGAATATTCAATTACTGTAAAAGATGTCATTCCAGATGAAAGTAAACCATTTTCAAAAATTTATAATAAAAATAAAAAAGAGTTATTACTTAGTGATTACAGTTCACTAGAAACAAAAAAATTGCATGCAGCTGCACAAATAGCACTAGAGGGTGCAAATAAAGAAATTGATGATTATCTTTCTAAATTTAGTTTTCCATCTGAGGAGTCAAAAAAATTAACAAAGGTTGCTTTGCTAAATTATTGTGGAGCAGCTATTTTAATGCCTTATAAATTATTTCATTCTGAGTGTAAAAAACTTAAATATGATTTAGAGTTACTTCAAAATACTTTTGCAACATCTTTTGAACAAGTGGCTCATAGAGTAACTTGCTTGCAAGATCCAAAACTTCCTGGAATTCCTTTTCATTTTTTAAGAGTTGATATGGCAGGTAATATTTCTAAAAGATTTTCTTTATCAGGCATAGATATCCCAAGATATGGTGGTGCTTGTCCAAGATGGAATGTTTATTCTGCTTTTACTAGACCAGGGGTTATTCAAGCAGCTGTAAGTAAAATGAATAATGGTGAAAAATATGTTTGTATTGCAAGAACTGTTGAAAAAGGTATTGGACGATTTGGTCAAGCCAAAAGTGTTTTATCTATAGGACTTGGTTGTGATGCAAAATATGCAAAAGATTTTGTTTATACCGAAAACGTAAATATAAATGATAAATCTGCTGAAATTCCAATTGGAGTTTCTTGTAGAACCTGTGACAGATTAGATTGTTCACAAAGAGCATTTCCACCATTACATAAAAAGTTTGATGTTGATTTAAATACAAGAGGTGTTTCTGTTTATGTCAGCGATGATAAATCTTAATTATGATTAAATATATACTACCAGCTATAATTATTTTTTTAATAGTATTGTTTTGGGAAAAAATTGCTGAGTTCGTAGAAAAAAAATTCAATATTAAACTTAATTATATTGTTGTTAGCTCCATTATTGCTGCAATAGCAGTTATCCTTTTGCTCTTAAATTACTAGGGTTTATGAACGGTCTGGAAGTTTCAAATTTTGAAATTGAGGAAATAGAGGGAGTTTTTACCTTTAAAAATGAAAATACCACAATAGGCTTTGTTAGATTTAATGAGAAAGGTGAGGTAGAGTATATTTTCGTTAATCCAATTTTTAGAAAACAAGGGTTAGCAACTAAACTATTAGAATTAGTAAAACAAAAAACTGGAAAAGAAATAATACTTCAAGAACCAATTAGCCCTCTAGGATCGAAATTATTAAAATCATTAAATAAATGGAAATAAACTTACTATTTTTTTTTACGGTTGTTCCAGCCATAATTTTATACGGAATTGCAAAATCAGGCCTAGGTGGCTCCATGACTTTAATTTCTGTTCCGTTAATGACAATTGTAATGCCGCTAAATCAAGCTTTAGGAATTATTTTACCAATTTTAATATTTTCAGATTTTATTGCTGTTTATAAATATAGAAAAGAATTTGATTTAGAAACTTTGAAATTAATGGTTCCATTTGCAGCTATTGGGATAATTATCGGATCTTTAACCTTTTCATATTTTTCAGAAGACTTGTTAAAATTTATAATTGGAGTAATGGGCTTCTTATTTGCAGGTCATTATTTCTTTTTTAAAAAAGACAAAGAAAAAAAATCAGAGAAAAATTTTCTAAAAGGTGGAATTTGTTCGGTGGTTGCAGGTTTTACAAGTTTTTGTGTTCATGCTGGAGGAACTCCAACCAGTCTTTACTTACTTCCACTTAGAATGAAAAAAGAAATCTATGTTGGAACAAGAATATTTTTTTTCACTTTTGTGAATTTAATTAAACTTCCTTTGTATATTAATTTGTCTATGACAAATTTAGAAACTTTTAAACATTCAGCAATATTATTTCCAGTTGCGTTATTAGGAATATTGATTGGATATAAATTACTTAAAATTATTGAAGAAAAATTATTTTATAATTTTATATATGCTCTAATTTTCGTAACTAGTTCAAAGCTTTTATATGATTATCTAATATGATTTTTTTACACATATTAAATTTCAAATAAATGTTTAAATTTATTTAAATTATGAAAAAAAAATTTAATCCAAGAATTAAAGCTAGATTAAGAAAAAATCGACAAGTCTTAAGTAAAAATATCGACAACTTTTTTGGTTGGGTTAAAGGTGCAAAACTTGTTGAACTAAAAGAATGTAATACTGATGAAGATCCTGTTAGACCTGAGTTAGATAATAAGTTTAGAACAGGATATGGAAGAAAAATTTTTGGAGTTCAATATAAAGGAGAAATTCATGCTGTTATGTGTTTTGCTTACACAAATGAAATTCCAAAAAGCGTTGAAGAGTTAGAAAAACTTAGTACTGACGCATTTTTACAAACTGCTATGCGAGGTCAGGCTGGTGGTCAAATAGCAATTGCTTACACAGTCTGGTCAAAAAAAAAAGGTGGGGGCAAACTAATAGTAAAAGAAGTTTTCAAAAAGATAAAAAAATCTAATCATTTAAATAGATTGGTAACCCTTTCACCACTAACAGAAATGGCAACTCAATTTCATGAGAGAAATGGCGCTAAATTAATTCAAATTAATGAAACTACACAAAATTTTGAATATAAAGTTATGTAACAATGAAAATTATTCAACTTTATTTTATAGTACTTTGTAGTTTATTTATTTTACCTTATTCTACAGTTATGGCTTACGAAGAAGCAAATTATGAAGTTGTCTCTAAAAACGAAGTTTATGAGATTAGAAAATATTCTGATCGTTTAGCTGTGGAAACTATGACATCTGGAATAGATAGTAATTTTAGAAAATTATTTAATTACATCTCAGGCAGAAATGACACTCAAGAAAAAATCAAAATGACAACTCCAGTCACACAGGTTGAGAAAAATGGAAATATGAGTATGCAATTTTATTTACCCTCTAAATTTAACTCAGAAAATGTACCAAATCCAAGCAGGAAAGACGTTAAAATAGTTAATATTGCAGGAGGATACTACGCAGTGCTGAGGTATTCTGGACGAGCATCAGATGGAAATTTTCTTAAACATAAAGAAATTTTAGAAAAAGAGTTACAAAAAAATAATATATCAATTATAAGCTCACCTATTAGAGCAACCTATGATAGCCCATTTACCCTTCCAATGAATAGAAGAAACGAGGCTATGTTTAAGGTTGAATTAAATTGATGAAATCTAAATTTAAAGCAATGGTGTTATCTTGCATGGATCCAAGATTTCAAAATTTAGTTCATAATCATTTAAAGAAAAAAAAATTAACAGGAAAATATAGTGCATTCACAATTGCAGGTGCAGCTGTTGGGGTTACACATAATAAATTCAAAAAATGGCATAAAACGTTTTATGACAATTTAGCAACCTCCATTCAATTACATAATATAGAAAAATTAATTGTAATTAATCATAAAGATTGTGGTGCTGCTAAAATTGGGAATCAAAAAAAAGAATTTAATACATCTGATGAAATGAAAATTCACTTAGATTCATTTTTTAAAATTAAAAAAACTATTAAGAAAAGGTTTCCAAAGTTAAAAATTGAACTTTATTTGATGTCATTAGATAAAAGAGTTAAAAAATTTAATAAAATAACGATCTAAATTAAAAGTAGTTTTTATGTTAAATTTTTTAAGTTTTTTAATTTTAATTTTAACTTTAAATTGTGTATCAATTGCTATGGAAAAAATACCTTACCATCATTTACCAGATGGGACATTTAGAAATCCTGAAGGATCTCCAAAAAGAGATTCTAATTTTAAATGGTCTTTTAAAATTTTTAATAAAGAGAAAAAGAAACTTGATATGACAATTCCCAATGATCATGTTGAAGAAAAAGAAATAGTCTTTTCTAACCTAAATAAGTTAAAAAATAGAGATTATATTGGATGGATCGGGCATGCTACATTTCTTATAAAATTAGGAGGCACCACAATTATAACTGATCCAGTTTTTTCAAAAAATGCAGGACCATTAATATTTGGCCCAAAAAGATTTACTAAACCTGCTTTAACATTAAGAGAAATACCACCTATAGATTTATTTTTGCTTACACATAATCATTATGACCATCAGGATATGATGACTATAAGAAGATTTCCTTACAAAAAAGCTAAAGTATTAGTTCCTTTAAAATTAGGAAAGTATTTTACTAGAAATGGTTACAGAGATGTTAATGAAATGGATTGGTATGATGAGATTGTAATTAATGAAAATTTAAAAATTACTTTTTTACCTGCTGTTCATTGGTCTAAAAGAAGTTTAACTGATACAAATAAAACTTTATGGGGCAATTTTTTAATTGAATATGAGGATAAAAAAATTCTTTTTGCATGTGATACTGGAATAGGGGACATATATAAAGAAATAGGTGAAAAATATGGACCTATAGATATCACAATAATAAATATTGGTGCTTATAATTTTTATCCAATTATGCCTTATAGAGATAAATCTACTTTTCATACAAATCCAGAGGAAGCCTTAAGTATTGCAAGAGATTTAAAAAGTAAAAAAGTTATAGGAATGCATTGGGGTACTTTTGTTTTGTCTTTAGAACCAATCATGGAACCACGTATAAGGTTTAAAGAAAATGCAGAAAAATATGGATTTAAAAAAGAAGATGCACTGATATTTAAAATTGGAGAAATAAATAGTTTAACCGAAATTTTAAAATAGTATTATTTAATTTTTGATAATGAAGAATTTTTTAATTGTATTTTTTTATTTTATTATTTTGACTTCAGCTAAAGCTCAAAATACAAATATTACCTTAAACTTGGATTTGAACTTAAATTGTAAATTTGAAAAAGTAATTTTAAAAAATCCAGATTATAACTTTAAATCTTTCACAAAAGATCAAATTAAAAGAAAAGATATTAACAAGTTAATAATCGAGTCTAAAATACCAGACGTTCTAAATGTTAAAAATTTATCAGAATTTTTTAATACAATTGATTTGGAGGTTAAAATTTCGAATAAGGATATATTCTTAATTCAAGCATTCGATAAAGAGAGGAATTATTCTGAGTCAGCAGTATATACTAGAAAAACAGGCGAACTTATTCACGAAATCACAACGAATATAAAAGAAGAAGAAAAAGAAAAAGATATTTCTTTTTATAGTTGTAAAAATAATAACAAAGACACTTAAGACCAAAGACTCTAGTTCTAATATTTGATA
>CACGMR010000012.1 GCA_902574215.1 uncultured Pelagibacteraceae bacterium
GGAGATAATTTTTTAATTTTAACTGCCTCTTTAACCACATTTAATTTTAAATTATTTGATAAATTGTTATTTTTATTCTTAATAGCATTTATAATTACTTTTCTATCTGAAAAGAAAATTTTCTTATTTCCAATATCTTGCGTTTTCTCATGCCCTTTTCCAGCGATTAACAAAATTTCACCTGAATTCAAATTATGAATAGCTTGTTTTATTGCTATTGCTCTATTAGCAATTTCGATAATTCTTTTTTTTTTAATACCTTTTTTTATATCTCTTCTTATTTTTTGAGGATTTTCAAATCTAGGATTATCATTTGTAAGAATGATACTATCTGAAAAATCACTAGCTATTTTTCCCATTTTTGATCTTTTATTTTGATCTCTATTTCCGCCACAACCGAATAGCACTGTGATTGCTTTATTAGGAAATTGTTCTCTAAGATTTAAAAGACACGTTTTTAACGCATCAGGCGTATGAGCATAATCAAGAATTACTTTTGATTGATTTTTAATTTTACCAATTTTTTCAAACCTTCCCTCAACTGGTTTTAATTTTGTAATTGTATTTAAAATTTTATCTAAACTAATACCGCTATATTTTGCTGCAATTATTGCCATCAAAACATTTTTTAATTGTATTTTTCCAATTAAATTCAAATTTATATCCCTTATTGAGTTATATAATTTAATTCTAAAAAATTGACCCTCTCCTTTAAAGTTATGAGATAAAAGCTCTAGATTATTTTTCTCATCATTAAGTGTGTGCAATTTTAATTTTTTGTTAATTGCAATTTTTTTTATGTTTTTAAACTGAGGTATTAATTGATCTGTAATTACATTTCCACTTTTTGGGATTAGATTTTCAAATAAATAAAGTTTTGCATTTAAATAGTTTTTTAAATTTTTATGATAATCAAGATGATCCTGGGTTAGATTAGTAAATATACCTGAATTAAACTTTAAACCATCCAATCTATTTTGATTTAAACCATGGCTTGAGGCTTCCATAATTACATTTTCTATTTTTTGATTTTTTAACTTACTTAATATTTTAGCCAATTTAATTGGATCTATTGTGGTATTAGATAAATTCAAATTAATACTTTTTGATTTAACACCTAATGTACCAATCGAAGCAACTTTTTTATTATTTAATTTTAATATTTGATAATAAAAATTTGCAACTGATGATTTTCCATTTGTACCAGTAACTGCAATTAAATTTTTTGGTTTTTTATTATAAATTTTAAAAGCAGTTTCAGCTAATAATTTTCTTACATTCTTAGTATGAATATACAAAATTCCATTTTGTAATTGATTTGTTTTTTTTTCGGTTACAATAATTTTAGATCCTTTTTTAATTGCTTTAGAAATAAATTTATTACCATCAATACTATTTCCTTTGATTGCAAAAAAAATATTATTTTTTTTAATGCTCTTCGTGTTAAATGAAATTCCTGAAAAAGAAAAATTTCTATAATTTTTATTTATGTTATGAAAGTAGTTTCCTAGAAGCATAATTAATCAACCTCTATATATTTTGTGGCTAAAATAGGCCCAATTTTGTCTATGACTTTTCCAACTACCTCTACTGAGGTCCAGCCAGCAGTATTATAAAGTGTACCCTTCCACCCTCCTTTACGATGTCTATACTTATAATAATAATCTTTAGATTTTTTTGGCGTGTCTAACATTACAACAAAAACAAATTGTGGATTTGACGTGGGAAAAATTGAAGCAAAAGTATTTATTTTTGCCTCAGAATATGCTCCTCCCTCAGGTTGATCTGCGGTTCCTGTTTTTCCACCAATTTCATAATTTTGAACGTCTGCAAATTTAGCTGTCCCTTCCTCAGTATTTACAATTTTTCTTAATGCGCTAATAACTTGTTCTGAAATACCTCTGTTTAATATTCTTTTATTTGTTTTATTAAAATTATTTTCTTTATAAATTAATGTTGGCTTAATTTCATAACCACCATTCGATAAAATAGAATAACCTTTTGCTAATTGAAGAATTGTAGTTGCAATTCCATGTCCAAAAGAAGCTGTAGCCAATCTGCATTTTCCAAAATCATAATTTTTTTGAGGAGCAACTTCTTCAATATCAAAATCAATATCACTTAACACACCAACTTTTTCTAAGAATAATTTAAATTTTTCTGAGCCAACTTTTTGGGCAATTTTTACTGACCCTATATTTCCAGATCTAACTAAAATTTGCTCTGCAGTTAAATCTGATGGTATTTCATTGTCGTACTCACCTATTCTGTATTTGTCACATTTAATTGATTTGGGTAAATCTAAAAATTCAGTTTCTGGTTTAATTACCTTTTCATTTAAGGCGCTAGCAAAAGTAAATGCTTTAAATACAGACCCAAGTTCATATGTTCCTTTAGTTACCCTATTAATATAATTAACATCTGTAATATTTTGTCTTTCATTTGGATTAAAATCTGGCAAAGAAACTAATGATAAAATATTGCCGCTATTAACATCCATTAAAATAGCTGCACTACCTTTGCTTTTAAAAATTTCCTGATATTTAATTAATTCTTTTCTAATTAAAAATTGAATATCTTTATCTAATGTAAGTTTAATTGACTCTTTAGATTTTCTAAGTTCATCATTCAACGATTTTTCTAATCCAGAAATACCATTATTATCATCATCTATCTGACCTAAAACATGACTAAAAAGATTTTTTTGTGGATACATTCTTAAAACTCTTTCTTCTGGAATTAAAGATTTGTCTCCTAATTTCATTATTTTTTCATAATTTTCCTCTGAAATTTTCTTCTCTAAATAAAAAAATTTCTTAGTTTTTATTTTTTTTTTAATTTCATCAAAATTTTTATCAGGAAAAATAATATTTAAACTTAGAAGTAATTTTTTTTCATTGATTATATCTGAAGTTTTTAACCCAATATCAATCGATTTAACTGTCTTAGCTAAATAATTTCCATTAATATCTATAATGTCTGCTCGATAAAGCTGATTTTTAAATGTAGGAAGATTGTTTATTTTTTCTAATTTACTCTTTTGTGAACCTAAGTGAACTAGGTGTATTGTGTAAATTAAATATATAATAAAAAAAACAAAGAAAATAAAAGCTACGCGATTAAATTGAATGTTTAATCCATTCTCTTTTTTATCAAATTTAAAATCACTCTTATAGTCTTCAATAGTTAGTTTAGATTTATTATCAGCCATTACTCTTTAATAATTTTAAAATTTTGGATTTTATTTGTTTTATCTGAAAAATTGTAGATTTTTATATCATTTATTTTTTTTTGAATTAATTCATCCTCAAAATACTGAAATTGATATTCAAGTAATCTTTCTGCAGAACTTAAATAATCATGCTCCAAAGATATATTTTCAAATTCGGACTTTAAAACTCTAATATTCTCTTTTGCTGTAAATATTTCATCTTCAATCCGTTTAGTTGTATTTTTTATTATTGCAGTTGATAGAACTAAAAAAAAAATTACTACTACTAAGACAAACTTTTTCATAGTTTGTCACCGTAATTTTCAATTTCAATATAATTTCTAAATTGCTCCTCTATGTCAGTTTCAAAATTATAAAAATCAGTTTTTTTTATTACATATCTAAATTTAGCAGATCTGGATGGTGGATTTTTACTTATCTCTTCATCTGATGGTGTAATAGGTTTTTTTTGAATTAAGTTAAATAATATATCTGCTTGTTTTACAAAAGGGCTATAACGTGAAATACTTTTATTTTCAGAAAGACTTTTAAAAAAATATTTTACAATTCTATCCTCTAAAGAATGAAATGTTACTACCCCTAAAACACCTCCTTTTTTTAAAACTTTTACTGCATTAATAAGTCCAAAAATTAATTCACTTATCTCCTTATTTACAAATATCCTAAGTGCCTGAAAAACTTTGGTTGCATTATGAACTTTAAAATTTTTTCTTTTTTTTGATTTGTCTATAATTTCAACCAAACCTTTGGTATCAATTTTATTTTTAGATCTTTCTTTTATAATATTACGTGCAATATATTTTGCCTCTTTTTCATCGCCAAAAAATTTGAAGATCCTTTCTAATTCTTTTTCATCAAGTTTATTGATTGCATCTTCTGCTGAATAACTATTTAATCCTAGCTGCATATTTAATTTACCACTAGCATTAAATGATAATCCTTTTTGTGGGTCTTTTATTTGAGTAAAGGAATAGCCAAGATCAAAAATTATACCTCTTATATTTACATTTTTAAGCTTTAAATTATTTAACTGACTAAATTTAATATTTTTAAAAATAAATCTATCTTTAAATTTTTCTTTTAATCGATTAGCAATTTTTCCACTCTCTATATCTCTATCAAGAGCTATTACATTTGTATTTTTAAAATCTAAAATTTTTTTTGAGTAGCCACCTTGGCCAAATGTACAATCAATAAATGTGCCACCATGTTGAGGGGAAATAACGCTAATAATTTCTTTTAGCAGTACCGGATAATGCTTTTGCAACTTCGATACTATGGTGGCGTCCATTTATCTCTTGGAAGACCATTAATTTTTTTGTCTTCTTAAGAATGCTGGTATCTCAAGATCGTCCTCTTCTTCTTCTTCTGAAGATAATAAATCTTCTGAACTTGAGATCTCTGGTTCTGAATTGAATAAATCTGGCGCATCAGAGTCAACTCCAAATTCTTTAAGATCATTAGAGGGCTCTTCTTCTACTTTGGTCTCAAAAATTTCTTCATGGGTTGTTTCCATAGCTTCTTGTGTAAAAGATTTTTCCATTTCATTAACTGAATTATCCTCAACTATACTTTCGCTTTCAACACTGTCGTTTTGAAAAACTTCCTCATTAATCATTTGATTATTAGAACTTTCATGTTGTTGCTCTTGGATAATCTCATTTTCAAGTTTTAAAGCATTGGCACCTTGTGTAATTGGATTTGATGACGTTGAATTTGAAAAATTGAAAGATTTGGAAGATCCAATATTTGAAAAATCAGAATAACCAGGGTTTCGATTATGAATTCTATGAACCATATTTACTACTGATTTTGATTCAGGTTGTTGACCATCTAATGATGTTGCTACAATTGAAACTCTAATTTTACCATCAAGTTCTGTGTCAGTAATAGCTCCAATTATTACCTCTGCCTCTGCATCTACTTCTGATCTTATTTTGTTCACCACTTCATCTACTTCAAAAAGTTTAAGATCTTTACCTCCAGTAATATTAACCAACAATCCTTTAGCACCTTTTAATGTGTAGTCGTCAATTAATGGGTTGCTTATTGCCATTTCTGCAGCTTGCATTGCACGACCTTCGCCTTCAGCTTCTCCTGTTCCCATCATAGCTTTACCCATTGCCGCCATAACAGTTTCAACATCAGCAAAATCTAAGTTAATTATTCCAGGTCTAACCATTAAATCTGTAACACTTTGAACACCATGTCTTAAAACATTGTTTGAAAGATTAAAAGACTCTTCAAATGTCGTTTGTTCATTAGCTATTTTAAATAAGTTTTGGTTTGGAATAACAATTATTGTATCAACATGTTTTCTTAATTCTTCCAAACCTTGTTGTGCTCTTCTCATTCTAGAGGGACCTTCATATAAAAATGGAAGAGTCACAACACCTACGGTTAAGATATTCAATTCTTTTGCAGCTCTTGCGATGACATGGGCAGCACCAGTACCTGTTCCACCACCCATACCTGCTGCAATAAAAACCATATTTGCACCTTGAAGTGTATTAACAATTTCATTCAAAGATTCATCAGCTGCTGCTTGGCCAATGTCAAGTTTTGCACCAGCTCCTAAACCTTTTGTTAAATTTAAACCAATTTGAATTCTTGTTTTTGCTTTACTAAGCTTTAAATCTTGAGCATCTGTGTTAACTGCAATAAACTCTACTCCTTGCATATTATTTTCAATCATTTCATTAATTGCATTTCCACCTGCTCCACCGACACCTAAAACTAGTAATCGTGGCTGTAGTTCTTTTATCTCTGGTGCTTTAAAGTTAATTGTCATCTTTTATCCCCTATTGTTTGTTTTGTTGAAGCTCCCATTTAAGATTAGCTCGATTAATATTCGCTTTTCTTCTTGCTGTTACCTTAAATTTTTCAAATGCTGTTGGTTCCCATATTTGGAATGTTTGACCTTGCCCAACAAACAACATGCTATTTTTAATTTTAGCGTGTTTCAATAATTTAGATGGAAGCGAAATTCTACCCTCGCTATCAAATTGTAGATTAATACTTTCAGCTAAAATAGATGTAGCAAAATAATCTCTTTTTTCTTCAAAAGGATTTAGGGAGTCTATCGCCGAAGAAATTTTTTCAATTCTGTCTTGAGAGCATGCTTCTATTGAAGAATTATTAAAAGAAGGATAACAAATAACGCCATTGTAGCCTAGGTTTGATAAGTGTGACCTAAAACTAGCAGGCACAGATACTCTCCCTTTTTTGTCTAATTTGTTTTCGTATGTTGATAAAAACATAAAACATAAATTCCTTTATTCCCACATAATTGGGAATTTATGGGATATTATGGGTTTTACAACTAGACGTCAATACCTAATATTTAGTGCTTTAATTCTTATATTAAGAAAGAAAATAGACTTTAAATTTTAGAAATGAGAACAAACTAAGAAACTTATCTTTGACGATTTAATAAACTTATTTTTGATGATTAATATTGAGTGCCAGATAAACTATAAGCCGGGTTCTGTCATTTAAACTTATCATTTGTCTAGGCTTAAGATCACTCTAAAGCTCAAGCAACTAACCCTGATGACTAGCCAAGGACGGCTTTTAGTTTTTCAACAATGTCATCTCTACTTAGTCTTGCTCCCAGTGGGGTTTTCCAGCGTTCATTGTTACCAATAGAACCGGTGTGCTCTTACCACACCTTTTCACCCTTGCCATGTTATGGCGGTTTATTTTCTGTGGCACTGTCCCTAGGGTCTCCCCTGCCAGGAATTATCTGGCACTGTGTCCTTGTAGAGCCCGGACTTTCCTCTTTAAAAAAATTAAAGCGATAAGTCGTTTATCTGGCATGACAAATTTATAATTTAATTATGAAATTTCAAGTACTTTTAATTGAATTTTTTAGCTAAATTTTCACTTATCAAAACACATTCTTTATCAATTTTCCCACTTACTATCTCTTGTCTGTATCTTCTTTGAAAAGCTTTTACTATTAAATTAAAAAACTTTTTTTTTTTTAGATTTTCTGAATTATTAAATGCATAACCAATTTTCAATAAATTTTTGAAAAAATGTTTTTCTATTTTAGAGTCTATTGATTTAAGTCTATTTTTTTTTAAAATTATATCTGGGATTGAATGCCATATACCTATTTTTTTCTTTGCTAATAAACGCCATGGAAATTTTTCCCCAGGATCTTGTTTTCTAGTTGGAGCAATATCTGAATGACCTAAAATATTTTTTGGTTTAATTTTATATTTAAGCATAAGATGTCTGGTTAGTTTAGAAACTGATTTAAGTTGATTTTTAGAAAAATTTTTATAACTATTTTGATGACCTGGATTGCTTATTTCAATTCCAATTGAACTTTTGTTCAATAGTTTAAATCTTTTCCAATATGATTTTCCTGCATGCCATGCCACATACAGATCAGGCACTAAAACAATTATTTCACCATTTCTTTTAATTAAATAATGACTGCTTACTCTAGATTGAATATTTGTTAATCTATTTATTGCTTCATTCTCACTCCTCATTCCAGTATAATGAAAAATTAAAAATTTAATTTGATTATTTTTTCTTTTTTTAAGATCAAAATTAGGAGAGTAATTAAAATTTTTTTTTATCATATTTATAATTTTTTTATGATTATTTATAGCCATAATTATGTCATTTTTAGCACTAAATCTCGATTTACATTAAATACATAAATATTATATATTATTAATTATGATTAAATTTCTAAAACTTATTTTGATAATTTTATTTCTATCTACAAATGTTATGGCTGGATCTGATGGTGAGCTAGAATTATCAAAAAAATCGAAAGCTGTAGAAGATTGTTTTGAACCACTAAATAGAGCTACATTTTCATTAAACCAAGGTTTAGATAAAGCTATTTTTAAACCAATTGCAAAAAGTTATAGAAGTCTGCCCCCATCAATAAAAAAAGGTACTGGAAATGTTGTTGAAAACTTATCTAATTTAATAACTATTCCAAATAATTTACTTCAAGGAGATGTTAAACTAGCAGTGATAAATACCGGAAGACTGGTAATAAACAGTACAGTAGGATTGTTAGGTATAATTGATGTAGCAGATGATCTTGGATTTCCAAAATATGAAAAAGAGGATTATGGACAGACACTTGGGAAGTGGGGTGTTGGACCTGGTTGTTATATAGTACTGCCAGTTTTGGGACCATCAACTATAAGGGACACAGCAGGTTCTTTTGTGAATGTATTTGGAGGAGACCCATGGTATAACGCATCTGTTAATGGAAATAACGAATTCCTTAGTGAAAATGTTTTTCTAGCATCAAAGGTGTTAGGCGGTGTTGAGTTTAGAGCAAACAATATAGAGTCACTTGAAAACCTTGAAAAGAATTCAATGGATTTTTATGCTTCATTGAAAAGTTTATATTTACAAGACAGACAATTAAAAATCGAGAATATAAAAAGAGGAAATATTCAAATTATCTATAATGATGAAGGTGACTGGGAAGAAATAGATACTAAATAAAAATCTTTTTAAGTATGAAAAAAAATTTTCTTTTTATAATTATAGCGGTAATTTTAATCTTAAAACCTAACTACACTTTAAGTATAGAGCCAGATATTTTTATTCAATCCACAGTAAATAGAGCTGCAAATACATTGGGAGGTAATTTAACAAAAGAGGAAAGAGTCGAAGAATTGAAAGATATAGCCAAAGAAACAGTAGATATTGAGGGAATTAGTTTATACTCTTTAGGGGTATATAGAAAAAAAATTACTGATGAACAGTTGATTAGATATAAAAAAGTTTTTAAGAGTTATTTTTTAAAAAGTTTCTCAAGTAGACTTGCCGAATACACTAACCCTGAGATTGATGTTTACTCAAAAGAAAAAATAAATCAGAATTATACAATTGTATATAGCAAACTAGTTGAAACAGAAAAAAGACCAGAGGTTAAAATAGACTGGAGAGTATATACTAAAAATCCTGATAATTTATTAATCAGGGATTTAATAATTGAGGGACTTAGTTTAGCAAGAACTCAGAAGGAAGAGTTTTCCTCAATCATCAACTCAAATGATGGAAATGTTGAAGCTTTAATAAAAAATTTAGCTGAATTTTCGAATCAATAAATATGGTGGGCCCGCCAGGACTCGAACCTGGGACCAATACATTATGAGTGTACTGCTCTAACCAACTGAGCTACAGGCCCAAAAAATAAATTAGTTATATCATTTTTTTTCAGTTATCAATCAAAGATATTTAAAAAAATGGTGGGCCGTGTTGGTTACGCTCCAACTACCCCTGCAATGTCAATGCAGTACTCTAACTATTGAGCTAACGGCCCTATTAATCTAATATTAACACAATAATTATTAAAATTTCATCAATAAACTAATGAAAAAAATAATTCATATTTTTAAACAAATAATTATCTTTTTAATTATATTTTTATTTTTTGATATTTTATTAATGTTTTTGCTACCAATTGAAATCAAAAATAAAATATATGACCGAAAAAGCCATAAAATAAAATCCTATTACTATCATCATGATTTAAGACCTAATGCTAAGTGGACTGAAAATTGGGGATATCAAAATGCTGAAATATTTACTAATAATTTAGGTTTTAAGGATAAAAAAATTCAAAAAGTAAACTTTAAAAAACACAATATATTATTTATTGGAGATTCATTTACAGAAGGTGTGGGGGTAGAGTATCAAAATACTTTTGTAGGAAAAATAGATAAAAAAATTAATACAGTTTCAAATGATCATAGAGTTTTAAATGCTGGTGTTGTATCTTATTCTCCTATAGTAATCTTAAGCAAATTAAATTATTTAATTAATATTAAAAATTACCCTATTACAAAAGTTTTTGTTGTCCTTTGCAATGGAGATATTCATGATGATTTATATAGGTACAATGAAATAGATAAAAATTACGTTGTAAGTCATAATGATTTTTTAAATATCAAAATTCTAGTGGATATTAATAATTTTCTTAAATCAAATACGATCACTTATCAATTTATAAAGAGGATAACGCCTTTAAGTAATTTATTCAAAAGTTTAAAAACTGACATACCAGATTTTAAGAATTATGATTTAAGTCAAGTCTTGTCTATTCTAAACACCTTGCCAGACCAAAAACATATGCATAATAAAAACGAGTTTGATAAATGGGGAAAATTAGGTTTAGAAAAATCTAAAAATTATATTAATCAAATAAATAAATTATTAACTGAAAGAAATATTGACTTTTCTTTAATATACTTAGAAGAGCCAATCTTTATGTTAAATGATATAAAATCTGATTTTTACAAAGATTTTTGGAGTGATGTTGCTCTAGAAAATAATATAGATTTCATTTTTATTGGAGACTTCCATAAAAATGAAAATGATAAATTTAAAATTTATAGAGAATTTTTCTTTATTGGAGATAATCATTTTAATGACAAAGGTAATGGCGTGGTAGCTAAAGAAATATTGAAAAAATCGGAGTACTTACAAAAATTAATAAATTAGCTTTCTAAAAAACTTTTTAGTTGTTTTGATCTACTTGGATGTTTAAGTTTTCTCAAAGCTTTAGCCTCGATTTGCCTAATTCTTTCTCGAGTAACAGAAAATTGGAGTCCAACTTCCTCTAAAGTATGATCAGTGTTCATTCCAACACCAAAACGCATTCTTAAAACTCTTTCTTCTCTTGGTGTAAGAGTTGACAAAATCTTTGTCGTTGCTTCACCAAGGTTTGATTTTATAGCTTGTTCTAATGGAGCCAAAGCTTTAGTATCTTCTATAAAATCTCCTAAGCTACTATCTTCTTCATCACCTACAGGTTTTTCCAATGATACTGGCTCTTTTGAAATCTTTAATACTTTCCTAACTTTATCTAAAGGCATTCTTAATTTTTTTGCTAATTCTTCTGGTGTTGCCTCTCTTCCAAATTCACTTAAAATCAGTCTTTGGGTTCTTACAATTTTATTAATTGTTTCAATCATATGAACTGGGATACGAATAGTGCGCGCTTGGTCAGCAATAGATCTAGTGATAGCTTGTCTTATCCACCAGGTTGCATAAGTCGAAAATTTATAACCCCTTCTATATTCAAATTTATCTACTGCTTTCATTAATCCAATATTTCCCTCTTGAATTAAGTCTAAAAACTGCAAACCTCTATTTGTATATTTTTTAGCAATCGATATAACTAATCTTAAGTTTGCCTCAACCATTTCTTTTTTAGCTATTCTAGATTCTTTCTCTCCTTTTTGTATTCTGCTTACAAGTTTTTTAAAATCAGTTACAGATATTCCAAGTTTATGACTTATTTCTATTAGTCTTTCTCTTATATTTTTAAATTCTTCTTTGTTTTTAATAAAAAACTGTTTCCAAATTAAATTTGTATCTAAAAATTTTTTAAAATTTGGGTTTATTTCATTTCCTAAATAAAATTTAATGAACTCATTACGTGGAATTTTATGATCCATTGCAAGCCTTAAAAGATTACCTTCCAAAGATATAATTTTTTTATTCTCTATATAATGTTTCTGAACCAATTCTTCTAAAACTGAAGGTGAAAGTTGCAATGACTTAATGTTTTCTAAAATATCATTTACTATTTTTTCATAACCTTTTTCCTTAGAGTTAGAAAAATTTTTCGAGTTTAAAACGCACTCTAATTTTTCTTTTTGATATTTAATTAATTTTGTATAATCTTTACTTAAAGTATTAACTGTTTTTAAAACTTTTGGTTTAATTTCAGTTTCCATTGCAGCAAGTGTTGGATTAAAATCATCATCTTCATCGTTAACTCCTTCTTCTTTATCAGTTTCACCTGCATTTTTTTGTTTTGCACTAGGACCTGTGGTTTCATCTTCCATATAATTTGTATCAATATCAATAATTTCTCTTACAAGAATTTCGTCTTTTTGTAGCTTCTCATTCCACTCATAAAATTGTTGAGCTGTTATCGGGCTTTGCGAAAGTGCTATTAACATAACATCTTTTCCAGCCTCAATTCTTTTTGCAATCGCAATTTCACCTTCTCTAGAAAGAAGCTCAACACCTCCCATCTCACGTAGATACATTCTGATAGGATCATCACTTTTTTCAATTGTTTTGCCTTCTTCTTTATTTAGATTTTCTTTTTTTCTTAAAACTTTGAAGTCTGATTTCTTTTCTACTAAAGTGACATTTTCATCTAAAATATGGATAAATGCTTGTGATAAATTTTCCCCGGATAAATTTCTTTTTCCAAGTGATTTGCTTAATTCCTCAAAAGTTATAAATCCTCTATGGGTTCCTCGACCCATAAGTCTAGCAAATGATTTTGTAATAATTCTTTCCACGATAATTTGAGTTTAGAAGACTTATATAATGTCAATTATATAAAAATCTATTACTAATTTACTCAGTTTAATTGAGATTTTGCTTTTTTTTGAGCTCTTTTAGCTCATTAAAAGTACTCTCACTCATATCGAGTGAAAACTTCGATTCTAATTCCTGGATTCTGAACTCAAGATCATAATTCATCAAATCTCTTGAGATATCTTCCAATAATTCGATTGTTTTTTGATCATCATCAGATTGATTTTTTAGAATATGTTTAATTGGAGCAAATTTATTTATTTTTTCTGTTAATTGAATATCCAAGTTAAGATCTTCAATTGTAATTTGTGAATCAGATTTTAATTTTTCAACAATCATTTCAAATATTTTTTTATTAAACTCAGTAAATAATTTAATATTTTCAATCAAATGAATATTTGCTTGCAACAAATCTAGTTTATTTATAACTAAATATAATAGAGAAAACTCTTTTAATTCAACACTAGTCAAAGACTGACTTTCTTTAAAATATTTTTTTGTGCTTTCTAAAGATTTTGTTTTCTTTAAATAAAATCTTTTATTATTTTGATTGGAAAGTGGTGTTAACTCAGCAATTTTTTCTAAAAAATATTCTAAAACATATTTTTTTATAAAATCATCTTTTATTGTATTTGCAATTTCTCTTAGTTTTTTTTCAAAAATAGCCATCGATGAAGGATTATTTTTGGTTTGTTTTTTATAATGACTAAAAATAAATTGATGTATTGATAGTTTGCTCTGCTTTGTAAAATCTACAAAATTAGCCTTACCATTTTTATTTACATAGCTATCTGGATCTTCTTTATCTGGCAAAAATAAAAATGAAATTTGTTTTTCAGGTTTAAGTTCTTTTATTGAATTTTCAGCAGCTCTTAGAGCAGCTTTATATCCACTTTCATCACCATCAAAACAAATTATGATATCATCAAAAAATTGGTTTAAAATTAAAATTTGCTTGTCAGTTAAAGACGTACCAAGATTTGCTACAGCATTATCAATTCCATTTTTGCTGAGGCCTACAACATCCATGTATCCTTCAACCAAATAAATATGATCAATTTTATTAGAAAGTTTTCTTGCTAAATCCAAATTATATAAATTTGATCCTTTTTTAAAAAAATTTGTTTCAGGTGAATTTATATATTTAGCTAAGTAATCTAAATTTTCAATTATTCTTCCGCCCAAAGCTATTGGTTGGCCTGAAATATTATTAATTGGAAATATTAATCGACCTCTAAATCTTTCGACATAAGTTTTTTTTTTCTCATCTAAATAAAATAAACCAGTCTCGATTAAAGTTTGTTCACTATAATTTTTTTTTAATTTTTCGAAAAAATTTGGATTTTTTTCTATATATCCAATTTTAAATTTTTTTACTTCATCTTTACCTAGTGATCTATTTTTTAAATAATCTCTAGCAATCGAACAATCTTCATTTTTTAAAAGTTCATTGTGATAAAAATCTACATAATTACTAAAAATAGATTTATACTCATTCCATTTTCTCTCTCTTTCTTCATCTTGTTTTGAAAACATATATGGCTGCATGCCTGCTAATTGAGCTAAATATTTAACTGATTCTCCAAATTTTAAATTTTGAGTTTTCATCACAAAATCAAAAATATTTCCATGTTCAGAAGTTGCAAAACAATGATAAAATTCTTTTTCATCATTAACGGTAAATGAGGGTGTTTTTTCATTTTTGAAAGGTGATAAACCTACAAATTCTTTGCCTCTTTTTTTTAAAGAAACACTCTTTGATACTACCGTTGAAACTTTCAACCTGTTTTTAATTTCATCAAGATACTCTTTTGGGTATTTCATTATTTGTTCAATAATTCTTTAATCATTGATCCTGCTTTGGAAAAATCAATTTCATCTGCATGGGTTTTTTTGAGTTCACCCATAACTTTTCCCATATCTTTTAATGAGTTTGCTCCAATTTTTGAAATAACATCTGCACAAATTTTCTTAGTCTCGTCTTCGCTAAGCTGTTTGGGTAAAAAACTTGTTAAAATATCCTGTTCATTTTGCTCAACCTCTAAAAGATCTGTTCTATTATTTTTTTTATAAATATCGATCGATTCGGCTCGTTGTTTAACCATTTTTTTTAAAAGTTTCTTAATGTCCTCATCATCAGTTTCTTTTTTGTTAGGCCCCGATCTGTTAACAATATCCAAATCCTTAATCGAAGATAATATTAACCTATAGGTTGATATTTTATTTTTATCTTTCGATTTTAAAGCATTTTTATATTCGTTTTCGATAGTCTCTTTTAATGACATAATTTTTTAATCTACTTTAAAGAAAAAATTCTTCAAAAGAAAAATTGTTTTTTTACAATTTTATATTACATCTCTGTTGCGATAATAAAGCAATTATTGTATTAACCTTTAACTCATGAGTTGTAATTGAACAAAAAATCAAAAAAAACTAACTCAAAAATAAAATCTCAAATCAATACAGGCGTTTTAGTTCTCGAAAATAAAAAGGTATTCAAAGGAATTGGAATTGGATACCAAGGAGAAGCCACAGGCGAAGTTTGCTTTAATACATCCTTAACAGGTTATCAGGAAATCATCTCTGATCCGTCATATGCAGGTCAAATTATTAACTTTACCTTTCCCCATATTGGAAATGTTGGAACCAATAAAGAAGATCATGAATCTGATAAAATATGGGCAAGAGGAGTGATAATTAATTCTGAAATAACTTCACCCTCAAACTATAGATCATTTCTACATTTAGATACTTGGCTAAAGAAAAATAAAATTATTGGAATTACTGGATTAGATACCAGAAGCCTCACAAACTTTATAAGAGACAAAGGCGCCCCCAAAGGTACTATTAGTTATTCAAAAAAAGGAAAATTTAATATTAATAAATTGACTAACTCTACAATAAAATGGAGTGGATTAAAAAATCTTGATCTTGCAGAAGTAGTTTCAACCCAGAAAAATTATATTTGGAAAGGTCTTAAAACCTGGAAAAAAGAACTTGGATATAAAAAAAATAATAAGAACTCATTTCATGTTGTTGCAATTGATTATGGAATTAAAAAAAACATCTTAAGATATTTCTCTGACTTTAATTGCAAGGTAACTGTTGTTTCTTGTAAAACTAATGCACAAAAAATTTTAGCTTTAAAACCAAATGGAATATTTTTATCAAATGGTCCTGGAGATCCAGCTGCAACAGGCAAATATGCTATAGAAATTATTAAAGATTTAATTAAAAAAAATTTACCAATATTTGGTATTTGTTTGGGTCATCAAATTTTAGCATTGGCATTAGGTGGCAAAACAAAGAAAATGAAGCTTGGTCATAGAGGAGCAAATCACCCTGTTAAAAATTTAATTCATGATAATGTAGAAATAACAAGTCAAAACCATGGATTTGAAGTAGTTAAAGAAACATTACCAAAAAATATTGAGGTCACACATAAATCTTTATTTGATAATAGTGTTGAAGGTATCAAAATAAAAAATAAACCTGTCTTCTCAGTTCAATATCATCCCGAGTCTAATCCGGGACCTCAAGATAGTGTTTATTTGTTTCAAGAATTTATTAATAACATGAAAAAAAATGCCAAAAAGAAAAGATATTAAAAAAATATTAGTTGTAGGAGCTGGTCCAATAATTATAGGACAAGCATGTGAATTTGATTATTCAGGGACACAAGCATGTAAAGCTCTTAAAGATGAGGGTTATAAAGTAGTCTTAATAAATTCAAATCCTGCAACAATTATGACTGATCCAGATGTTGCGGATAAAACTTATATTGAACCAATTACACTAGATGTATTAGAAAAAATTCTAAAGAAAGAAAAACCCGATGCAATTCTTCCAACAATGGGAGGGCAAACTGCGCTTAATCTTGCAATGGAAGCAGAGAAAAAAGGAATTCTAAAAAAATACAAAATTGAGTTGATAGGAGCAAATTCTAAAGCAATTTCTAATGCCGAGGACAGAAAGAAATTTAGAAAAAATATGATTGATATTGGTTTAGATTTACCAAAATCTGAAATTGTTAATAAAAATAATCAAGCATCAAAAGTATTAAAAAAAATTGGATTACCAGCAATCATAAGACCTGCCTTCACACTTGGTGGACTTGGTGGAGGAATAGCTAAAACTAAAAAAGATTATTTTAAGATTGTTAAAAATGGATTGCATGAATCTCCTGTAAGCCAAGTTCTTGTTGAGGAATGTTTGGAGGGATGGAAAGAATTTGAAATGGAAGTTGTAAGAGATAAAAAAGATAATTGTATAATTATTTGCTCAATTGAAAATATAGATCCAATGGGAATTCATACAGGTGACTCAGTAACAATTGCGCCTGCCCTTACTCTAACAGATAAAGAATACCAGGTAATGAGAAATGCTTCTATTGCGTGTTTACGAAAAATTGGAGTTGAAACTGGAGGATCAAATGTTCAATTTGCTATCAACCCTAAAAACGGTCGAATGGTTGTAATTGAAATGAACCCACGAGTATCAAGATCATCAGCACTTGCATCAAAAGCAACTGGATTTCCTATCGCAAAAGTGGCTGCAAAATTAGCAGTTGGTTATACTCTGGATGAATTAAAAAATGAAATAACTAAAGTTACTCCCGCATCATTTGAGCCGAGTATAGATTATGTGGTGACTAAAATTCCAAGATTTACTTTTGAAAAATTTTCAACTTCTCCTGCAGCTTTAGGAACATCTATGAAATCAGTAGGTGAAGCAATGGCAATAGGAAGAAACTTTAAAGAATCTCTACAAAAGGCTTTGGTGTCTTTGGAGACAGGTTTTTCAGGTTTAGACAGAATTTTTGATTTAAATAAAAAACAAATTGAAAAAAAACTTAAAGAAACTATTCCAAATAAGCTATTGCTAGTCGCTGAAGCAATTAGAAAAAAAATAAATTTAAAAAGAATATACAATTTATCTAAAATTGACCCTTGGTTTTTAGAGCAAATTAAAGAGATAGTTGATTGTGAAACACAAATAAAAACTAAAGGACTTCCTAGGGATTTTGCAGAATTTAATAGAATAAAATCAATAGGATTTTCAGATAAAAAACTTTCGGAATTAACTAAAACTTCTGAAGACGTTGTTAGAAGAAAAAGATCAGCGCTTAAAATACTTCCAGTTTATAAAAAAGTAGATACTTGTGCGGCTGAATTCAAATCTTTTACTCCATATATGTACTCAACTTATCAAAGAAATTTTTCAATTAACTCTGAATGTGAAGCTGATCCATCCAATAAGAAAAAAATAATTATTCTTGGAGGTGGTCCAAATAGAATTGGTCAAGGAATTGAGTTTGATTATTGCTGTTGTCAGGCAAGTTTTTCATTAAAAGACGCAGGATTTGAGACGATAATGGTTAA
Organism: uncultured Pelagibacteraceae bacterium; assembly: GCA_902574215.1. Lineage (GTDB taxonomy): Bacteria > Pseudomonadota > Alphaproteobacteria > Pelagibacterales > Pelagibacteraceae > Pelagibacter. Next base: position 17,947 of record CACGMR010000012.1, read on the forward strand.
TTGTAACCCTGAAACAGTATCAACAGACTATGATACGAGTGATCGATTATACTTTGAGCCTTTAAAAGAAGAATACGTTTTTAACATAATTAAAAAAGAACAAGAAAAAGGAAACCTAATAGGTGTAATTGCTCAGTTTGGTGGCCAAACTCCGATTAAGCTTGCTAAATTTTTACATGACAACAAGCTTCCGATTTTAGGAACGCAATATACATCGATCGATTTAGCAGAAGATAGAGACCGATTTAGAAATTTATTAAATAAATTAAAACTAAAACAGGCAGAGAGTGGAATTGCAAAGACATTTAATCAGGCAATTAAAATTGCAGATAAAATAGGGTTGCCATTAATGGTAAGACCTTCATATGTTTTGGGTGGAAGAGCAATGGAAATTGTTCATGAAAAAAATCAGCTTAAAAAATTTGTTGAGGAAGCCTTTAAAGCTGCAGAAGATAATCCAATTTTAATTGATAAATTTATCGATCATGCAATGGAAGTAGATGTGGATGCCATATCAGATGGAAAACAGGTTCACGTAGCAGGTATTATGCAACATATCGAAGAAGCAGGAATTCATTCAGGAGATTCTGCATGTAGCCTACCCCCTGTATCAATTAAACCATATCTTCTTAAAGAAATTGAAAATCAAACAAAAAAATTAGCGATAGCTTTGAACGTAAAAGGTTTCATGAACATACAGTTTGCAATAAAAAAAGATGAAATTTATGTGATTGAAGTTAATCCAAGAGCTAGTCGAACAGTTCCTTTTGTATCAAAAGCAAAAGGTCTTCCTTTAGCTAAAATTGCATCAAGAGTAATGGCTGGTGAAAAGTTATCTAAGTTTAATTTAAAAGATAAATCTAAAGGTATGTACGCAGTAAAAGAAGCTGTGTTCCCATTTAATAAATTTCCAAACAGTGACTTATTGTTAGGACCTGAAATGAAATCGACTGGGGAAGTGATGGGATTTGATAAAAATTTTGGAATGGCTTTTGCCAAAAGTCAAATCGCAGCTGCTAACTCATTACCAAAACAAGGATTAGCTTTTATATCTCTCAAAGATAGTCACAAAGATGAAGGAATAGATTTAGCAAAAGAACTTATTAAACTAAAGTTTACATTATGTGCAACAAAAGGAACTGCGGAATATATTCGAAAACATAAAATGAAATGTAAAATTATAAACAAAGTAAGCACAGGTTCACCTCATATAGTAGATGTTTTAGATTCTAAAAAAATTGCATTAGTAATAAATACTGGAGGTGGAAATAGTGAACACCGATTAAGTGATGCTATAGCATTAAGAAGAGCAACGCTTAAGAATAAAGTTCCTTATTGTACTAACATGTCTACTGCTCAAGCCTGTTTAGAAGCAATTAGATCGCTAAAAACAAAAAAACTAGAAGTGACTTCTCTTCAGGAAGTTTAAGAATTTACTTTCCAATCAGTTTCAAAGGTAACATAATTTACTTGAATACATCGTCTTTCTTTAACAATTTTTTTCTTTTCCATACCATGCCAGGTATTTGGTCCACTTGTAAAAAGATAACCATAATTATGTTTGTAAGGAAGTGTCTTAACTTTCTCTAATTTTTCATTGTAAAAATCAGTTCCTAAATCTTCAGATTCATTTGTATTATTAACAAATATTAAGCCTGACATAAGTTTTTCTTTTATATCGCAATGAGGTTTTAACCAAAAACCCTCTCTATCACATATAACCTCAACTCTAACATAAGAATTTGATAAATCTTTATTTATCATTTTAGAAATTGTTTCGTATGTTTCTTTAGATTGAAGTTCGTTTATAAATTTTACTAAATTTGGAAATTGTGATGCATTTTCTTTATTAATAAAACATCTAAACTTTATTGCTTGTCCACCTGAAGCTATACCTTGTCTAAATTCTGCAGCTCCACCATCTATTGCTCTTGTTCCATCATAATTAAGATTATGTTTACTGACATCAGGAATGTCAGCTTTAACTATTTCATCAATTGCCTCTTCGGACAAAGCATCACTATACTCCCAATGATCAAAAGGGAAATTGTGTTGCTTCGAATTATTTTTAATTGAATTTAAAAATGACATTATGATTGAATTTTTTCTTTAATAATTTTTGCTACTCTATTCGTTTCATCTAATTTTTGATAGTTCCAATTTTCAATTTCTTCACCTAGGTTTCTAGTAATATTTAATTCTCTGAATAAATTTCTAAAATTTTGAAATCTGACATCTTTTCTTCTTGGTAAAATATTAGCAACATAAATTGGTTTTCCAGTCAAAGCGGCTTCAGATATCATTGAGCTAGAGTCACATGTAACAACTATATTTTCCGAAATTGCCAAAGCTGAAAGATAAGCTTTTTTATCAACATTCATAATCACAGTGTGATTTTCTCCAAAAAACTCTTTTGCATAATGTATAGTATTTAATGGTGTTCTCATTGAAGGGATCACTACAAGTTGAAAATCATTTTTTTTCAATAGTTTGTAAAAAATTGAAAAGATATGCTTCATATTTTTTGTTGAGTAGTCATAATATTTTGTAGGGCCACCCATTATCAAACACCATACTTTTCTATTATCCTGTTTAATATATGAATTTAGATAACTTCTATTTTCTTCAATTTCATTTTCCGTTAAATAGTGAATTGCACCTTTTGTTTTAATTACATTTGGACCACTTATCCCATCATGTTCGGGAGCAACAATAAAATCAAAATGATTAAAATCTACTTTTGGATCTTGAATATGAATATTTGAAACTTTTTTTTTTGAAATTCTTTTTAAGTGGATTGAGGGAATCACGCTTTTTCTTCCACATGAAATAATTACATCAAAATCAGACTCGTTTATTTTTTTATAAACGTTTTGTGATACTGGTGTTAATTTTGGTGGAACAATTTTCCAAAAATTATTTAGTTCAACCTTATGGTGTGTAAAATCAATATCTAAGGCTTTTGCTAAACCTTCTACCTGGCTTATCATGCCATGCATTCCTTGAGTTAATAATAAACCTTTTAATTTAGACATTAATCACTATATAGCTTTCATATGAGTCAAAATCCAACTAAACACACAAAAGTGTTAATAATTGGATCTGGTCCTGCCGGATACACAGCAGCAGTTTATGCGGCTCGTGCTATGTTAAATCCAATTTTAGTTTATGGTTCCGAACCTGGCGGACAACTAACAACAACTACTGATGTTGAAAATTTTCCAGGATTTGCTGAAGTTATTCAAGGTCCGTGGTTGATGGATCAAATGAAAGAACAAGCAAAAGCCGTTGGAACTGAAATGATTGAAGATCATATTGGTTCGGTAAATCTAAAATCTACTCCGTTTGAAGCTATAGGCGATAGTGGGCAAAAATATACTGCTGATAGCATAATTATTTCTACAGGAGCTCAAGCCAGATGGTTAAATCTGAAATCTGAACAAGAATATAGAGGATTTGGTGTTTCTGCGTGTGCAACTTGTGATGGTTTTTTCTTTAAGGATAAAGAGGTTGCTGTTGTTGGAGGAGGTAATGCAGCTGTTGAAGAAGCAATGTTCCTTACAAAGTTTGCATCCAAAGTTAAATTAATCCATAGAAGAGATAGTTTGAGAGCTGAAAAAATGCTTCAAAAAAAATTAATGGAAAATAAAAAAATAGAAATCATTTGGGACTCTGTTGTTGAAGATGTATTAGGAGATCAAGAACCTAAAAATGTTAAAGGTATTAAGATTAAAAATTTAAAAACAGATAAATCTGAAGAATTAAAACTAGATGGATTGTTTATCGCTATTGGACATGATCCAGCAACTTCATTATTTAAAGATCAACTTAAGATGGATAATGAAGGTTATTTAATTACTAAACCAGATTCTACTGAAACAAATATTCCTGGAGTTTATGCTGCGGGAGATGTAAAAGACAAAACATTTAGACAAGCCGTTACAGCTGCGGGAATGGGTTGTATGGCAGCATTAGAAGCTGAAAAATTCCTATCTCACTAATTCGAGATTAAAAATAATAACAGGTAGAAAGGCAAATATAATGACAGACAAGGTATTATTAACTGGAATAAGTGGATGGATTGCAAAACATACAGCTATAGAATTATTAAATAAGGGTTATGAAGTATTAGGAACTGTTAGAAATAAAGATTTAATCGATCAAACTAAAGAAACTATAAAAAAACATGCACCAATCGAAAAATTATCTTTTATCGAATTAGATCTTTTAAAAGATGATGGCTGGAATGAAGCTGCAAAAGGATGTAAATATATTTTTCATATTGCCTCCCCATTTCCAATGAAAGTTTCAAGAAATAGAGAATTTTTGTTACCTGTTGCAGTAGATGGAACTTTAAGAGTTTTAAATGCTGGTATAAATGCAGGAGTTGAACAAATAATTAAAACCTCCTCAATTGTCGCCATGTTTAGAAAGCCTAATAGGAGCAATCCTTATACATTTGGTGAAAATGATTGGACCGATGAAAATTGGATAGAGGGAGTTAATGATTACTTTTTATCAAAAACAAAAGCTGAAAAAGCTGCTTGGGAATTAATGGAAAGCAAAGGATTAAAAAGTAAGTTAACTACTATTAATCCAGGTGGAGTATTTGGTGATGCTTTAGATAAAAAAGGTGGAACCTCAATAGAATATGTTAGACAATTTTTGAAAGGTAAATTTCCTGGAGCACCTAAATTTGCTGTTTTAATTTCTGATGTCAAAGATATAGCTAAAGCTCATGTTGCATGTATTGGTAACAATAAAGTTGGTGGAAGAAGATTAATTGTTGGAAAAGAAGTTAAAAAATTAGTTGAATTGTCTCAATTAATGCAAACTGATACGTCTTATGCAGAGGAATTGTTAGGATTTAAATTTAAACCAGCAAAAGATTGTATAACTGAGAACGCTAAATCAGTTGTTCAATTAGGGTTAGTTTAAACTTTTGCAAAAATTAGAAATTTTATCCATTGCTTTCTTAAGATTATCCATTGATGTTGCATAAGAAATTCTGAAAAAACCTTCTAAACCAAATGCAGAACCCTGGACTACAGCAATCCCACTATTCTCTAACAATGATTGAACAAAATCAGTATCAGATTTAATTTCATTTCCATTTGGATCTTTTTTACCCATTAAACCTTTGCAACTTGGAAAGACATAGAACGCTCCATCTGGATTGAGACATTCAATTCCATCTATTGTATTTAAAGCATTAACCACAAAATCTCTTCTTTCCTGAAACGAGCTTGCTCTTTCCTTAATAAAGTCTTGTGTCCCACTTAGTGCCTCAACTGCAGCAGCTTGACTAATAGAGGAAGGATTAGTTGTTGATTGTGATTGGATTTTAGCAATAGCTTTAACGATATCTTTTGGACCAGCTGCATACCCTATTCTCCAGCCTGTCATTGAATAAGCTTTACTTACACCATTCATTGTAAGCACTCTATCTTTTAAACTATTAATTTGAGCAATAGTAAAAAATTTAAATCCCTCATAAGTCACATGTTCATAAATATCATCGCTTAAAATATATACGTGATTATATTTTTCTAAAATACCTGCAATTGCTTTTATGTCTTGCTCTGAATAACATGCTCCTGTTGGATTAGAGGGAGAATTAAGAATAATCCATTTCGTTTTTGGAGTTATAAATTTCTCAAGATCCTTTGGATTTATTTTAAAACCTTGTTTTTCATCACATTCCATTATTACTGGTTTTCCTCCAGCTAATAAAACCATATCGGGATAAGAAACCCAATAAGGAGCAGGAACTATAACTTCATCACCTTCGTTTAATGTGGCCATCATTGCATTATAAATTACATGCTTACCACCAGCACCAACTGTAATTTGATCAGTTGTATAATCTAAATTATTTTCTTTTTTAAATTTTTCTACGATTGCTTTTTTCAATGCTGGAGTACCATCTACCGCAGTATATTTGGTATCACCATCATTAATTGCTTTTATAGCTGCTTGCTTAATATTATCTGGAGTATCAAAATCTGGCTCCCCCGCACCTAATCCAATAACATCTTTTCCAGCAGCTTTTAATTCTCTTGCTTTTTGAGTAACAGCAATAGTAGGTGATGGTTTAATCTTCTTTAAACTGTCTGATATTATGCTCATTGAAATATAAATAAATTCTACTACGTTGTTTAATATATGGAAAATACTTATCAAGATTTAATTACAGATATTCAGAGTAAAAATCCTAAAATAGGTGGAAAACTAGAGGGTGGAAAAAAATTCAAAATTAAATCTGATTTTAAACCTGCTGGTGATCAGCCTGGAGCGATAAAAAAATTAGTAAATGGTGCTAACAAAGATCAATTTAATCAAGTTTTGCTTGGTGTAACGGGATCTGGAAAAACTTTTACAATGGCTAAAGTAATTGAAGCTACTAATAGACCTGCCTTGATTTTAGCTCCAAACAAAACTCTTGCTGCTCAACTTTATGGGGAAATGAAAACCTTTTTTCCTGACAATGCTGTTGAATATTTCGTTTCATACTATGACTATTACACTCCAGAGGCTTATGTGCCGAGATCAGACACATATATAGAGAAAGAAGCCTCTATTAATGAACAAATTGATCGAATGAGACACTCTGCAACAAGATCTCTTTTAGAAAGAGATGACGTATTAATTGTTGCAAGCGTTTCTTGTATTTATGGTCTTGGATCCGTTGAAGCATATAGCAAAATGACTTTAACACTCCAAAAAAATTATGATTATAATAGAGAAGAAATAATTAAGTCTTTAGTTGCTCTTCAATACAAACGTAATGATCAAAATTTTTATAGAGGAACATTTAGAGCAAGAGGAGAATACCTGGAAATTTTTCCATCACACTTAGAAGACAGAGCTTGGAGATTATGCCTATTTGGAGATAAGCTTGAACAGATAGAAGAATTTGATCCCTTAACAGGCGATAAAGTAAGAGAATTAAGTTTGGTAAAAGTTTATGCCAATAGTCACTACATCACTCCAAAACCTACGATTGAGCAAGCAGTAATTAATATAAAAAAAGAATTAGAAGTTACTTTAAAAAAACACCGTGCTGAAAATAAATTATTAGAGGCACAAAGATTAGAAGAAAGAACTAAATTTGATCTTGAAATGATTGAAGCAACTGGTTCATGTGCTGGTATTGAAAACTATTCAAGATTTTTGTCAGGAAGAAAACCAGGCGAACCTCCTCCTACTCTTTTTGAATACTTTCCTGATAATACTTTAATATTTGTAGATGAGTGTCACGTTACAGTTCCTCAACTTAATGGAATGTATAAAGGTGATAGATCAAGAAAAAGTACTTTAGCAGAATATGGATTCAGACTTCCTTCTTGTATGGATAATCGACCACTAAAATTTGAGGAATGGGACTTAATGAGAACTCAGACTGTTTTCGTTTCTGCAACGCCTGGTCCATGGGAACTAGAACAAACAAAAGGTAAATTTATTGATCAAGTTATAAGACCAACAGGTTTAATAGATCCACCTGTAGAAATACGTCCAGCAAAAAATCAGGTCGATGATTTAATGCATGAATGTAAACGAGTTATAGAAAATAATCATAGAGTATTAGTAACCACACTAACTAAAAAAATGGCTGAGGATTTAACTGAATATCTTCATGAGAATGGAGTCAAAGTAAGATACCTCCACTCAGATATTGATACTCTTGAAAGAATTGAAATCATGCGAGATTTAAGAATGGGTGTATTTGATGTTTTAGTTGGAATTAACCTATTGCGAGAAGGATTGGATATTCCTGAATGTGCATTAGTTGGAATTTTGGATGCTGATAAAGAGGGATTCTTGAGATCTGAAACTTCTTTAATTCAAACAATTGGTAGGGCTGCAAGAAATGTTGATGGTAAAGTAATTTTGTATGCTGACAAAGAAACAAAAAGTATAAAAAAAGCAATTGCAGAAACTGACAGAAGAAGAAAAATTCAATTAGATTATAATAAGAAACATAAGATAGATGCAAAATCGGTAAAAAAAGAAATCAGTGATATTCTAGAAAGTGTTTATGAGAAAGACTACGTTAAAATAAGCGAAGGGTCTAATATTGGAGGAAATCTTAAAAAACATCTCAAAGGCTTGGATAAAAAAATGAAAGAAGCTGCGTCTAATTTAGAGTTTGAAGAAGCTGCTAAAATACGAGATGAAATAAGAAAATTGGAGAGTACTGAATTAGAAATTACATTAAATCCAAAAATAAGGCAGTATGATGTAAAAAATAAGCTTTATCCAAAAGGTAGATCAACTATGGGTATGCCAGGTACTAAAGTTACAAAAAAAAGAGATAAAAAATGGAAGCACGGAAAATAATTATTACTGGTGGAGCAACTCGAATGGGTGCTGCGATTGCAAGAAAGTTATCTGGTCCTAATATAGAAATCTTAATCCATTATAACAAATCAAAATTAAAAGCAGAAAAATTAAAAAAAGAGTTATCTAATGAAGGTACAAAAGTTTACTTAGTCAAAGGTGATTTAAGTAAAGAAAATGATGTAAATAAAATTATAAAATTTGCAAAATCTAAACTTAAATATTTTGATTGTTTAATTAACAATGCTTCTTTATTTGAAAATGATAAATTAGAAAATTTTACAACAGATAGCTGGGGGCAACATCTTAGAACTAATTTAAGAACACCAGCATTATTATCAAAAGAATTTGCAAAAAATGTAAGGAAAGGAAATAACAATATTATTAATATTATAGATCAAAGAGTTTTTAAATTAACTCCATATTTTTTTTCTTATACTGTAAGCAAAACAGGTCTTTATACTCTCACAAAAACTAGCGCTATGAGCTTGGCTCCAAATGTAAGAGTAAACGCAATTGCACCTGGCCCTACTATAAAAAATCAAAGACAATCTGAAAAACATTTCAAAAAGCAATATTTGGCAACCCCTTTAAAAAGACAAGTTGGTGTCGAACAAATATGTAATGCTGTTGACTTTTTTATTAAAAATATATCTATTACTGGGCAAGTTTTG
>CACGMR010000013.1 GCA_902574215.1 uncultured Pelagibacteraceae bacterium
ACTTTTTTAAAAAAAATGAAAATTTTAAAAATTAATTATTTTTTTATTTTAATAATTTTTATTTCAGGTTGCTCGTCTGTTCCAAAAAATACAGCAGATAGTTGTTCTATATTTAATGAAAGATACATGTGGTATAAACATGCAAAAAAAGCTGAGAAAAAATGGGGAACCCCAGTTTATTTACAGCTTGCAATTATAAAAATGGAATCCAGTTTTGACTGGCTAGCAAAACCTCCTAGACAGAAATTATTTAAAGTAGTGCCTTATAAGAGACCATCAAGTTCTTTTGGGTATTCACAGGCTGTAAAAGGAACGTGGAAACAATATAAAGAAGAAACTGGGAATAAGCTTGCTGCTAGGACAAGATTTAAAGATAGTGTAGATTTTATTGGTTGGTACACAAATAAAACTGAAAAAATTTTAAAAGTTTCGAAACATGATGCTTTCAAGCAGTACATTGCTTATCATGAAGGGTGGGGTAACTATAAAAATTATAAAAAAAATAAAAAGGTAATTAATCTAGCCAAAAGAGTGGAGAAACAATCAAATATTTACAAGCAACAATTAATAGAATGTAAAAATTCTTTATCAACGTCAAAATATATTATTTTTTAATTTAGCTGTTTTTTTAATTCAATATCAACTGCATCAATTCGCTTAGTATTTTTTGCAAGAGCTAAATACATTGTAGGAGTTACATATAAAGTAAAAAAGGTTGAGATAATCATTCCTCCTAAAATTGTAGAACCCACAGCTAATCTAGAGCCTTCACCTGCACCTGGGCCAATATTCCCAATAACTAAAGGAAGCATTGCTATCATTGTACTAAGTGAGGTCATTATGATTGGTCGAATTCTTAGTTGGCAAGCTTTAATTATAGCATCCTGGATTTTAACACCAGTAGTTCTTATTTGGTTTGTATAGTCTACAATCAAAATACTATTCTTTGTGGATATACCAATAAGTATTATTAAAGCGATTTGAGAGAAAATATTTACCGAACTATTTAAAAATAAAATAAATACTAAGCCACCAAAAACAGCTAATGGAACCGTTAAAATAATAATAAACGGATGAACAAAAGAGTTAAATGTTGCTGCCATAACTAAATAAGCAGTTAACAAAGCAAGAGCAAAAATTAAGTATATTTCATTCGTTGTTTCTTTTAACTCTTCAGATTTTCCCTTCCAAGTTATTTGATTTTGAGGAGCAACTCTAATCATGACATCTTCCAGGTAATTTATTGCCTCCGTTAGAGTATAATCTTCTGCAAGCGCAGCAGAAATTGTAACCGCTCTTTGACGATTATATCTTGGAAGCGCCTCAGCAGTGCCTTTCTCTTTAAACTCAACTAAACTTGCAACAGATACAAGTTTACCAGTTGTTTCAGATCTAACAAAAATTTTTGATAACCCATCTTTATCTCTTCTATCTGCTAAATATTGCTGTAAAATAATTGGGTATTCTCTTCCTTCTTTACTAAAAGTTGTTACCCTTTTTCCTCCGTAAAGAGTTTCTAGAGTTCTACCTATATTTTCAGTAGAAACTCCCAAATCATTTGCTCTGTTTTTATTAGTGATTAATTTAACCTCAGGTTTATTTTTTGTATAATCACTTTCAATTCTAGACATATTTCTGTTTTTTCTTAATTCTCTTAAGACATTATTTTGGATTTCTTCTAATTCTTCGTAGCTAGATCCATATATGACCATTTGAACAGGCTTATTGTAACTAGATACTCTTATTGATTGTGGAGAAATTGGAAATGCAAAAGTTTCAGGCACAGAAACCACTTGTCCAATAGCTTCTCTTAATATTATTTGACTACTTTTTTCTCTATTTTTCCATTCATCAAGTAATGCAATAATAATAAAGCTGTTATAAGAAGTTGCAGATCTTCCAAAACCAGGAACTCTCATTATTAGCCTTGCATATGGACTGTCTTCTGCCTGTAATAATCTGAGTATTCTTCCTTCAATTATTTGAGCTTTTTCTTGTGTATATTCAAATGAACTTCCTTCATCAGTTGATCCAATTATTAAATAAGCACCCCTATCTTCAACTGGTATCAATTCTTTTTTAGAAAAATTAAACAAATAAGCTGAAGCAGCTATGATTAAAATTATAAATATTGAAATAGTTTTTTGTTTATTCACCCAATATTTAAGAGAGTTTACATAAAATTCTGTAAAAGATTTAAATCCATTATTGAATTTTTTTACGAAGAAATTAATTTTTTCTTTTTTGTTTAAAAATTTACTTCCTAACATTGGAGATAACGTTAATGCCACAAAAGAAGATACAACAATTGAAAAAGATAAGGCTATTGCTGTTTCTTTAAATAAAGTTCCTGATATTCCTTTAATAAAAATTAAAGGTAAAAATACTGCTATAAGAATTAAAGTCGTTGCAATAATTGCAAATGTAATTTGTTTAGAACCCTTGTAAGCAGCCACTAAAGGTGTTTCACCATTTTCAATTCTTGTATAGATCGCATCAGTCATGATCACAGAGTCATCAGTGATTATGCCAATTGCTAGAATAAAACTTAGTAATACAAAAATATTAATTGATAGATCAAATATATATAACCCTAGAAATGATCCAATAAGACTAACTGGTAAAGCAACTGCAGGAACTATTACTGCTTTAAGGTTACCTAAAAAAAGATAAATAATTAAAACAACTAATACAAATGCAATTACTAAACTTTTATATACTTCTTCTATTGCAGCACCAATGTAGGTTGCTCTGTTAAATGCTATTTCTAACTTTAATCCATCGGGTAAGGATTTGTTAAGTTCTTTGATTTTAATTTTTATTTGTTTAGAAAGCTCTACCGTCGATGCACCACTTTTAGCATAAATACCGATACCAACAGTTTTTAAATTTACTGCATTTTTTCTTTGCGCTTTAAATAAAGTTTTTTCTGAAACAGGTCCAAACTCTATATTAGCCACATCAGATAAAATGATAACTTTTTCTTTATTTTTCTTAAGTGGCAATTGTTTAATAGCATCAATATTAGAATAGGATTTATCAATGTTTAAAGTTAAGTCTTTGTTATTAGCTTCTAAGGTTCCAGCTGGAAGATTTATATTCTCATTTCTCAGAGCTCTTTCAACTTCTTGAATTGTAAGATCATTTGCAGCTAATTTTATTGGATCTATCCAAACTCTAACACTAAGTTCTCTTAATCCACCAACTAAAATTCGACCAACGTTTGGTACACTTGAGAATGCATCTATTAAATATCTTTCAGCATAATCTCCAAGATCTAGATCATTCCAAGTTGGAGATGATAAAGCTACCCACATTGTAGTTGTAAATCCTGCTGCCTGTTTTAAAATTTGTGGAGGGTTTGATTCACTTGGTAAATTATCTACAACCCTTGCAACTCTTTCCCTAATATCATTAGCAGCATCATCTAAATCAATGTCTGTGTTGAATTGAATGTTAATCCTACTTCTTCCATTGAGAGAACTTGAGTCTATATTTTTGATACCCTCAGCTCCACCAATTACGTCCTCTAATTTTTGAGTTATTTCTTCATCAACAATTTCGGCTGAAGCAGATTTATAATCGGTTTGAACTTGAACTACCGGAGGCTGTATACCATCAGGAAGTTCTCTTACTGGCAATTCTAAAAAGACAAAAATACCAAAAATAATTAATATTAAAGACATGACCCAAGCAACAACAGGTCGTTTAATACTAACTTCAGTTATATACATTTAATTATTTTTTCTCATTATCTGATTTTTTAAAAATATTTTTTAACCAATCAAATTTACCTTTTTTTTCTTCAGCTTTTTTTGATTTATCTTTTTTACCCCAGCTAGAATTTCCTTGTTTTTTTTTAGCACCTTTCTCTATAGGTCTGATGGTTAAATTTGGTCTTACTTTTTTTGTTCCTTCTGCAACAATTTTATCTCCATTATTTAATCCATCTAATATTTCTACAAAGCCCATGTATCTATCACCAATGGTTACTTTTGTTTTCATTACTTTATTTTTTTCATCTACTTTATAAATAAAAACATTTTCACCCTCGACAATTGTACTAGTGTCAGGAGCACTTAAGCCATTTCTTACATCATATTTAATTGATATTTCTAAAAATGAGCCAGGTAATATTTCACCTGATGAATTGTCCATCTTAATTCTTGTTGCTAAAGCTCTTGTATCTTCACTTATCCTGCTAGCAAAAGAGTCCACTTCACCTTTATAAATTTTATTTTTATATCCTGAAAATTTAATATCAACTGGCAGACCAACCTTAATAAATGGTACAAAAATTTCAGGTATATCTACATCACAATATATTGAGCTAGTATCTTCAAGATTAATTAATATTGAAGATTTTGAAACCTCTATATCTTCCGAAAATTCTCTTTTTCCAATAACACCATCAAATTGTGCAATAACTTTTCGATTTTTAAGCTCAGCAATTACATCACCCTTTTTAACTTTTTGATTAAATTTTATAGGTTTTAATATTTCATATTTTTCAATTTTAAATGATTGTGTTTGAATTGGAGTTGCAGTCCCATAGGTACTAACAACATTTTCAAAAACTCTTTCTTGAGTAGTAGTTATTATTATTCCAGGAGGTGGTCTTTTACTAAATTTTTTTTTGAAATGATTTCCTATCATTGTTCTTCCAATGATCACTGTTGCAATGATTAAGAAAAATATAATTACTATACTTGTTATTTTTGTAGATGTTTTCATAAGTTAATTTTTTCCGTATTCAGCCCAAGAGCCATCGTAAATTGTCGGCATATATTTAGCATTTATTAAAGAATAAGCTAGTGCCAATACACTTGCAGTCACTCCAGAACCACATGAAAATACTAGATTTTTATCATGGTCAAATTTAAAGGACTTAAATTTTTCCATTATTTTATCTTTACTAACGAAAGTATGGTCTTCGTTTATTAATTCAGAAAAGGGTAGGCAAAAAGAATTTTTTATTGAACCACTTCTAAGACCTTTCCTTGGTTCAGCAACTTTGCCTTCAAATCTTTCTCTACTTCTTGCATCAACAACATTAAATTCATGTGAATTAATATTTTCATCTATTTGTTTTTTATTTTTAACTAGTTCTATATTTTCTTTACATATATAATTTGAAGTTTGATTGGTTACTTCTTTGTTATCTGTAGGTTTATTTTCTTTTTTCCATTTTTTTAATCCACCATCCAGAACATGAATTAGTTTAGGATCATGTCCATAATAAATTAAATTGTACCAACATCTACAAGAACTAATGACATCAGAATTATCATAAATTACTATTCGATCATTATTTTCTATACCCATGTTACTCATTATTTTTTCCCAAGATTTAGTATCAGTAAGCATATGTGGTAAATCAGTATCTAATTTAGAATTTTTATCTAAATCAAAAAAAATAGCATTTGGAATATGTTCCTCAGTATATTCCTTAAAACCGTTTCTTTGAGTTTGAGGCATATGCCATGAGCAATCAATAATTTTTACTTTATCGATATTATTTTCTAACCAACTTGTATCAACTAAAGACATTTTATCTTTTTTCCAAATATCGTTGATGATACTCTTCAGCTGGGCAATAGTTTTTAACTAGAGAAATTTTTGTTACTACTTTTCCTGATAATTTGATGTTTTCTTTTTCTATCACTTTTTCAGCAGTAATTTTTTGCTGATCATTTAAATAAAAGATTTCACTTCTATATTGAGTTCCAAAATCTGGTCCTTGAGAATTTAAGGTTGTTGGATCATGAATTTCAAAAAAATATTCAAGTATTTTCTCGTAAGATATTACTTTAGGATCAAAATCTAATTTTACTACTTCTGCATGATTTGTTGTGCCTGTACATACTTCTTTGTAATTTGTTTCAGCATTATGACCTCCACAATAACCTACCTCTGTTTTTATAACTCCATCAAGTTTACTAAACTTAATTTCTGGTCCCCAAAAACATCCTAATCCTAAAATTGCTATTTCCATTGATAAATAACTTAATTAATCTAAAGTTAATCATATGCTATCAAAAAATCAATTAGGCTTTTTTTACATGTTCATATCGGTATGTGCATTTTCACTTATGGATGTGATTGTTAAATGGTCTGAGGATTATCCCGTTGGACAAGTATTATTTTTTAGAGGATTTTGTGGAATAATTCCTATTCTATTTCTTATTCCTAAAGATAGATATTTAGATTTTTATAAAACAACTAGACCATTTCTTCATTTTAAAAGATGTTTAGCAGGATTAATTGCTTTGGTTTCTATATTTATAGCATTAAGAAATTTGCCTTTAGCAACAGTTGTAAGTATTTCTTTTGCAGCACCAATATTTATAACAATATTTTCAATTTTTTTACTAAATGAAAAAGTTGGTATTTATCGATGGTTAGCAGTTTTAGTAGGATTTGTTGGTATAATTTTCATCACTGAACCAGGTTTTAGCTCTTTAAATTTATATTATATTTATCCAATAATTTTTTGCTTAGGCTTATCTTATGTAGCTATTGCTATAAGAAAATTATCCTCAACAGAGCCTGCTTGGTTAATTAGTTTTTTCTTTTCATTCTCAATAATGCTTTTAAGTTTTCTATCTTTCTATCAGGGATGGATTTTGCCAAGTTTAATTGATTTATTTTTGCTATCTATGGTCGGTATATTAGGTGGTCTTGCAAATTTATGGTTATCACAATCTTACAAATACTCAGAAGTAAGTTTAGTTTCACCCTTAAAATATCTTGGATTAGTCTTTGCTATAATATTTGGATATTTTATTTGGAACGAAATACCAACTTCTAAAACATTATTAGGTGCTTTATTAGTTATAGTTTCATCTGTAATTATATTTAGAAGAGAGATGTATTTGAAAAAAAAGTTATCTGTTTCACGACATGAGTAGAACCCCATCATACTGGAATAAAGCAAAAAAATATTTATCTAAAAAAGATAAAATCATGTCTTCTTTGATTAAAAAATATAAATCACCTTCAGAGACAGTACTAACTACAAGAAAAGATGTCTTTTTCTCTCTCTGTAAAAGTATAATTGGACAACAAATTAGTGTAGCCGCTGCTAATTCAGTTTTTTTAAAATTTAAGAAAAAATGTAAAAATAAAATTAACGCAAAAACAGTAAGTAAGTTATCTACTGTTCAGCTTAAAAGTTGTGGTCTAAGTAGACAGAAAGTAAAAGGAATAAAAAGTTTAGCCCAAAAAATATTAAGTAAAGAGTTTAATCCAAGACTTATTTCAAATATGTCTGATGAAGATGCCATAATTTATCTTTCTCAATTAAGACAAATTGGAAGATGGTCAGCAGAAATGATTTTATTATTTACTTATAATCGTCCTAATATTTGGCCAATCCAGGATATTGGTTTGTTAAGAGCTATTTCAAAAAATTTTAATAAAAAATATCTACCACCAGAAAGTTACGTGAAATATCTTAACAAAAAGTTTTCCCCTTACTGTTCTGTTGCAACTTGGTATTTATGGAGAAGTATAGATCCCGAACCTATTCAATATTAAGTCTTTATCAGCTTACATTCCCTCAAATATTATGTGTTCTCTAGTAGCATTATTTTCCAAATGTTTTCTAGCTTCAACATACTCTTCGGAATTGTAACAATTTTTTGCTGTTTCAATATCTGGAAATTCTGCAAGCGCTACTCTAACCATTTCCCTTCCTTCTAAAGTTACATTATTTGCACTTCTTGCTATTATTTTTCCAGAATATTTTTCAACCGCTTCTTTCGCTTTAATAGCATATTTTTTAAGTCTTTCGTCGTCTTTTATTTCAGTATAATTTGCAACCCAATAAGCTTTCATAATTCTCCTTTTTAAATTTTTTTAATTATGATACCAAATTTACGTGAAAAAATTATTTTTAAATTTCTTTAATACATTATTATTTTTGATACTTTTATCATGTACCCAAGTTAATGCTGATGAACTATTTAATAAGGGAAAAGAAGTTTTTTTAGGGGCTGGAAATTGTGCAGCATGCCATATGCTCTCAGATGCTGGATCGAACGCAATGGTTGGTCCAAACTTAAATGAAATTAGACCTGATATTCAAAGAATTATAATGGCAGTTAGAAACGGTATAGGAGTAATGCCCGCAATGGAGGGTATACTAACTGATGATGAAATAGAAGCAGTTGCGCACTATACTTCTATAGCTGCTGAACAATAATAAAAATTTAACTGTAATTTTTTATCCAATGTTTAGCTATATCTACTCTTTTGCAGATCCAAATATCCTTAAATTTTGTGACGTAATTTAAAAATTTTTTAAGAGACTGTATTCTACCAGGTCTTCCAATTAATCTACAATGTAAGCCAACTGACATCATCTTTGGTGAATTTTTTCCTTCCTCATAAAGGGCATCGAAACTATCTTTTAAATAATTATAAAATTGTTCACCCGAATTAAATCCTTGATTGGTTGCAAACCTCATATCATTGTTATCAAGTGTGTAAGGAACCATTAGTTGTTTTTTATCACCTTTTTTTATCCAGTAAGGAAGATCATCACTGTATGTATCGCTACAGTATAAAAAACTACCATTATCAATTACTAAATCTAAAGTATTTTCGCTACACCTACCTGTGTACCAACCGGCAGGATGATTACCAAAAATCTTTTTTATAGATTTGACTGCAAGCTCCATATCATTCTTTTCTTTTTTCTTTGATACATTTTGATAGTCAATCCATCTCCACCCATGACTTGCAACTTCATAATTTGCTTTTTTTATAGCCGAACAAACTTCTTTATTTCTTTCCAATGCCATACCAACTCCAAAAATAGTAAGTGGAATTTTCTTTTTATTAAATAGATCATGAATTCTCCAAAACCCTCTTCTTGATCCATATTCATAAATTGATTCCATATTTAAGTGTCGACTTTTAATTGGTTTTGCTCCTATAATTTCTGATAAAAATACTTCTGAAGTTTTATCACCATGAAGAGTACAATTCTCTGCTCCCTCCTCGTAATTAAGCACAAATTGCAAAGCCAACTTAGCATTACCAGGCCACTTTACCTTAACTTTTTTGGAACCATATCCCACCAAATCTCTTGGGTATTTTTTTTTCATTTTCTTAAAATAATTTTATCTTTTTTAAATTTATAAATAACAAGATTGTTTCCTTTTCCTTTTCTATCAACAATTAGAAAATTCATATTTTTCATAGAAATCAATGGAAAGTGCCAAATACCGGCATTGTAATTAACCCCAGTTTGTTTTGGGACTAAAAAGGATTGGATTTTATTTACATCTGGTTTATCTCCTTTCGGTGCTACAAATACTAAAAATTTTGTATCTTCCATTGGTATAAAGGCTTGGCTTCCTAAAGGATGTTTTTCCATCATATCAATTTTCATAGGAAATCTTCTTTTTTTTGCTTTAAAAATACTAACAATTGCTTTCCCTTTGTTTTTAGATGCATCTACGTTTATCAAATTATCAAATCTTTTTGCATACCCATCATTAATATTTATAGGATTTTTTTTTGACGTATCTATTAATTGACCAAATTTAGAAAAATTTTTTTTAGTAATTTTTTTTGCTTTTATTATTTTCATCTCACAAAATTTCCGAATGCCCTTATTCTTGAAATTCCACCGTCTGGATAGATATTTATTCTAAGATAATTTTCCTTACTTCTCTTAATTAAGAATTTTTTAAAAATATGTTTCTTGTGAGCTGACAGTTTTGATTTATTTAAAATAAACTTCCAATTTTTTGAATTATTGACAATTGATTTATTGGACAGATCTCTTGAAATGCTTGCAGTTTGAATTGAACAACTATCGGGATAGTTTCCTTTAAAATGATGGGTATCAATCTCTAGTTTTTTTATTAATCCTGGTTTTCCAAATTTTATTATAAGCCAATCAAAGTTTTTTCCTCTACTTCTTCTTGTTTCCCAACCATCCCCCATATTTTTTCCTTTACCAGGTGCTATGATATTTTCAGCCCTGCCGAAATGTTCATTATTACAACCAATAATTGAAGCGCCATTTAAAACAGATGTAAGGTTGATAGTTTTGTTATTTAAAAAGTTTTTCTCCATTTCAATTTTTCCATAAAGTCTTAGTCTTGCAACTCCACCATCTGGAAAAATGTTTAGTCTTATATAATTAAAAACAGATTTGTTGTTTGATTTGAAGCTATGGTTTCGGCTTGGCCCAAGTTTTTTTTTGCTCAGTAAAGAAATCCATTTTGTTTTCTTATTAGGCTTTGTTTTACTTAAGCAACCCTCTAACGAAGCATGTGTGGGCTGATTTCCATTGAAATGTGTTGTGTCAATGTCTATATCAAATATCTTTCCAGGTTTACCAAGTTTTAAAATTAAATAATCAAAACCTTTTGATCTTCTTCTTCTTGTTTCCCATCCATCCATCCATTTACCATGTTTGTCAAATAGTCCATCTTTAAAAACTGGAGTTTCGATGTTTAATATTCTGTGAGCAGCTGCAAAAAAATCGTCAGTCTTAAATATAACTTTAGATCCAATTCTTGGATCTGCCAAGTTAATCATTTTTGCATTTATAAATTTTTTCATTTTTTATTTATTTCATTCAAACGAAAGGTTGCGATTTTTTTTACTTGTTTTTTTGCTTCAAGGAATTCACTTTCTACATCACTTTGTATTCTTTGTCTAAAATTATTCAAAATTTCATTTTTATCTTTACCTTTTACAGCAATTATAAAAGGAAAATTAAATTTTTTTTTATATTCTGAATTTAATTTTTTAAATTCTTCATATTCATCATTAGAACATTGGTTTAATTTTGCAGAGGCTTGTTCTGATATAGATTCAGAGGTCATTTTTTTTGCTACAGCAAGCTCAGGATGAGCATTTAAAATGTCTAAAATTTTATTCTTTTTGTAATTTTCATAAATATCAAGCATTTTAAACACAATATCTTCAAAGTTTTTAAATGGTTTTAATTCAAAAGCCTCCATAGCAACTGACTCAGTTTTTTCAAAAACATTACCAAATATAGACAAAAAATCAGACTTGTTAAGATCGTTAATGTTATCTATTGTTCTCATATAACTTTTAAAAATTTAAGTTTGAAATTAAATGATACTATAATTTTATGACAAAGCTCACAACTCATGTTTTAGATGTGTATTCTGGTAAACCTGGCAAAGGTATCCTAGTTGAGTTGTTTTATATTAATAATTCAGAACGAAAAAAATTAACGTCAACAAAACTCAATGATGATGGTAGAGCTAATTCACCATTAGCAGAGGGAGATGTTTTCATTAAGGGTAAATATGAATTAATTTTTCATATTGGCGACTATTTTAAAAATATATCTTCAGCTAGCGATGTACCATTCTTGGATGATGTTGTTATAAGATTTGGTATTTCAGATCCCTCACAGCATTATCATGTTCCTTTACTTGTTTCACCTTGGAGTTATTCTACTTATAGAGGTAGTTAAGTGATATCGAGTTCTGTTAAATTTCTATTAAATGACAAGCTTATAGTAATCAAAAATCCCGATCCAAATCAAACCTTACTCAATTATATTAGAACTGAATTAAAAAAGACAGGAACTAAAGAAGGATGTTCAGAGGGTGGTTGTGGCGCATGTACAATTGTTTTAGGTGAATTGGTCGATAATAAAATTGAATATAAAGCAATTAATTCTTGTATTTCGTTTGTACCAACACTGAATGGTAAACAACTTATAATTGTCGAAGATTTAGTTTCTAAAAATGGACAACTTCATCCTGTGCAAGATGCAATGGTGAAATTTCATGGCTCTCAATGTGGTTTCTGCACACCAGGATTTGTTATGTCGTTATTTTCAATGTTTAAAAATAACAAAAATCTTAATAATGAATTAATATCAGATTCTATATCTGGTAATTTATGTCGTTGTACTGGTTACAGACCTATAATTGATGCTGCCAAAAGTTTAAATAAGATCAACAAGAATGATCAATTTTCTAAAAATAAAAATAAAGTTATTCAGCAATTAAAAAAAATAAAACCGAAAAATATTTATATTAAAAAAGATGATAAAATTTATTTTTCACCAAAAAATATTAGAGATTTAAAAGGTATAATTAAAAAACATTCTAATTTTAGTTTTCTTGCTGGTGGAACTGACTTATCTTTAAAAGTCACAAAAGAAAGAAAAGAAATTCCGTTTATAATTGATTTAAAAGAAATTAATGAATTAGATTTTATCAAAGTAAGTAAAAATTATTTAGAAGTTGGTTCTGCTACACCTTTAATAAAATTTGAAAAAGAAATTAAAAAATATTATCCAGATTTTTATTTGGTTCTAAAAAGATATGGCTCTGTTCAAATTCGAAATGTTGGAACTATAGGCGGCAATATTGCAACAGCATCTCCAATTGGTGACTCACTGCCAATTTTATTATCTTTAAACGCAGAGGTTTTAATTGAAAGTTTTAACAAAAGAAAAGTGATACCTTTAAATAATTTTTTTCTTGATTACAGAAAAACTAAATTAAAAAACAATGAATTTATATATTCAATAAAAATACCATTATTTAAGAAAAATATTTTTAAGGCATTTAAGATATCAAAAAGATTTGATGACGATATTTCATCTGTTTGTGGATCTTTTAATTTTGAGATTAATAATAATAAAATTAAAGAGGTTTATATTGCATATGGAGGCATGGCTGCTGTACCAAAAAGAGCTAAAGCATGTGAAAAAATTCTTAAAAATAAGCCTCTTACCATCAATACTTTTGATCAAGCAAAAAAATATTTAGAAAAAGATTTAAGTCCTATTGGAGACATGAGGGCTAGTAAAGAATACAGACTAGAGATAGCAAAAAATTTATTGATGAAATGTTTTGTAGAAATAAATTCTAATAAGTTATCAAGAGTAAATTAAATGAGTAAAGAGAACTACATTGAGGAAATAAGACCACATGATAGTGCTTATAAGCATGTGAGTGGATATGCAGAGTACACTGATGATATTAATGAACCAAAAAATACCATTTATGGTGCTATTGGTTTAAGCAAAAAAGCCCATGCAATAATCAAAAATATAGACTTAACCGAGGTAAAAAAAAGTGAAGGAGTGATATCAATAGTTACTCAAAGAGATATCCCTGGTAGGAATGATGTGGGTCCAGTTTTTGATGGTGATCCAATTTTTGCAGAAAAAAAAGTTGAGTTTTTTGGTCAGCCATTATTTGCAGTAGCTGCTACAACTACAGAACTTGCTAGAAAGGCAGTATTAAAAGCCAAAATTACCTATAAAGATTTAAAACCTGTTATTACAATTAAAGAAGCTCTAAATAAAAAGCAATTTTTATTTAAACCTAGAAAAATTAAAAAAGGCAACCCTTCTAAAAAAATTAAAAATTCAAAAAACAATTTAAAAGGAAATTTTACAACTGGAAGTCAAGAGCACTTTTATTTAGAGGGTCAAGCAGCTTTTGTTATTCCAAAAGAAGATGATAATTTTTTAGTCTATAGTTCAACGCAACATCCATCGGAAACGCAACAATTAATTGCAAAAATGTTTAATCAAAAAAGTAATTCAATAAATGTTGTAGTCAGAAGAATTGGAGGTGGGTTTGGAGGAAAGGAAACAAATTTTATGACAGCGTGTATTTGTGCGTTGTTGGCAAAAAAATCAGGACAGCCAGTCAAACTAAGATTAGATAGAGATGACGATATAATATTGACTGGTAAAAGACATGAATTTTTATCTGAATATGAAGTTGGTTTTAATGATGAAGGAATTATTGAAGGATTAAAAATAAACTTATCCTCAAATTGTGGAATGTCACCTGATTTATCAGCTGCAATAAATGAGAGAGCTTTGCTTCATATAGATAATGCATATTATATTCCAGATATTGAGGTAATAAATAATCTATGCAAGACAAATATTCCAACTTCGACTGCATTCAGAGGCTTCGGTGGAAATCAAGGGATGATGGCCATAGAAAATATTATAGATAATATATCAAGGTATTTAAAAAAAGATCCTATAGAAGTCAGAAAAAAAAATTTTTATCAAAAAGATAAAAGAAATGTAACTCATTATGGAATGACTGTTGAAGATAATGTCATTAATGAAATATTTAAAAAATTAGAAAGTAAATCTAATTATAAGAAAAGATATTTGGACATAAGAAAATTTAATGAAAAAAATAAATTTAAAAAGAAGGGTATAGCTATTACGCCTTTAAAATTTGGTATTTCATTTACAACAATTCATTTAAATCAAGCTGGAGCTTTAGTTCATATTTACACAGATGGAAGCGTTCATTTAAATCATGGAGGTATAGAAATGGGTCAGGGAACCCATACAAAGATAGCTCAATTAGTGGCTAATTCTTTGGGATTACCCTATAATTTAGTTCAGATTTCATCAACAAATACGGCTAAGGTTCCAAATACTTCAGCTAGCGCTGCCTCATCAACTACAGACCTTAACGGAGCAGCAGCATTAAATGCAGTAGCAAAAATTAAATTAAATTTAGAAAAATTTATTAAGAAAAAATATAAAATCTATAATCAAGAGGCAGTATATAAAGATCAATATATAATATTTGGAAATAGACAATTTGAATTTAAAAGCATAATTCAAGAGGCATATTTAAATAGAATTTCTCTTTCATCATCGGGCTTCTATTCAACACCAAAAATTAATTTTGATAAAAAAAAATTTAGAGGAAGACCTTTTTATTACTTTTGTTACGGAGCAGCTGTTTCGGAAGTAATTGTAGATACATTGACAGGTGAAAATATACTGGAAAGAGTAGATATCTTACATGATGCCGGAAAGCCAATAAATCCAGCGTTAGAACTAGGTCAGATAGAGGGTGGTTTTGTTCAAGGACAAGGTTGGCTTACAATAGAGGAATTGAACTGGAAATCAGATGGTCAGATTACAACTTTTTCTCCATCGACTTACAAAATACCTGCAGTAAGTGATATTCCAAAAAAATTTAATGTAGAAATTTTTAAAGAAGGATTAAATAAAGAAAAAGTTGTTAATAAAGCAAAAACAACTGGTGAACCTCCTTTGATGCTAGCAATGAGTGTTTTTTATGCAATTAAAGATGCAGTTGCTTCAATTGGAAATTATCAGTTTGCACCAGAACTTAATGCACCAGCAACACCTGAAAGAATTTTAATGAGTATTAACAAAATTAAAAATAAAATAAAAAATTAAAATGGAAGATAAAAAAAAATTTATGGCAAAAGCTATTGAACTTTCAATAAATAGTGCAAATACTGTCGGAGGTCCCTTCGGAAGCGTTATAGTTAAGGATGATAAGATTATTGCAGAGGGTTCTAATAAAGTTACTTCTTCAAATGATCCAACTGCTCATGGAGAAATAGTAGCAATTCGAGAAGCCTGTAAAAATTTAAATACTTTTGATCTTTCTGGATGTGAGATTTATACATCTTGTGAACCTTGCCCAATGTGTCTTTCAGCAATTTATTGGTCAAGATTAGATAAAATATATTATGCAAATACTAGAGAAGATGCAAAAAATATAGATTTCGATGACTCGCTTATATATTCTGAAATTCCAAAAAAAATTGATGACAGGAAAATTAAAATGGTGCAGATGCTTAGAGATGAAGCTTTAAAAGCATTTGAAATTTGGGATAAAAAAGTAGATAAAATAAAATATTAATGGAATTTTTACCTTATACAATAAAATGGTTAGAAGTTATTCTTAGATGGGGCCATGTATTATTTGCAATATTATGGGTAGGTAATAGTTTTTTATTTAATTACTTAGATAATAATTTAAATAAAAATATAACAAGTGATGATATCGATGGTGAAGGATATCTGATGCATTCTGGTTTTTTTTATAAACTTTCAAGGTTAAAAACATCTCCACCTCAAGATTACTTAAATAGATTAGTAATCTTTAAGTGGCAAAGTTACTTAACTTTTGTAACAGGAATGTTGCTCTTAGTTGTAATTTACTATTATAACGCTGGAGTATTAATGGTTGATAAGCGTGTTCTTTTAATGCCTCCTAGTTATGCAATTATTATCTCACTTTTATCATTGATTGTAGCTTGGTTTATTTATGATCTTTTATGTAAATCAAAATTAATTGAGAATAATATTTTATTTATATCCTTAGGAATAATTTTGTTAGCAGTTGTTTCATTTGGACTTACAAAATTATTTGGACCAAAATTTGCAATTTTAAGTGTTGGATTAATCATTGGTACTAATATGTTTGGTAATGTTTTTACAGTAATTATACCCAATCAAATGAACATAATTAGTAGTAGTGAAAGAGGTGAAAAATTTGATATGAGTTTATCTTTGGCAGCAAAACAACGATCAATTCATAATAATTATTCCACTTTTTTAGTTTTATTTATTATGCTTTCTGGGCATTCGAGCTTTTTAGTTTATCATCAATATAATTGGTTAATATTGTGTGCGATTGCTGTTATTTCTGGTGTAGCAAGACATTATTTTAATTTAAGAGGAAGAAACATTCATAGGTTGTATATTTTAATATCCTCAATAATTGCACTTATCGTCCTTGCAGTTTTAGTTTTATTATTTAAATAAATAGATATAAAAAATTATGTCTGAAAAAATGATTGTCAGCTGGGACGAGTATAACAAAACTGTTGAGAAGCTTGCAATCCAAATTGATGAGAGCGGATATAAACCAACCATACTAATTGGCATCATGCGTGGAGCAGCGCCGATGATAGATGTTTTAAGTAGAATTTTTAAATTAAAATGTGCGTATCTTGCAGTTGAGTCTTACAGTGGTAAGGGAGTAGAGGATGAGCAAGGTGACATTGTGTTTTCAAGAGAAATGAGTTCGATAGCACCAAACATGGGTGGAAAAATACTTTTATGTGATGATTTATCTGACACAGGAATCACTTTTAATAAAAGTATAGATTGGTTAAAAAAATACGAACCCATTAAAGATAAAATAGAAGACATTAAAACCGCAACATTATTTAAAAAAAAGAAATCAACATTTGAGCCGGACTTCTGTGCAAATAGACTTCCTGATAATCCTTGGATAGTACAGCCCTTCGAAATTTATGAAGAATTAAGGATTGAAGAAATCAAAAAAAAACATCATACATAAAAAAGGCCAGTTAAAAAACCGGCCTTTTAAAATTTTTAAATGAAAACTGATTACTTAGGTATATCTCCTTCAACACCTTTAACGTAAGTCATCATTCCTGCAAGCATTCCATCATCTGCAGTTTTTCCTTCTGCTACCATTAAATTACCTTTCTGGTCATAAATTGGTCCTGTGAAAGAATGAACTTTTCCAGATGCTAAATCTGCCTGAAGTTTTTTAACTTTTGATCTCAGGTCAGCTGGCATTTGTGAATCTAAATCTGATATCACAACCATACCATCTCCAATACCATGCCAAGTATCTTTTTGATTCCATGTACCGTTCGCAACAGCTTTAACTCTGTCCACGTAATATGGCCCCCAATTGTTTTCAACTGAAGTCAATACAGCTTTAGGAGCAAACTTGTCCATATCACTTGCTTGTCCAAAAGCATACACTCCAGCTTTTTCAGCCATTTGAACAATAGCAGTACTATCTGTATGTTGAGCAATTACATCAGCACCTTGATCGATTAAAGCTTTTGCTGCCTCTGCTTCTTTACCTGGATCGTACCAAGTGAAAGCCCAAACAATTTTAGTTTTAATATTTGGGTTAACTTTTTGAGCTGCTAAAGTAAATGAATTGATACCTCTGATAACTTCAGGAATTGGAAAAGATGCAACATAACCAATAACATTTGATTTTGTCATAGTTCCAGCAATTGTTCCTAAGATAGTTCTACCTTCGTAGAATCTAGCTGCGTATGTTGAAACATTTGGATGTTCTCTTTTGTATCCAGTAGCATGTTCAAATTTTACATTTGGAAACTCTTTTGCAACTTTGTTAGTTGGATTCATATATCCAAAACTAGTTGTAAAGATAACATCATGACCAGAGTTAGCTAATTGTCTAAGAACCCTCTCAGCATCGGCACTTTCTGGAACACCTTCTACGTAAGTTGTTTTAAATCCGGCAGCTTCAACAGCTTTTCTACCTACATCATGCTGATATGTCCATCCATGGTCACCAGTTGGACCAATATAAACAAATGCTGCTTTAACATCTTTGGCAACTGCAGCTACAGTTAATGTAAATATTAAAACTAAAGAAGAGACGAAAGAACGAATTAAAAATTTATGCATAAATTTATTTCCCCTTTTGATTTTTTAATAAAATTAAATTTAGATTAAATTATCTAAAAAAAAATGATTATTTTTAAATTAATTGTCTTTATGAAAAGATTTCCCCAATGAACTAGGAGTACTTAGTCTTATTTTTCTACTATCACGAGAAATTACAACTAAAACTATTATTGTAACGATGTAAGGTAGAGCTGTTAAAAATTGCACAGGAATTCTTACTCCAATTGCTTGCATATGAAACTGAATAATTGTTAAGCCACCAAAAATCATAGCACCAATCAAAATTTTAATTGGGTTCCACGTTGAGAAAACCACCAGAGCCAATGCAATCCAACCTCTTCCACCTGTCATATTTTCAATCCACTGAGGAGTATAAATCATGGATAAATATGCACCAGCAAGTCCACTCATTGCGCCTCCATAAAGTATACATGCGTAACGAACTAGCCTAACATTTATTCCTTGATTAGATGCAGACTCAGGTGAGTCTCCTACAGCTCTTACAATTAATCCAATTTTCGTTTTTTTTAAAAAATAGCTAGTTATGAAGGGAAGGGCAAAAGCAAAATAAAAAACAATTGAATGTCCAAATAATATTGGACCTAAAAGTGGTATTGTGTCTTTTAAACCTTCAAAAAAAACAGGAAACTCTTTTCCAGGAATACCTACAAAATTTTTTCCTATCATCGCAGAAATACCAATTCCAAATATGGTAAGCGCCAAACCAGTAGCAACATGATTAGTGATTAATGTTTGAGTCAGGAATGCAAAAATAGTTGAAATTAAAACTCCAGCTAACATTGCTCCAAAAATTGCAATAATTAAACTTCCCGTCACTGTCATTAGTGCGAAGCCTGATATAGCGCCAATGATCATCATTCCTTCAACACCAAGGTTTAGAACGCCGGATCTTTCTGTAATCAGTTCACCACAGGACGCTAGGATTAAAGGAACAGCAGAGGCCATGATTGATGCAATTATCAGTCCAATAAAATTTATATCGATGATCATTTTTTTGAACCTATAAATTTAATTTTGAAAAAAAGTAAATAATCTGATGCAAGAAGAAAGAATAAAATCATTCCTTGAAAAACCTGACCAGTATATTTAGGAATTTGCATAAATATTTGAGCTGTTTCAGCACCCAAATAAGTTATTGCAACAACTAGTGATGCAAAGATGATACCAACAGGATGTAAACGACCCAAAAACGCTACAATTATAGCAGTAAAACCATAATCTGGAGAAATTTCTCTATGAAGCTGACCAATAGGTCCAGTTATTTCTCCAACTCCAGCTAAACCTGCGCAAGCACCGCTTATTAAAAAAACGAGTATGATCATTTTTTTACCTTTGTATCCAGCATATTTTGCTGTCTTTAAACTAAAACCTGCAACTTTCATTTGGAACCCTAAATACGTTTTATAAAAAACAAACCAACTGATAACCACTGCAGCTAAAGCTAAAAATATTCCTGCGTGAATTCTTAGTCCTTCAAATAATAACGGAAGTTTAGCAGAGTCACTGAACTGTCTGGTTTCAGGAAAATTAAATCCCTCTGGATTGCTCCAAGGACCAACAACAAGATAGTCCAAAATTAATTTTGAAACATATACCAACATAAGACTTACTAATATTTCATTTGTATTAAAGTAAGTTTTTAGGATTGCGGGTATGGATGCATATAGCATACCACCGATTGCACCAGCTAAAATTACTATTGGAAGAATATAAAAACCTTCTTGCTCATAAAATAACAATGCAACTCCTCCTGAGACTATCGCCCCGAAAGTTAATTGCCCTTCGGCTCCAATATTCCAGTTATTACTTTTAAAACAAAAAGATAAACCGATTGCAATTAAACAAAGAGGTGTAGCTTTTAATAGTAATTCACTGAAACCATATTTATCTGCAATTGGAATTATGAAAAAAAATTTAAGAGCTTCAAATGGTTTAAAACCTAAAATAAAAAAAATCAAACCTCCCGCTACTAATGTTAGAAAAATAGCTAACACGGGTGTAAAGAAAAAAATAGCTCTTGATGGTTGATCTCTTTTTACGATTTTAATCAATTTGCTCCTCCCATTAGTATCCCAAGTTTTTCAGAGGTAACTTCTTCAGCATTCATAATTTTTGACAATTTTCCTTTATGAATTACTGAAATTTTATCACTTAATTTTAATAACTCATCAGTGTCTGTAGATATTAATATAATTGATTTATTTTGTTCATTGATTTTAATCAATGTTTCGTGGATATAATTTATTGCTCCAACATCTAGACCCCAAGTTGGATTAAAACAAATTAATAAATCTGGAGAAGTTATTAATTCTCTTCCAATAATTAATTTTTGAAGATTACCTCCAGACAAAAATTGGCTTTTTAATTCAATGTTGTCCGTATTAACATTAAAATCTGAAATTATTTTTTTGGAATGTTCTTTAATTTTGTTTTCGTTTATTAATCCATTATTAAAAAAATTTGATGATTTAAAATTGTTTAGAGCTACATTTTCAAAAATTTTCATTTGTGGAATTGCAGCCTGCTCAAGCCTATCCTCTGGAGAAAAGGCCATCAAATATTCTCTTCTTTCTTGAGGACTTAAATCTCCTATGTAATTATCGTTAAATTCTATAGAATTCTTTTCCGAAATAATTTCACCACTTAATACTTGAAATAATTCACTTTGTCCGTTTCCTGATATACCAGCAATTCCTAAACACTCCCCTCGATTAACAGAAAAATTAATATCCATTAAATTTGTTTCAAAGGGATCTTCACTTGTAAAATTAAGATTCTTTATTTTAATTAATTGATCTGACGAGGTTTTTGCTTTTTTTTTCTTAATTGTTTTTAGGTTCTGACCCACCATTTTTTTAGCAAGTGACTCAATATTTTCGTTCTTTATTTCACTTACAGAAACTAATTTTCCTCTTCTCATTACAGCAACTTCATCACAAAGCTGCATAACTTCCTTTAGTTTATGTGTAATATAAATAATTAAAATTCCCTCTTCTGAAAATTTTTTCAAAGATAAGAATAATTCACTCGTTTCTTGTTCTGTTAATACAGATGTTGGTTCATCCATAATTAAAACTTTTGGATTCCTTATTAGGCATCTTATTATTTCCACTTTCTGTTTTTGACCTGCTGATAGATTTAGAATAGGAATATCAAGATCAATTGAAAAATTATATTTTTTCATAATTGTATCAATTTTTTCTCTTAAACCTTCCCTTTGTTCATCTGAATCTATTATTAAGTTTTCAAATACGGACAATGTTTCAAAAAGATTAAAATGCTGGAATACCATTCCGATATCATTTTTTTTTGCATCCAATGGCGAATTAAGCTCTAGTTTATTTTCATTTAAATAAATTTTACCTTCGTCAGGAATGATGACGCCTGATAGAATTTTAACTAGTGTAGATTTTCCAGCACCATTTTCTCCAAGAAGAGCATAAATTTTACCGCTATTAAACTCGAGTGAAACATTGTCGTTTGCAACACACCCAGGATATATTTTAGTTACATTTGAAATTTTAAGGTTTGTATTCATTAATTAATTTAATGGTATAGAATTTCCATCCTTATTTTCCTGATATTGATTTGATAATTTTTGATATTTTTTTTTAATTTCGTATAGTTGATTTAAAATTTTTTCTTTTTTTGAAGAAGGTAAATTTTCAATAAGTAAATTTATATTCTGACTTTTCCAATAGGAATTTTCTTTATTATATTCTCCATCATTAATTTTAAATACTTCTTTGAGTATATTTAAATCATGTGGAATATTAAATTCCTCATTTGTGGCAGTATATGGAAACAAATAATAAAAATTATCAAAGCCAGAAAATGTGATTGCACTCAAACACATGCTGCAAGGCTCATGTGAACTTAAGAACATGCAGTCTTTTTCTTTTGGTCTTGTATTTGCACCTAATTCATAAAATTTTTTAAGAGTATGCATCTCACCATGCCACAATGGATTTTCTATTTCATTATTTGTTTCTGCAACTACAAGCGATAAATCGTCTTTTTTAATTATTGCGGCACCAAATATTTTACTACCTTTGGCAACACCTTGTTCAGTTAAGGGTAAAACTTCTTTTAAAAATATATTTAGTATCTTTTCTAGGGCTTTTTCATTCATATGCTTGAACCATCAAATAAAGAACACAATTGTTACTATAATTAAACTTAAAAGTAATAAGAAATGAATTATTTATACAACTTAAAAGTTAATAATGAATCTAACGAAAAATGTTAATTTAAACTTATGTCAAAATTAAAATCAGCATTAAGTCTTGTAATTATATTAATTTTTTTTTCAGGGTGCCAAACTGTTAAAGATAAAACAGATGCTATTGTTGAAAAGGAAAATGAAAAATTGAGTAAATTTCTAGGAAAATCAGCTAGTGAACTTCAGATGGAGCTTGGAAAACCAGACGAAGACTTTAAAAATGCTAAAGGCAATTTTGAGTTTGTGTATAATAGCAAAAAATACCTTGTTCCATGTGAACGTAGGTTTGAAATAAATTCAGAAAATATAGTTGTGGGTTTTGTTTCAAACGGTTGCTTTTAAAATTTATTAATTAAAATAAATCTGCTCATTATAGGTTTTTTTAACTATCTAAAGTGGAGTTGTTCTAAACTAATCAGTTTTTTTATATTAATTCATAGCCAATAATGTAACGTCTATTTAGTTAACGACGGAGGTTATATGGCTTCAAGAAAAACAAAAGCGGGCTCTACAAACAGTCCGGATAAAAAACTTCCATTAAATAAATCCATACCTTTAGGAATTCAGCACGTGCTAGCAATGTTTGCTGGTAATATAACGGTTCCTATTATTGTGGCTGGAGTTTTTGGTCAAACGCCTGAACAAAAAATATTTTTGATTCAAATGGCTTTGTTTGTTGCAGGAGTTGCAACAATTATCCAAACAGTTGGATACAAAGAAATTGGTGCAAGACTTCCTATTGTTCAAGGAACAAGTTTTGCGTTTATACCAATTATGCTACCATTTAAAGCAGCAGGATTAGGTGCGGTATTTACAGCAGCGTTCATTGGTGGAATTTTTCAAATTTTTATTGGAAAAGTTTTAAAACCAATAAGACATTTATTCCCACCATTAGTCACTGGTATTGTTGTACTAATGATTGGATTTAGTTTGCTTAAAGTTGGTTTTATGTATGCTGGTGGAGGTGGATGGTTAATGAATAATAAACCTGAAATCTTTGCAAATGCAAATCATTTAACGGTTGCTTTCACAGTGTTTATAGTTGCTATCTTTTTTAATCTCAGAGGTAAAGGGATGGCTTCTGCAGGATCAATTTTAATTGGAATAGTAGCCGGCTTCATAGTTGCAGCTGCACTAGGAATGGTTAACTACGGAAAAATTGCATCTGCATCATGGTTTGCATTTCCTATGCCACTTCAATATGGAATTGATTTTGTACCCGGTGCAATAATTCTAATGTTGTTTATGTCAGTTGTTACAACAATTGAAACAATTGGAGATATAAGTGCTACGACAATGGGTGGTGCTAAACGAGAGGCAACAGATAAAGAAATATCAGGTGGAATTATGGCAGATGGTGTTGGTACTGCATTTGGTGCAATATTTAATGCGATGCCAAATACATCTTATTCGCAAAATGCTGGACTAGTTGCGTTTACAGGAGTTGTAAGTAGACACGTTGGAACTATAGCTGGAATAGTTTTGGTTCTTATGGGATTATTTCCAAAATTAGGTGGAATAATTGCAGCGATGCCAGAGTCTGTGATAGGTGGAGCAGCAATTATTATGTTTGGTATGATTGTAGCTGCTGGTATTAAATTGATTTCAAGGGCAGAAATGGATCAAAGAAATTTATTAATCTTAGCTCTATCTCTATCTTTTGGAATTGGGATGTCATTGTTACCAGACTTTGTAAAAAATATTCCTGATTTTGGAATAAGTTTAAAACTACTGTTAACAACTGGACTTATACCTGCTGGATTATTAGCATTTGCTTTAAATGCTATAATGGCAAAGAAATAATTTGTTTAAACTTGTGGGGAGAAATCCCCACAAGCAAGGTTTAAGACTTATTTAATTTCAATAAGCTTCTTTTTTTTATGTTCTGGAATTATTCTTTCACAAGATATTGTTAAAAGACCATCTTTAAGCTCAGCACTATTAACTTTTACATCATCAGCTATAGTAAATGATCTTGCAAATTGTCTTTGAGAAATACCTTTATGGATAATTTCTCCATTAACATCACTGTCGTCAGACTTATTAACTTGTTTTGTTCTTACGGTTAATAAATTGTCCTCGAACTCAACTTCAACGTCTTTTTTGCTAAAGCCAGCCAATGCAACTTCAATTGCATAGTTGTCTTTACCTGTCTTTCGGATGTTGTAGGGTGGATAATTTGACTGCATAGTCAAATTCCCATTTCCCAACATATTTTCAAATTGGTCGAACATGTCATCAAAACCAATTGAAAAAGGTCTAAGTGAGTTAAATATAGATAGATCCTTACTTGTCATAATATTCTCCTTTGTTAAGCAAGTTTATTTTTGTAAGCCCCATTAGGCGACTTACTAGATTTATATGGTAATTAATTTGTTTTTTTCAAGATTTAAAATGTACTAAATTTTTTTAGAAATCTTTAATGCAAATGCATAGTCAATAGCAATTTCTTCTATTGCCCCGTCTCTTCCAGATTTTCCACCATGACCTGCATTCATTTCAGTTTTTAAAAGAAGTAAATTATTATCTGTTTTATAGTCTCTAAGTTTTGCTGTGAACTTTGCAGGTTCATCAAATAAAACTCTATTATCACTTAAACTTGTTGTAATAAAAATATGTGGATAATCCATTTTTTTAATATTGTTGTAGGGCGCATATGAAAAAATATAATCAAAGTGTTCTTTATTCTCTTTTGCATTTCCAAATTCGTCAAATTCTCCCACAGTTAAAGGTAAAGAATGATCAAGATTTGTTGTTAAAGAATCCACGAAAGGAACGGCCATTATAATTCCTAAAAATAATTCAGGAGATTGATTTACTACAGCTCCCATTAATAATCCTCCAGCAGATCCACCCATTCCAATAATATTTCCTTTTGACGTATAATTCTTTTCGATCAAATATTTTGCTGCGTAAATATAATCTTCAAAAGTATTTTTTTTGTTGGTTAATTTTCCCTCTTTCCACCACTTCATACCTTTTTCCATACCACCTCTGATATGGGCTGTGGCCCAAATTATATCTCTATTGATAAGACTTAATCTTGTAGAAGAAAAACTTGGAGACATAGAATTTCCATAAGACCCATATCCATACAATAAAACATTAGCAGACCCATCAATTTTTGTTTGTTTATGTCTTGTGATTGTTAATGGAATCATCCTCCCGTCATGAGATTTAAACTCAATTCTCTCAACAATATAGTCATCTTTATTATGACCAGAAGGAATTTCTTGCTCTTTGACAAGTTCTTTAGATTTTGTTGCTAAATTATATTTAAATACTCTAGAAGGAGTTTTAGGTGATGAGTATCCTAAATAAACTTCATCAGTATTTCTATCTTTTTGAGTTAAGCTTATTCCTGGAACATAAACAGTTTCATCAGAAAAAATTAATTCTTCTTCAGAATTCGTAGAAATATTTTTAACAAATAATTTATCTAAAGCCTCTGATGTTTCGCCACGAATAACCCAATTTTTAAGAAATGTTAATCCACCAATTAAAACTTCATCTTTTGCTGGAATATATGTTTTCCAATTTTGATTTTCTAAATTATCGCAAATATCAATTTTAAAGTCTTCAGCATTTTTATTTGTGTGATTATAAAATTTACCATCCCATGAATTAATAGAATATAGAACACCCCTTTCTCTTTTAATTATAAGTTTTGGAGAAGGATTTAATTCATCAGATTTAAAGTAATATTGCTCTGAGGTATTGTGGTCAGAAGTATTTATAAAATAATATTTTTCATCTGAGCTTTTTCCAATTCCCACTGTAAAAGCCTCGCTTTTCTCCTCAAATATTAATTCATCTTTACCATCAAAATCTCCTATTTTGTGTCTGTATATTGTTCTTGCCCTATGATTTTCATCAAGTTTAGAATAAAAAATATATTTATCATCTAAACTAAATGTTATTCCCCCTGATGTTTCTGTAATTTCTTTAGAAATAATTTTGTTTGTTTTTATATCCCTTAAATAAATTGTATAATATTCAGAACCTTTAAGATCTAAAGAGTATCCAAGATATTTATCATTATTACTTACTTCTAAATCTCCAACCCCAAAATATTCAGTATTAAGTTTATCTTTTTCTTTATCCCCATTCCATATTTCTTCTATATTTTCTGAACCAATTTTTTTTCTCAGTTTTATGGAATAATTTCCCTTTGTTGTAGTTTTTGTCCAATATTCGTATGTATGATCTTTATAGGGTAA
>CACGMR010000014.1 GCA_902574215.1 uncultured Pelagibacteraceae bacterium
GTTTATTTTCAGATTTCATTCTTTTTGATTGGCCAGCTGAAAGTAATATTGCTTTAATCACTTTTTATAAGTTTCTGATACTAATTGAGCTATAATAGATAAAGCAATCTCTGGAGCAGATTTACCACCAAGCTTAATACCAATTGGTCCGTGAATTGAATTAATTTCATTATTAGTAAATCCAGCCTCACTTAATCTTTGACATCTGTTTTCATGAGTTTTTTTACTGCCAAGTGCTCCAATATAATAAAATTTATTTTTTAATGCGTATTGCAAAGCAGGATCATCTATTTTTGGATCATGTGTTAAAGCTATTAAGGCTGTGCTTGAATTAGTTTCAATTTCCTCAAAAGCTTCTTTTGGCCATTTATTAATAACTTTAATATCAGGAAATCTTTGCTCGGATGCAAAATATCCTCTTGGATCTATAATGCTAATT
This sequence comes from uncultured Pelagibacteraceae bacterium, assembly GCA_902574215.1. Lineage (GTDB taxonomy): Bacteria > Pseudomonadota > Alphaproteobacteria > Pelagibacterales > Pelagibacteraceae > Pelagibacter. The sequence continues at coordinate 440 of CACGMR010000014.1, forward strand.
TCAAAATTTAAACTTTTTGCAAAATCAACTAAGTATTGTGCAATATGTACAGCCCCAACGATAATTACTTTTATTGGTTTTATATAAGTTTCAACAAATATCTCTGAATTTTCTATAACGCCGTTTTTTTTTGATTTAAAAAAATTTTCTATATCATCAGCATATTTTGAAAATTCTCCTTTTGGAGAAGTGCCAGGTAAATAAATTTCACTATCACCATTTTCTAAATTTGTAAGAATTGCAAACTCAGTTTTTGATGATTTTTTTTTTAATATTTCTTCAAGTGTTTTAATTTTCATTAGTGTATCTGCTCAATATATACCGCTATCTCTCCGCCACATGCTAGACCCACTTCCCACGCGCTCTCATTCGAAACTTTAAACTCTATTTTTTTACAAGGCTTGTTGTCTTTAATTAATGATAGACATTCGCTTACAACTGCAGACTCCACACATCCTCCAGAAACTGATCCTGAAAAATCTCCTTTTTCGTTCACAATCATTCTGCTACCAACTTGTCTAGGTGATGATCCCCAGGTTTGAATTACTGTTGCTAAAACTACTTTTTGATTAGCTTTGATCCAATCTTGAGCTTCGTCTAATATTTTCTCATCAAATGAATTTTTCATCTGATAAAATATAGTTTCTAACTAACAAGCATCAACGGCTTTTTTAGCCTGAGTGACAACTAAACTAGCTCTAAATTCTGCAGAAGCATGCATATCAGTGTTCATTTCTGAACTATCTAGATCCATTCCATCTATTGAAGAAGAGGAAAAATTACCCGATAGTGCTTTCGACATTTCTTTATCATTATAAACGCATGATTTTGCACCAGTAACTGCAACATTTACATCTCCTTTATGTTTAGCCACATATACTCCAACGATTGCATATCTAGATGCAGGATTAGGATGTTTTTGATAGCTAGATTTTTCTGGTATTTGAAATTCTATAGCTTCAATTAACTCACCCTTTTTTAAAGCTGTCTCAAACATTCCTTTAAAAAACTTTGCCGCTTCAATTTTTCTTTCGTTCGTATGTATTGTTGCGTTTAAAGCTATACATGCAGATGGATAATCTGCTGAAGGATCATTATTTGCTATTGATCCTCCTATTGTTCCTCTATTTCTAACTTGAGGATCACCAATTCCTTCAGCCAAACTAGACAATGATGGAATTGCTTTTTTAACATCTTTAGAATTTGAAACTTCAACATGTTTAGTTGCAGCTCCTATTGTAACTGATTTCCCACTTACTTTTATACCACTTAATTTTTTAATATTTTTTATATCAATTAAATCTTTGTAAGTAGCCAATCCTAATTTCATTGAAGGAATAGTAGTCATTCCTCCTGCTAAAAAAGCAGAACTAGATGAAGCAAGTTTAGATGCCTCTTTACTATCTTTTGCTGAATGATAATTAAAATCTTTCATAAACCTCCTATGCTGCTTTTGCGTTAGATTTTTTTAGATTTTTACAAGCCTTCCACACTTTTTCAGCTGTAGCTGGCATAGTAACCTCTTGTCCACCTAAGGCATCAATTACAGCATTCATCACAGTAGGTGGTGCTGCTATTGCTCCCGCTTCTCCACAACCTTTAACTCCTAAAGGATTTGTGGTTGCATGTGTACAAGTATAACCAATGTTGAACTCAGGAAAATTATCTGCACGTGGCATCGTATAATCCATATAAGATCCAGTCATCAACTGACCTGTTTCATCATACTCTGCATTTTCATACAATGCTTGACCAATACCTTGAGCAAGACCACCATGAACTTGTCCTTCGACAACCATTGGATTAATTATTCTTCCAAAATCATCACAAGCTGTATATTTTTCTAGCTTCACATGACCTGTTTCTGGATCTATCTCAACTTCAGCAATATGTGTTCCTGCTGGAAAAGAAAAGTTTGAAGGATCATAAAAAGAAGTTTCTTTTAAACCAGGCTCATCACCCTCTGGCAATGGAGATTTCATTTCATCTCTTACACCCGGTAGATAACAAGCAAAAGCTACTTCTCCTATTGTTTTCTTTTTATTTGATTTAGAAACAATAAATTCTCCGTCTTTGAACTCAACATCTTCTGGATTTGCCTCTAACATTTTTGCTGTAACTCTTTTACCTTTTTCAACTATTTTTTTACAAGCATTAACAATTGCGATACCACCAACAGCTAAAGATCTAGAACCGTATGTTCCCATACCAAATGTTCCTTTATCCGTATCTCCATGAACGATATCTATATTTTCTATTGGTACACCTAATTCATCAGCTGCAATTTGAGCAAAAGTTGTTTGGTGACTTTGTCCATGACTATGTGAACCTGTGTAAACAGTGACTTGTCCAGTTGGATTAAATCTAACCTCTGCAGATTCCCATAATCCAACTCCACATCCTAAAGACATTACAGCAGCTGAAGGAGCAATACCGCATGCTTCAAAATATGAAGTAACACCTATTCCTCTTAGTTTTCCTTTGGCTTCAGACTCTTTTCTTCTTGCCTCAAAACCTTTGTAGTCTGCCATCTGTTTTGCCTTTTCCATTCCAGCAACATAATCGCCAGAATCTACAGTATGAACTAATGTTTGTTTAAAAGGAAATGCTGTAGGGAAATTTTTAATTCTAAGTTCAGTTTTATCTATCCCTAATTCCATTGAAGCTTTTTCAACTAATCTTTCAATAGTGTATGTAGCCTCTGGTCTTCCTGCACCTCTATAAGCATCTACTGGAGCTGTATTTGTATATACAGCTTTGACATTTGTATAAGCTGCTGGAATTTCATAAACTCCAGTTGCACAAGGTCCAAATAAATAAGTCGGTGTCACTGTACCAAATACTCGAGCATAAGCTCCAAGGTTTGCTATGGTCTCATTTTTAAAACCAAGAAACTTTCCATCTTTAGTAACCGCTAATTCTGCATGAGTTACATGATCTCTTCCATGTATGTCAGTTAAAAAAGATTCTGATCTTTCTGCAACCCACTTTATAGCTCTATTAATTTTTTTAGCTGCCCAGCTACAAACAATATCTTCGTTGTAGACATTAATTTTTGAACCAAAACCACCGCCAACATCTGGAGCTACAACTCTTAACTTATGTTCAGGAGCTACATTTCCAAAAGCAGACATTATCAATCTTGATAAATGTGGATTTTGACTTGTTGTATATAAAGTAATCTCTTCAGATGCTGCATTGTAATCGGCAACACATGCTCTTGGCTCCATTGCATTTGGAATTAATCTATTATTAATGATATCAATAGAAATTACTTTATCAGCCTTATCAAATGCTTCTTTAACTTTTTGTCTATCGCCTAATAACCAATCAAAACAAAGATTTTTATCGATGCCTTCATGAATAGTATCTCCATTCATAGCATCTGCAGTACTTGTGACTGCTTTTAATACTTTGTAATCAACTTCAACTTTTTCTGCAGCTTCTTTTGCTTCTGCTAAACTTTCAGCAATTACAACTGCAACAGGATCTCCAACAAAATTTACATTATCTTTAGCTAGCGGAGGGTTTCCAGGACATTTCATTTCTGTACCATCTTCACTTCTGATTGCCCAACCCGCAATTAAACCTCCAATTTTATCATCTGCTATTTCTTTGCCTGTAAGTATGCTTACTACTCCTGATGATTTTAAAGCTTTATCAATATTTAATTTTTTAATAGATGCTCTTGCATGTGGAGACCTAACAAAAATCGCGTAAGTTTGATTTGCTAAATTAATATCTGCTGTGTATCTGCCTTTACCAGTTAAAAATCTTTTATCCTCTTTTCTTTCAACTCTAGAACCTACTAAACTTGCCATTTTCTTTTTCCTCCTTAAAATTACATTTTTGTTGCTGCTTCTTTAACCGCGGCAACAATATTTTGATATCCTGTACATCTGCAAATGTTTCCTTCTAACCAATCTCTAATTTCTGTATCTGATGGTTTTTTGTTTTTTTGCAAAAGATCAACCGCACTCATAACCATTCCTGGAGTACAAAAACCACACTGTAAGCCATGAAGTTTTTTGAACGCTTCTTGCATTGGATGCATTTTTCCATTTGTTTCTAAACCTTCAATTGTTGTAACTTTTGATCCATTAACATCAGCTGCTAAAGCCGTACAACTTTTTAAAGAATTTCCATCGACATGAACTACACATGCTCCGCATTGACTAGTATCACATCCAATATGTGTACCTGTTAGCTGTAAATGCTCTCTTAAAAATGTAGATAGTAAAGTGTTATCAGGAGCTTCTTTTTCAACTTTTCTTCCATTAACTTCTAATGAAATTTTACCCATAATCTCTCCTTATAAATAATATTAAGATTTAATCATTTTGAGAATATGAAGGCAAGTGTCAAATTGAACACTACTTGGACTAGAATTTTATTTTAAAAACATCCAATAAATTAAGAAAATTCCTAGAATTACTGCGGCTGTTAAAAATCTATAATTAATTTTTGTTTCAGGTACTTTTTCATTATCTGAGTCAATTATCTCGATAGCTTCATTTTTTTCAGAAGAAATTAATTCAGAAAATTTACCAAAAAAAATATCTGCCATTTTTTTTGCTGTCATATCTATAAGTCTTGAACCTACTTGTGCAATTTTACCACCTACTTGTGCTTCAACAGAATAAATTAAATTTGTTCCAGTGTCTGTATCCTCAAGTTTAACTTCAGCTTCTCCTGAGGCAAAGCCAACTAGAGAGTTTCCAGATCCTAATATCTTATAGCTGTTAGGAGGATTTAAATCTTTTAATTCAATATCACCAGAAAAGGTTGCATTAAAAGGTCCAATTTTATTTGTAGCTTTTGCAGAAAATTCAGTATCAGATTTTTTATTAAATTCTTCACATCCCGGGATTGCTTGTTTAAGTATTTCTGGATCATTTAAAGCTTCCCAAACTTTTTGTTTTTCTAAATTAATTTTATAAGATCCTGTTAATTTCATAAATTAAACATATAATAAATTATGGACAAAAATACAAAAAAAGAATTACAATCTGCAGCTTTTGAAAGATTAATTTCTCATCTTAGAGAAAGAAAAGATGTACAAAATATAGATCTAATGAATCTTGCAGGTTTTTGTAGAAACTGTCTTTCTAAATGGTACAGAGAAGAGGCGGGAAAAAAAGGGATTGAAATTTCTGATCCTGATGCAAGAGAACATGTTTACGGGATGCCTTATTCTGAATGGAAAGATAAATATCAAAAATAATTATTTCTCTTTAAGTCTAGGGAATAATTCTACAAAATTACAGGGTTTATGATTAACGTCTAATTGATGCTTTAATATTCCATCCCACGCATCAGTTACACCTCCTGAGGATCCTGGTAATGCAAATATATATTTACCATTAGACAAAGCTGCACAAGCTCTAGATTGTATAGAGGATGTTCCAACTGTTTTTAGACTTATTGTTCTAAATACCTCCCCAAATCCAGGTATATGTTTATCTGCAATTTCATTAACTGCTTCAGGTGTTATATCTCTTCCAGTAAGACCTGTTCCTCCCGTAGTTATTATAACATCTATCTCTTTTTGATTAGTCCATTCTTTTAAAATTTTTACAATATCTTCTTTATTGTCTTTACAAATTTTTCGATCAATTAATTGATGTTTGGCTTCTTTAATTTTTTCAACCAAGATTGAACCCGATTTATCATTATCAAATGTTCTTGTATCTGTTACAGTTAATAAAGCTATATTTACATCCATAATTTAAAAATGATTATATTATCAATTCTTTTCTTTGTAACTGCATTAATATACTCAAGTGTTGGTTTTGGGGGAGGCTCAACATATCTCGTAATACTTTTAATTTGGGGTGTGCCTTACACAATATTTCCCGTTATAGCCCTTGTATGTAATATTATTGTTGTATCTGGTAATTCTATTAATTTTATAAGATCTAAGAATATAAACTTTAATTTACTTTTTCCTTATTTAATTGGCTCCATACCTTTTGCCTTTATTGGAGGATCGATAAAAATTGAAAAAAGTTTATTTGAGATTTTATTATTTTGTGTTTTGTTGGTTGCAGGCATTTTTTTATTAATTGAAAGTAAATCTTTTAATAAAGAGCAAATTAAAATTAATAAAATACCAAGATTAATCTCAATTTCTTTTGGATCGATAATTGGCTTTATGTCAGGCGTAGTAGGAATTGGTGGAGGAATTTTTTTAAGCCCTCTTCTATTTTTAATGAAAGCTGGATACCCTAAGCATATCACCAGCAGTGCATCTTTATTTATATTAATCAATTCTATCTTTGGAATAGCTGGACAGCTGACAAAAGATCAGGTTTTAGATCAAGTTATTACCTATTGGCCATTATTTTTATCGGTACTTATTGGAGGACAAATTGGTAGCCTATTAAACATTAAATTTTTATCGAATAAAATTTTAGCTCAACTAACTTCTTTTCTTGTAATTTTTGTCGCAATAAGAATGGGGATTAAACTTATTGCTTAATCTTGAATAAATATGCTTTTAATATATTTAAAGCATTATGAAAAATATTAAGCCTTTTGGTCCATCAATTGGAAAGACAAAAATTTCAAAGAAATTTTTAAATATCTTGAACAAAGAGATTGATAATAAAGTTTTAACAAAAAATAATGATTATAGTTCTAAATTAGCCAGTCAAATTAAAAAAGAAACTAAAATTTCAAATAATTTTATAAAAAAGAATTTAGAGAGAGAAATAAAAAAAAATATCAAAGATTTTCTTAAAAATGAAAAAATTAAAAAAGTTAAAAATATAAAAATATTAAATTTATGGGTAGTTAGTCAATTTAAAGATGAATATAACCCTATTCATTATCATGATGGAGATATATCTGGTGTGGGTTATTTAAAAGTCCCAAAAAATATGACTAAAAATAAACTTTTAAAAAATAAAAAAGATAAGACTAATGGCACAATTGATTTTATAAACGGACAAAGGGGTTTTTTAAGCAGAAGTATTTTTAATATTGTGCCTAAAGAAAGAGACTTGATAATTTTTCCAAACTATTTGATGCATACTGCATATCCATTTAATATTAATGCTGAAAGAAGATCTTTTTCTTTTAATGCTAAAATTATTTTAGATAAATAGTTTACAAACATTCATTTATAAATTAAAAGGTAATTGCCGATTTGATCCTATTGCGGGCATAAACTGCTAAAATGGAAATCCCGAAATAATCAAATAAGCAAGGTAGTTGAACTGTATTGTGCACCTAGCATAAAGCTAAAGCACTAAAAAAGTGAGGAAACAATGGATATTAATTTTTTTAAAGAGACGAGAATATTGGATGGTGGAATGGGTCAAGAGCTTTTGGCTCGAGGCATGAAGCCAAATGGAACTTTATGGAGTGCTAATGCGATACTAAATTCTGAATATCATGAATTGGTAGAGAGTACTCACAAAGATTTTGTAAAAGCTGGGGCAGAAGTAATTGTTACAACAACTTTTACCACAAGAAGAAAAAGACTAAGTGAAAACAACATTGAAGATAAATTCGAATATCTTAATAAAAAAGCAGGAGAAATTGCCTTAAAAGTGAAAAATGAATATCCTAATATAATGATTGCTGGAGGTTTGCCACCTCAACGTTTAACTTATGAAGAGGATATAAGAAGTGAGGTTGAAATCACTAAAGACTTTTATGAGCAGGCTAGATTATTAAATGAATATGTAGATTTTTATTACTTTGATGTTTGGAGCAGCATTAGAGAGTTTAAATGTGGTATTGAGGCAATTAAAGAATTCAAAAAACCTTATTTAATAGGAATTCATATTTCAGAAGGTACAAAGTTACCTAGTGGTGAAAAAATTTCAGATATTAAAAGTATTATTGATGGAAATCTTTTAGGCGTTATGTTGTCTTGTGTTTCACCTGAAAATTATGAGCACAATCTTGAAGAAATCAAAAAATTAAACGTACCATTTGGATTTAAATTAAATGGATTTATGACAACTAAACCAAAAAACGGATACACAGCTAATTATTTAAAAACTAAGGGAAATCCAAATGAGTTTTTAGGAAAAAGACATGATCTTACACCAGATAAATTTCATGAAATTGCAAAAAAATTTAAAAAAAATGGAGCAACAATTATTGGAGGTTGTTGTGAAACTGGTCCTGCTCACATAAAAGCAATGGCAAAGCTTAAGTAACGTTTTTATAATCTGCTTTTCTTGCTAAATATATTCCAATAAATACAGCAATTAATGCAACAATAATTTTTGAGGTAATTATTTCATTAAGAAATATGTATCCTAAAATAATTCCAAATATTGGAATGATATAAGAAACCTGTGAATGAAATATGAGGCCATTTGTTTTTAAAATTCTGAATCTCAATAACCATGCTATCCCAGTAGGAAAAATTCCTAAATATATTACGGATATAATAGAGTCTGTTGAAGGATTTAACATCCAAGGTTTTTCAAAAATTAAAGTGAATGGAAGAAGTATAATTGTAGACCAAATTAAAATTGAACCCGTAACATTTTCATTTTCTTTATTGCTTATTTTTAAGGTTATAACTCCTCCGATTACATAACAGGTAGATCCAAGAAGAATCAAAAGTGCAGCAATAAAGTTATTTTCATTAATTAAAAAGTTATCTGAAAACAAAAATACTATTCCTGAAAATCCTATTAATAATCCAATTGTTTTTAATAAGTTAAATTTTTCTCCTTTTAAAAAAAAGTGAGCTAGAACTGTTGAGCTTAATGGTGTTGTGGACATCAAGATAGCTGCCAAGTTACTTTGAACAAAATTCACTCCATAAGATATTAGTATAAATGGAATAACTAAATTTACTAATCCAATGATTGCAAACCACTTCCAGTCTTTTGAGAATGCTTCAATTTTTATATTTTTATAAAAACATAAAATTAAAACTGGTATAGCTCCTAAAAAAGATCTTAAAAAACCTATTGTAATAGGTCCAAATGAGTATGTGGCAATCTTTATATTAAAAAAAGCAGATGCCCATATTAATGACAACAATGTCAACAATAAATAATCAACTAATTGTGGTTTTCTCATTCTGTTATTTCGTTTATCTCACCAGAGGTTAAGGCAATTAAATTTTCAAAGTTTATTTCGAATACTGCATTAGGATGACCTGCGGCTGCAAAAATTGAGGAAAATCTATTTAAAGTTTCATCAATAAAAATTTTTATTTTTGTTAAATGTCCTGTTGGAGATACTCCACCAATTGTATACCCAGTAATTTTTTTAACATCTTCAGGGTTCGCCATTGAAACATCTTTTTGATCTAAAATTTTTTTTAATTTATTTAATGAACACCTTTTATCTCCAGAAACTAAACATAAAACATAACTATCCCCTGCTTTAAAAAGTAAGCTTTTAACAATTGCTCCTACTTTGCAACCTAAAGCTGTAGCTGCATCGTTAGCTGTTCTAGCAGTTTGCTCTAAAACAATCACTTTAATATCTGGATTAAATTGTTTTAGCGATTTTTCTGCTCTTAAAACTGGCTCTTTATTTAATATTGATTTCACAGGTTTAATATATTTATTATTTTAGTGACTAATTACACTACTTATGTGAAAATTGCATAGGTGTTATTTATTAAATAAGCAATATTTTTAAGTATTTTTTTGCTAATTAGGCCGAACAAAATTACATAGGAGACAAAATGAGTGCAGCAAACGTATTAAAATTTATCAAAGAAAAAGAAGCAGAATTTGTGGATCTAAGATTCACTGATCCAAGAGGAAAACTTCAACACTTAACAATGGATGCTTCAATAGTTGATGAAGATATGTTGAATGAAGGTGTCTTTTTTGACGGTTCGTCTATTGCTGGTTGGAAAGCAATTAATGAGTCTGACATGATTTTAAAACCTGATACTGCAAGAATGTTCATGGATCCTTTTACGTCTCATAATACTGTGGTTTTGTTTTGTGACATTCTAGATGCAATTAAAAAAGATCCTTATGAAAGAGATCCAAGAGGTGTTGCTAAAAAAGCTGAAGAATATTTAAAAGCTTCAGGTATAGGTGATAAAGCTTTTTTTGGACCTGAGCCAGAATTTTTTGTTTTTGACGATGTAAGAATCAAAAACGATATGAATGAGTGTGGATTTAAATTAGATAGTAAAGAAGGTCCTTACAATTCAGGTAAAGAATATGAAAATGGAAATATGGGTCATAGACCTCAAATTAAAGGAGGATATTTCCCAGTACCACCAGTTGATAGTGAACAAGACATGCGTGGTGAGTATCTTAAAAATTTGAAAGAAGTTGGTATTAAAGTTGAAAAACATCACCATGAAGTTGCTCCTAGTCAGCACGAGCTTGGAATGTATTTTGGAACTTTAGTAAACCAAGCTGATAACGTGCAATTATATAAATATGTTGTTCAAATGGTTACACATTCATTTGGAAAAACTGCAACTTTTATGCCAAAGCCAGTTGCTGGTGACAATGGTTCAGGTATGCACATCCATCAATCCATTTGGAAAGGTGATACTCCGGTGTTTTCAGGTGATGCGTATTCTGGATTAAGTGAAACCGCATTACATTATATTGGTGGAATTCTAAAACACGCTAAAGCAATTAATGCTTTTGCTAACTCTACAACAAACAGTTACAAAAGATTAATTCCAGGTTTTGAAGCTCCAGTTCTTCTTGCATATTCAGCAAGAAATAGATCTGCTTCTTGTAGAATACCAATAACATTAAGCAAAAAAGGTGCAAGATGTGAGATTAGATTCCCAGATGCTGCAGGAAACCCATATTTAACTTTTGCAGCTATGTTGATGGCTGGAATTGATGGAATTAAAAATAAAATTCATCCTGGTGAATCTTTTGATAAAGATTTATATGAATTGCCACCTGAAGAAGTTAAAGCTATCCCAACAGTTTGTGGTTCTTTAAGAGAAGCAATGGAAAGTTTAGATAAAGACAGAGAGTTTTTAACTCAAGGCGGTGTCTTTACTGACGATCAGATTGATGCTTATATTGCTCTTAAGTTTGAAGAAATTCACAAATTTGAACATGCACCTCATCCTGTAGAGTTTGAGATGTATTACAGTAGCTAATAAATTTAATTACTGTCTGGTTGTTGCAATTGTATCTTTGTTAACACCTTTTTTAACTACGTAATCTTGTGTGCCGTTCGCACCGGTTTCAACTTCTTTACGTAGTTCTTTAAAGAATTTTTTTTCTTTTAAAGAGTCTTTCAAGTTTTTAACAAGATTTTTAAACTCAAATTTGTTCATAAAGAATCTATATACTAGATATGCATATAATGCAATACAGATATGCTATAAATGGGATAATACAACTTATGATATTTTGAAAGACTCTCCGCAGCCGCAACGCTCAGTTTCATTAGGATTATTGAACACAAATGATGAGGACAATTCCTCCTTTTTATAATCCATTTCAGTGCCAAGCAGATACATAATAGCGGCTGAATCAACAAATACTTTTACGCCCTTATCTTCTATAACTTCATCATTAGGATTTAACTCTTTTGTGTACTCCATCACGTATGACATCCCTGCGCAACCACCAGATTTCACTGATACTCTAACTCCGATAGAATCTTTTTCAGCATTAGACATTATCTCTTTTATTCGTAATGCTGCGTTATCACTTAATTTAATTATAGGGTTCATTATAAATTCAATTCCAATTTTGCTGCATCTGACATCATATCTTTATTCCACGGTGGATCCCAAACTAACTCAAGATCAACATCCTCTATACCTTCAACTTGCATTGCACCATCTTTTACTTCTTTAGGTAAACTTTCAGCTACTGGGCAATTTGGTGTAGTCAAAGTCATTTTAATTTTAGCAAACTTATCGTCCTCAACCCTAATATCATAAATCAAACCTAATTCGTAGATATTTACAGGTAACTCAGGGTCATAAATTTTTCTTATTTCTTCAATTATCTGTTCTTTTTTTGACATAATTTAATTTTCCGTTTTTACTTCCTCTGTTTTTTCATCAAAAGCAGAAACCATTGTATGCCAAGATAAAGTTGCACACTTAACTCTCATTGGATATTGCTTAACACCAGATAAACACATTAGTTTAGTTTTTTCATCTTCACTTAAATACTTAGATTTTAATTCAGGATTTTCCTTAATCATTCCTAAAAAATCCTCAACTATCTCTTTAGCCTCATGCTCATTTTTTCCTTTAATTAAATCTGTCATTATAGAAGCAGAAGCCATTGAAATCGCACAACCACTCCCTTCGAATGATGCATCTTCTACAATTTTTTGTCCATTTAGTTTTAAATAAACATGAACATTATCACCACAAAGTGGATTATTACCTTTAGCGTCTTTATTAAAACCTTCTGTCTTTCTAAGATTTCTAGGATTCTTACCGTGTTCTAATATAATTTCTTGATAAAGTTCTTTTAAATTCATTATAAATTAAATATTTTTTTACAGTTGTTAATTGAGTCATTCAACTGATCTAAATCCTCTTTTGTATTATAAACACCAACCGATGCTCTAGCGCTAGCTGGAATATTTAATTTGTCATGTAGAATTTGACAACAATGATGTCCTGCTCTTATTGCAACCCCGTCTTCATCCAAGATAGTTGCTATATCATGAGGGTGAACTCCTTCTATAGTGAATGATAAAACCCCTCCTTTATTTTTTGGATTTCCGATAAGTTTAACTGAGTTATTTTTTTGTAATAGTTCTTGCCCATATTCAACTAAATCAGCTTCATGTTTCATAACATTTTCTATGCCAATGCTTTCTAAAAATTTTATTGATTGGTCAAAAGCAATTACTTGTGCAGTAGCCATAGTACCAGCCTCATATTTATTAGGTAGTTCACCATAGGAAATCCTATCTTTTTTGACTTCATTTATCATTCCTCCACCACCTTGGTATGGAGGTAATTCTTCTAACCATTTTTTCTTACCGTAAAGAACTCCCAAACCTGTAGGTCCATACATTTTGTGACATGAAATTGCATAGAAATCACATTCTAAATCTTGCATATCTAATTTTAAATGTGGCGCTCCCTGACATCCATCGACTACAACAATTATTCCTTTTGAATGTGCAAGCTGGGTAATTTCTTTTACGGGTAAAATTGCACCTGTTACATTCGACAGATGAGTAATAGAAATTAATTTTGTTTTTGGTGTTATTTTCTTTTCTATTTCTTCAAGTGTAATTTCACCTTCTTCATTTATTTCAGCAAAATTAATTTTTATATTTTTTGATTTTCTTAAGAAATGCCATGGCACATAATTTGAATGATGCTCAAGTTCCGTAATTAATACTTCATCACCTTCCTGTAGGTAACTTTGGCCTAATGTATTAGCAACTAAATTTAATGCTTCTGTAGCACCTTTTGTAAAAACAATTTCATTTTTATCTTTAGCGTTGATATATTTTTGAACTGATGATCTTGTGTTTTCGTATAAATTTGTTGCTGCTACAGCAAGATAATGAACACTTCTTCCTACGTTAGAAAATTGTTTGGTATAAAATTCATTAATTCTATCCACAACTATTTTTGGTTTTTGTGATGAATTTGCACTATCTAAATAAACTAGATCATTATTTTGAATTTTTTCATCAAAAATTGGAAATTCTTTTTTTATCTGATCAATATTCATTCTTTAATTCCAAGCATATTTTTTATTAAGTTTTTTATTTCTGAGTCAGTAATTTTTTCTACAACGTCAAGCAGAAAACCATTAATCAATAGCTCTCTTGACTGCTGATAACTTAAACCTCTAGACATTAAATAAAATATAGAGTCTTCATTTAAACTGCCTGATGCTGAACCATGCGAACACTTAACGTCATCAGCATAAATTTCTAGTTCTGGCTTGGCATTAAACTCCGATTCTTTATTTAACAATATTGCTTTGCTCAATTGGTATCCATCAGTTTTCTGAGCATCTGAATTTACAAATATTTTGCCTTGATACACTGCTTTAGAGCTTTGTTCTAAAACACTTTTAATTAATTGATAACTTTTTGTATTTTCAGTTAAGTGATTTATTATTGATCTAATTTCGTGATGTTTATTATTATACAATGAAAAAACACCATTAACAAAAGCTGATGCATAAATTCCGTTTAAATTACAGTTTATCTCATTTTTAGAAAAATTTGATCCAGAAGATAAAATAAATGTTTCAGAAATACTGTTCTTGTCTTGATCAATATTATTAAAAGAATACTTAATATTTTTATTCTCAAATTTATCTACTTTATAGTTTTTTAAAACAGCATTTTCTTTTAATTCAAAGTTATAAAATATATTTAAAAAATTCTTTTCAGATGTATCATTAAACAAATCAATTAATCTTAACGAGCTATCTTTATCTAGTTCAAAATTAAGTCGTAAATTAATGTTTTTAGACCAAATTTTTGAATTTGTTGTATGATAGATAATTAGAGGTTTTGCTAACTTATAACCTTTTTTTACCAATATTTTAAAACATTTATTAGTAAAGGCATTATTTAAGTCAGATAATGAATTGCTATTTTCAAATTCATTTATAGTTTCTGATTGATCAATTATTTCTATTTGATCTTTTTTTTCATATTCAAAATCAATTTTTTCAATTCTACCATTTATAAAAACTATTTTATTGTGCTCTAATCCATCTACAAATACAGAGGTATCAACTTTGTTAGTAGAAGCTTGATCATTATAAAAACTAAGTTCTCCAATATTATTTTTTATTATTTGATTAAGATCTGAAAATTTCCAATCTTCTTCTTTTTTATTTGGAAAACCTTTGTCTATAAAATTATCTAAACAAAATTTTTTTATCTCAATATCTTTTTGAGATAAACTTAAATTTTTTATACTATTATAAAAATCTTTTTGTAATTGTTCTTTCATTTAATTAAAATTTTCGTATCCTTTTTTTTCTAATTCTAAAGCTAAATCTGGACCACCAGATTTTACAATTTTTCCATTCATCAAAACATGAACAAAGTCAGGTTTTATATAATCAAGTAATCTTTGGTAGTGTGTAATAATTAAAAATGAATTATTTTTATCTCTTAATGTGTTAACTCCATCTGCAACAATCTTTAAAGCATCAATATCTAAACCCGAATCTGTTTCATCTAAAATTGAAAGTTTTGGAGCTAACAACGACATTTGTAAAATTTCGTTTTTCTTTTTTTCTCCCCCAGAAAAACCAACATTTAGTTGTCTGTTTAGTTTTTCTTCATCAAATTTTAATTCTTTAGATTTTTCTTTAACTAGTTTTAGAAATTCAATAGCATCCAACTCTTTATCGCCTCTCGCTTTTCTTACAGCATTTAAAGAAGTTTTTAAAAATATATTAGTATTTACACCTGGAATTTCTAAAGGATATTGGAAAGCTAAAAATATACCCTTGTGTGCTCTTTCCTCTGTTTCAAGCTCAAATAAATCTTTTTCTTCAAAAAGAACTTCTCCTGAAACTTCATAGCCTTTTTTTCCTGATAAAATGTTGGACAAAGTACTTTTTCCAGATCCATTAGGACCCATAATTGCATGAACCTCACCAGGATTTATATTTAAGGACAGCCCATTTAAAATTGACTTATTATCAATGGTTGCATTTAAATTATTTATTTTAAGCATATTAACCAACACTTCCTTCCAGACTGATACCTACAAGTTTTTGAGCTTCTACAGCGAATTCCATTGGCAATTGTTGCAATACTTCCTTGCAAAAACCATTAACAATTAAGCCAACAGCTTCCTCTGGATTTAATCCTCTTTGTTGACAATAATGTAGCTGCTCTTCACTAATCTTGGATGTGGTTGCCTCATGAGCAATATTGGACTCAGAATTTTTATTTTTTATATAAGGAACAGTGTGAGCTCCACATTTGTTACCCATTAATAAAGAGTCGCACTGAGTATAATTAGTTGAATTTTTAGCTTTTGATGAAATATCAACTAAACCTCTATATGTCATATCCGAACTACCTGCTGATATTCCTTTAGAAATTATTTTACTTTTAGTATTTTTACCTAGATGGATCATTTTGGTACCTGTATCTGCTTTTTGATGATTGTTAGTAATAGCTATTGAATAGAACTCACCAACAGAGTTATCTCCTTTAAGAATACAACTAGGATACTTCCAGGTAATTGCAGAACCTGTTTCAACTTGTGTCCATGAAATTTTTGAATTTTTTCCCTTGCATAAACCTCTTTTTGTTACAAAATTATAAATTCCACCTTTGCCATCTTGATCACCTGGATACCAATTTTGAACAGTTGAATATTTTATTTCCGCATCATCAAGTGCAATTAATTCTACATTAGCAGCATGTAATTGATTTTCATCTCTCATTGGAGCCGTACATCCTTCTAGATAACTTACATAACTTCCTTTGTCTGCAATAATTAACGTTCTTTCAAATTGACCTGTATTTGATGCATTAATTCTAAAATAAGTTGATAGCTCCATTGGACATCTAACACCTTCTGGAATGTATACAAATGAACCATCTGTGAATACTGCTGAATTTAATGTTGCAAAAAAATGATCACTTGTTGGAATTACAGATCCTAGATATTTTTTAACCAACTCAGGGTGATTTTGAATTGCCTCTGATATAGGGCAAAATATAATTCCTTGTTTAGTTAATTCATCTTTAAATGTAGTAGCTACAGAAACTGAATCAAATACAGCATCAACAGCTATTCCATTTAATCTCGCTTGCTCTTGCAAAGGAATTCCAAGTTTCTTATAAGTTTCTAAAAGTTTAGGATCCAGTTCATCTAAGCTCTTTGGCTTATCTTTCATACTTTTAGGTGCAGAGTAATAATATAAATCTTGATAATCTATTTTTGGAAATTTAGGTTTTTGCCAATCTGGTTCTTTTAATACTTTAAATCTTTCAAAAGCTTTTAGTCTGAATTCAAGCATCCATTCAGGTTCTTTTTTTATATTTGAAATAAATTTAATAACATCTTCATTCAAACCTTTTGGGGCTTGAATATTTTCTATGTCCGTTGAAAAACCATATTTATAGTCTTTTAAATTATTTATTTCTTTTTGTCTGTTGTCCATTCTAAACTCTTGTTTCTTTGTTGTTGTTTAATAAATCTTTCAGGCTTTTATTTTCAAAAAATGTATTTATGTGAATCTCCAATTCATCCCAAAGATTGTGAGTTATACATTTTGTGGCTTTACCGTTACATCCTTTTTTAGATTCTTTTTTACATTGAACAGTTTTTACTTTCTCATCTACAGCATGGAAAATATTTGTTAATTTAATATCGTTTGGGTTTTTATTAAGAACATATCCTCCCTGAGTTCCTCTAATACTTTTAACAATTTCATTTTTTTTTAATTTAGAAAAAATCTGTTCTAGGTAATCTAAAGATATACCTTGTCTTAATGATATGTCTCTTAGTGATACTGGATTGATGTTGTCAAACCTAGCTAAATCAACTAATGCCATTACGGCATATCTGCCTTTTGATGTAAGTTTCATATATTACCCTAAATTACTGGGTTTTTATACATACCTGACTAAAATGGTCAAGTTTAGAGTTTAAAAAAAAACTCACATATTGTCGCTGACTTGTGATAAACGTACATTTTTTTTGATAATAATAATCAATATCATTTATGGATAATAAAATTTTAGAAATATTTATACCTGGGCCTGCAGGAAGACTAGAGGCAAAATATTATAAAAGTAAAAAAAATACATCTCCAATTGCATTAGTATTACAACCACATCCACAATATGGAGGAACGATGAATAATAAAGTTGTAGTAGATACTTTTCATACTTTTATGGATAACGATTTTTCAGTTTGTAGAGTAAATTTTAGAGGTGTTGGTAAAAGTGATGGAGAATTTGATAATGGTCAAGGTGAACTTGCTGATGCTGCAGCAGCATTAGATTGGTTGGAAAGAGAAAATTTTGATAATTCACAATGTTGGGTTTCAGGATTTTCATTTGGATCTTTGATTGCAATGCAACTATTAATGAGAAGACCAGAAATAAACAGATTTATAGCAATTTCACCTCAACCAAATGTTTATGATTTTTCTTTTTTATCTCCGTGTCCAACTTCAGGTTTAGTGGCTTATGGTAAAAAAGATGAATTGGTACCAGCGGAATATATTACTGAGCTAGACAAAAGATTAAGTTTACAAAAAGGTATTAAAGTAGAATTTAATGCAATATCTGAAGCCAATCACTTTTTTTCAAAAACAAGTGATGTTTTAATAAAAAATCTTGATAAATATATAAAAAAAGAAACAGCACTATATTAAAAATTTTCTACCAATTTTCCACCAACTGTAAATTCTTTACATCCAGTTGTTGTACTAAAAGAAATTGGTAAATTTAAAAATGATCTTATAGCTAAAAATGCAAATGCCTGAGACTCGATATAATCACCTTTAAAATTGTAATTATCTATAATTTCCAAAATAATATTATTTTCATTAAATAAATAATGTTTAATACATTCTATTAAATTTAAATTTTTTCTGCCTCCTCCACAGAGTAAAAATGTAATACTATTTTTTTGGCTAATAAATTTTAACCCTTCGGCAATCAGATATGCTGTAAAATCTGTTATTGTCGCACAACCATCTTCTAAAGATAAACCTCTTGCAAATGATACATCGAAATTTTTAATATCCAATGAGTGAGAGTAAGAATTTATTTTGAAATTATCTATTGCCTGATTTAGAATTAATTTATCGACTTTACCTGCTCTAGCTAGTTCACCATTTTTATCAAATTTTTTATTTGAATTTTTTCTTACCCATTCATCAATTAAACAATTACCAGGACCTATATCAAAAGCAGAAAGGTTTTTTTGAAAATTATCTGAATCATTAACAACTTTTGTGACATTTGCGATGCCGCCAATATTTAAGAAACCTATTGGAAATTTAATATTAAAATTTTGATTGATTTTTTTCGATAAAATATGATGAAAAATTGGTGTTAAAGGTGCACCTTGACCATTATTTTGAATATCTTCTTGTCTAAAATCATATATAACTTTTTTTTTGACTTTTTGGGATAACAATTTTCCATCTCCTAATTGATTTGTAATTTTCTCATGTGGGTTATGAAAGATTGTTTGACCATGAAAACCTATCAGATCAATTGGATCTCTATATTTTTTTAATGATTGGTTAACTGCATAAGCATGAAAAAGAGTTAAATTACGCTCTAATTCTCTTAATTTTTCAGAATATTGTAAAATATCATTCTTTGTTAGGATTAAATCTCTTAATCGAACTAACTGATCCTGAAGGTTTTTATCGTACTCATAATAATTATCTAAAATGTTTGAAAATTCATGGTATCCATCAGAACTTATTATAGATAAATCAATACCATCCATAGATGTTCCGCTCATTAATCCAATTGCAGTATATAATCTTTTTTTCATTGATATGTTTTTTAAAAAAAATTTGTATATTGTAACTATAAACTTATGAATAAATTTTTAAAAGAATTTAAAGATAGAGGTTTTTTCTATCAATGCACAAATGAAGATGAATTATCTAAACAATTAGATCAAGAAAATATTAAAGGTTACATAGGTTTTGACTGTACGGCTGAAAGCTTACATGTGGGTAGCTTACTACAAATAATGTGTTTACGACTACTTCAAAAAAATGGGCATCGACCAATAGTTTTACTTGGTGGAGGAACTACGAGAATTGGGGATCCATCTGGTAAAGACAAAACTAGAAAAATATTAAGTGAAGAAGAAATAGAAAAAAATATTAAAAATATCAAAAATATTTTAAAAAAATTTTTAGATAATGATGATACGAATACAAAGCCAATATTTGTAAACAATTATACTTGGCTTAAAGATTTAAATTATATTTCATTTTTGAGAGATATCGGAAAACACTTCACGATAAATAGAATGCTAACATTTGATAGTGTAAAACTCAGATTGGATAGAGAACAATCTCTAAGCTACATGGAGTTTAACTACATGATTTTACAAGCATATGATTTTCTTGAATTAAATAAGAAAGAAAATTGTGTATTACAAATCGGAGGTTCTGATC
>CACGMR010000015.1 GCA_902574215.1 uncultured Pelagibacteraceae bacterium
ATAGAACAAATTTTATTAAAACTAAGAGTATCAAATCTTTTAAAGATTTTGATAAAGCTTCAGATTTTAGAAGCTGATCTTGTAATTTTAATTCTAAAAAGTAAAAGAATTACTAAAATAATTAAAAATATAAGTGGTTTGAAAAATATTGTTTTTGATAGCCAAATATAATGAAGTACGCCAAAAACCCCAATTATATAAATTAATCTATGAATTTTTTTCCAATTTTGTTTTAACAGTCTAACCATTTTCTCAGATGACGTTACAGCAAGTGGAATTAACAACAGCCAAGCTGAAAATCCTATAAAGATAAACTTCTTTTTTAAGACATCATTTATCAGTGGCTCAAAATCAAATCTGTAATCAAGACCAACATAACTTAACATATGAATAGATGCATAAAAAAACGTGAACAAACCAAGCATTCTTCTAAACTTGATCCACTCTACTGACTTTGTGATTTTCTTAAGCGGTGTCATTGAAAGAGTTAAAAGAATAAAAATCAAAGTCCATTCTCCAAAGTGATTTATGATTCTATCAACAGGCTCTGGACCTAGTTGATTAAAAATTATTTGATAAGAAATTACATAAAGTGGCCAAAGAGAGAGAAAAAAAACTAGAGTTTTATAATATCTTCTCAATTTAATTTAGTAATTTTTTTTTAGATCCATACCGCTATAAAGACTTGCAACTTCATCTCCATAACCATTAAACATTAAGGTCTTTACTCTAGGTGCCCAAACACCTTCGCCTATTATTCTTTCAGTTGCTTGAGACCATCTTGGGTGATCAACATTGGGATTAACATTTGAGTAAAATCCATATTCTCTAGGTGAAGCCCACATCCATGATGAGGTAGGCATGTTTTCGACAAATTTAATTTTAACAATAGCTTTTGCACTTTTAAAACCATACTTCCAAGGAATAAAAATTCTTAGTGGTGCTCCGTTTTGATTAGGTAGTTTCTTGCCATATAAACCTGTCACTACTGTTGTCAAAGGATGCATGGCTTCATCAATTCTTAAACCTTCATTGTAAGGCCAGTTTAAAACAGGGTATCTTTGACCTTTCATTTGTGCAGGGTCATACACACTTTCAAATTCAACAAATTTTGCTTTATTAGTTGGATTTACTTTTGATAGTAATTTACTTAAAGAAAAACCCATCCATGGAATAACCATAGACCAACCCTCAACACATCTTAATCGATATATTCTTTCCTCAGAAATAAACATTTCTGAGATTTCTTCCATAGATAATTTTATTGGTTTTTCAACTTCACCCTCAATAGTTATATCCCAAGGAGTTGTTTTAAATATTTGAGAATTTCTATGAGGATCACTCTTTGATGTTCCAAACTCATAATAATTATTATAAGTCGTTATGTCTTTATAACTTGTTAATTTATCTCTCTCACTTGCTAAAGATTTATTTACAAAGGGTATAGCGGACATTGCTAATGTGCTTGCACTAAGACCTATAGATTTAATGAAAGATCTTCTTTTTTTATAAATGTTCTCTGGTGTAATTTCTGAATTTTTAAATTTTATCATTTTAATTATTTAGAGATATTCCTTTTAACCACTCACTGTCCTCATTTTCATAATGCTCTTTTTTCCAAATAGGAGATCTTTTTTTAATTTCTTCAATTATATATCTAGACAATACAAAAGCTTGATCTCTATGTTTGCAAGCTACACCAATAATGATGCTTTTTTCTTTTAAACCCACATATCCTTTAACATGCTCAATAAATACTGCTTTTTCTTTAATATCTAGCTTATTATCGGCTTCTTTATAAATTTCTTCAAAACTTTTTATAACCATACTTTCTTTGGCATCATAGGTAATACCAGTAACTGTTTTATTTTCATTTAAATCTCTTACAGTCCCAACAAAATATATTACAGCGCCAAATTTCGATTGATTTAAAAATTTTTCTGCTTTTGAAATTTCTATCTTCTCATTTTTTGAAGCATCAATAATTTTAGTATGTAGCATTAACCGCCTCCTATAGGAGGTATAATGCTAAAGTTTTGTTTTTTAACTATTTTATAATTGTCTGAGACAATTTTATCATCAGACGAACAAAAAGCTGATGATTTAATAATTTTTTTAAAAGTTTCATTTCCTTTAAATTTTATATCAATAAACTCTATCATTTGGTTCCTAAGATCTTTTATTGAGGAATTTTCAATTAATTCAAAGTCTAAATGGGATTTGGTACTAAATTCTCTAGCTGCGCCAAATAGTTCAACTGATATTTTCATTAAAAAATATTTTTTAAAAAATCTGGAAGCCCATCAGGGTTTTTCCACAATCCACTTTTTCCACCTTCTTTAATTAATAATTTTACGTTATCAATTTTAAGATGTGGATTTACTATTTTGCTTAAATCATAAATTGTGATTAAGGCAGAGTTAACACCCATTATAGCTTCCATTTCAACACCTGTTTTTGCTACTGCAGAAACTACACAAAAAACTTCTAATGAACTGTCTAATTCATTCATAATTATTTTAGTAGCCGTATGGTCAATTGGAAGTGGGTGACATAGAGGAATAAGTTCACTTGTTTTTTTTACACCCAACACAGCTGATACCTCAGCTAAAGTAATGGGATCTCCTTTAGGCATCTTCTTATTCTTAATTAGATCAAAAACCTCTTTTCCAACATAAATTTTACCTGACGCAAGTGCTCTTCTAAAAGTTTCTTTTTTTGAAGAAACATCAACCATATTGAAAGAGTTTTTTTGAAATATTTCTTTCGCCCAATCTTTAAGTTCTTCTTGATTGATAATTTTTAATTTTGACATTAGCCACCCGTGGTAGATAAATTTTTAGTTAAACCAGTTTCGCCTAGTTCCAAATGGTGAGATTCTTTTTTAAATTTCATTTGACCCATTATAAGATCTTGTAATTCTTTAATTTGATCATCTTTTTGTAATAAATGTCTTATACTTATTCCAGTATTTCCAAATAGGCATAATCTAAGATCTCCTCTTGATGTAATTCTTAATCTATTACAGCTTCTACAAAAATCTTTAGAGTAGGGCGCTATAATTCCAAATTTCCCTTTGTATTCTGGATTGATATAATTTAGCGCAGGCCCTGCATCTTTACCTAAGGTTTGATAAATCCAATTATTTTTATTTAAGTATTCTTTGAAAATTTTTGAAGATACATGATATTTTTTAAAATAATCTAGGTTATCACCTGTTTGCATTAGTTCTATATATCGAAAATCCACTTTGTTCTTTTTTATAAACTCTCCCCAAGACTCAAAATCTTTGTCTGATGCATTTATTCCATTTAAAAGAACTGCATTAATCTTAATATTTTCAAAATTTAAATCTTGTAAGATATTAATTCCTTTTAAAATCTCTGGTAATCGATCATGACCTGTAACATTTTTGAATGTATTTCTATCTAGACTATCAATGCTAATATTAATGCCGTTTAAGCCACTATCTACTAACATTTTTGCTTTTTCATCTAAATGATAACCGTTTGTGGTAATTACAACTTTTTTTTATTCCAGCTTCATTTTTTAAGATCTTGATTATATCAAAAAAATCTTTTCTTACTGTTGGTTCACCTCCAGTAAGTCTAATTTTGCATACACCCAATTTTGAAAAAACTTTTGCTAGACGTCTGATTTCCTCTAAGTGAAGAAATTTTCTATTATCGCTCTTATCAACTTGATAACCATTAGGTAAACAATACCCACACTTAAAATTACATACATCGGTAATCGAAAGTCTTATATAAGGAAAAGACCTACCAAAACTATCTCTTAATATTTTCATTTAAGTTAAAGCTATCATAATTAATAAAATTAATCATGATAGAATTAACTTAAAATCTAGCTTTAACCTGCTGGTTTATAATTAGCCATAGCTTTTGATGCCATGCCTGCAGCTTTACCCATATCCATTTCCTCTAATATGGTAAAATTTGTTATTGCTCCAGAAGCTTCAACTGCTAGCTTAACTGCTGCTGCGCCTTCAAATCCAATATCACCACTCACAACTCCAACAAAATCATAAGCTCCTCTTGTGATCATAAAAGACTCCATTTTTCCTCCTACTGCCTCTGATAAAGCAGTAGCAGCTGCAGCTCTGTCTTGGTCTGGATTACCTATAAATCCTTTAAAAGCTTGAGCTGTATAATTGCCCATTACTATAAATTTAGCCATAGTTACCTCCTTCTTATAAAGTAACATTATAGAAGAAAAACAATTAATGAAAAAATCAAATATTAGTTATGTGGATTTTAAATATAATAATTTCAACTATTACTAGACACTTTAATGCATTAAAATACTATAAAACTTAACTTTTATTATTATGAACAAAATTCTTACAGAAAATGAAATAAAAAAATTTAAAGAAGATGGCGCAGTATTTCTAGAAAAAAAGTTCGATATTAATTGGATTAATAAACTTAAGACAGGTATAGAAAAAGATATTTCTAACCCTAGTCCTAGATTTAAATCTCACACAACTAAAAAAAATGTTCCAGCTTACCTTGAGGATTACTGGACTTGGCATCTAATTCCCGAATTTAAAGAATTTGTTTATAAATCTCCATATGCACAGATAGCTGCAGAATTAATGTCTGCAAAAAAAATTAATTTAGTAATGGATAATTGGTTTTTAAGAGAGGCAGGATCAAAATCTTCAACGCCTTTTCATCACGATATTAGTTATTTCGATATGGATGGAACAATGTGTGTTTTGTGGCTTCCACTTCAACCAACAAAAAAAAATGAGGGAGTTGTTTGGGTGAGAGGCTCACATTTATGGAATAAATTTTTTTTGAGAGTTTTGTTTAAGGATGGGCACAAAATTGAAGGTAATGAATGTTTAGTTAATGGAAAAAAATATGAATTACCTCCAGATATTTTAGGAAATAAAGATAAATATGAGTTTTTACAATGGGATTGTGAATTAGGGGATGCAGTAGTTTTTGATATGAGAACACTTCATGGAAGTTTGAATGAGAGCATTCCTGATAAAACTTTAAGTAGATATACCTTAAGAGTTTCCAAAGAGGATGCAAAAATCAGTTATGATGGAGACTGGACAAGTTTTAATTACAGGAAAGCTATGCAAGAAGCAGGTTATAAAAATGGAGATCCTGTTGATGGAGAAATGTTCCCTACACTATATGAAGCTTTAGATTAATTGTTAATCCTATTCATTTCTTCAAGTTCAACTTCAAGCTTATCAAGCTCTTCACCACCAGCCATCATCCCTAAAAGCTCTTCACGACTAATATCTTTTTTATTAAAAGTTCCTAAACTTTTACCTCTATTTAAAACTGTAAAACTATTTCCAACTGGATATGCATGATGAACGTTATGTGTAATTAAAATTACAGCTAATCCTTGTGAGGCTGCTTTTACAACATATTTTAAAACCATTGATGCTTGATGAACACCTAATGCAGAAGTTGGTTCATCTAAAACTAAAACTTTTGCTCCAAAATATATAGCTCTTGATATTGCTAAACATTGTCTTTCACCTCCAGACATTGTTCCAACTGCTTGAGAAGGATCTCTTACGTCAATTCCAATTTGACCCATTCTCTCAGCAGCAATTTGATTTGCTTTTTCAATATCAAAAGTTTTTAAAAAAGGTAGTCCTTTTAATGGTTCTCTTCCCATAAAAAAATTTCTTGTAACACTCATTAATGGAACTAAAGCTAAGTCTTGGTAAACTGTTCCAATACCCATATCCAAAGCATCTTTTGGTGAGTCAAAAATAGTCTTTTTACCTTCGATTACTATCTCACCTTCATCTGGTTTATGAACACCAGCTAAAGTTTTAATCAATGTAGATTTTCCAGCACCATTGTCACCAAGTAAACACATGATCTCACCTTTTTTTAATTTCATAGTGACATCTTTAAGAGCAATTACTTTTCCAAAAAATTTACTAATGTTGTTAAACTCTATTAAATTTTCTGACATTATTTACTCTCTGTTACTCTTTTTCTTATATAATTATTAAAGACCACAGCAATCAACATCATTGCTCCCAAAAATACTTTAAACCAATCAGTATCAACGTCTGTATAAAATATTCCCATTGATACAGTTCCAAATATTAATGCTCCAAAAGCTGCACCAATTGCAGAACCGTACCCACCGGTTAGCAAACAACCGCCAACAACTGCTGCTGCAATTGCTTCTAACTCTTTTAAATTTCCTCTCATAGTGTCTGCTGAACCAGCGTCTAAAACTTGAATAGTTGCAAAAATTGTAGCTGCAACTGCAGTACCAATAAATAAACTTATTTTCACTCTGCCAACAGGCACACCAACATTTGTTGCACCGTTTTTGTCTCCTCCTGATGCAAAAATCCAGTTTCCATATCTAGTCTTCATTAATATCCATGTTGCAAAAAGTGTAGCTGCAATAAACCATATTACTGATGGAGGAATACCAGTAGCTAATGGAGTTCCATCAGTTCTTAATGCAATTAAATTCATTGAACCCAACCATGTAAATAACCATTTAAATGTATCAGTTGCAAACATCCATGCGATTGGATCATTCTCAATTAAAACTCTTAAACCTGGAACTTGAGTTCTTCCCGTAATTAATCTTGTGATTGCTAATGTTGCTCCTCTTAAAATAAACAACATCGCCAGAGTTACGATAAAAGATGGAAGTCCTGTTTTAACAACAAGGATACCATTGAAATAACCAACTAATACTGCCATTGCAAAAGCAAAAATTATACTTATCCATAAAGGCCAACCCCAATAAATAGCAGGAATTGCTATACATATTCCTGCAAAACCAATCATTGATCCAATTGATAAATCAAATTCTCCACCAATCATTAGCATTGCTGCTGCAATTGCAATTATTCCTAAATTTGCAGAGACATCTAAAAAGTTAAGAGTTCCATAAGCACTAAACATTCCAGTGTCACCCGCTACTATTCCAAAAAATATAAATACTAAAATTGCGCCACCAACAGCTCCTAATTCAGGTCTATTTAAAAGTAATCTTAATTTAGAAACCTCTTTTAGTCTTTCGTCTTGACCAGAAGTTTTTTTTGATGAAATGCTTTTTGCTTTTTCAGACATTTTGTTATGAATTTTGTTTAGAAAAAAGGCCTAACTAAAAGTTAGCTAGGCCTTTTAAAGTATATTTTTATCTGTAACCTTGAGCTGCCCACTTAATTACTTTAGCAGCATTGTCAGGAGTTACAAAACCAGGACCAGTCATAACCACACCAGCTGGCATTGTTCCATATCTCATATACTGACCAAATATAGCTATTGGTAAGTAACCTTGTAGGTATTGTTGTTGGTCAATTAAAAACTCTACTTTACCTGCAGCAGCAGCTTTTAACATTCCAGGTGACATATCAAATGTACCAAGTTTAACAGAACCAACTTTCCCTGCAGCTTCTAAAGCTTTAAGAGCAGCTTCACCTGCAAGACCAGCACCTAAAGTTAGGATAGTATCATATCCACCACCTAATTTAGCAGCAACAGCTTTTTGAATTTCTGTTGGGTCATTAGAAGTTCCTAAGATGTCAACAGATCCACCAAAACCTTTTTTGAATCCAGCACATCTTCTGTCTAGCGCAACGTTTCCAACTTCGTGGTTAACACATAGTGCTTTTTTACCACCAGCAGCTTTCATTTTTTGTCCGCCACCTACACCAGCTTCAAACTCAGTTTGTCCAACGTGAGCACTGATACCTAGTGATGCAAAGTCATCTGAACCAGAGTTCATTGAAATTACTGGGATACCAGCAGCGATAGCAGCTTTAACAGATTTTCCTAAAGCAGCAGCATCTGGAAGAGTAATCACAATACCTTTTGGTTTTTGTGAAACTGCGTTGTCAATTAATTTAGCCATTTCAACCATGTCGAAAGTAGCGGGTGCAGTGTACTTGCAAGATATTCCCATATCCGCACATCCTTTATCTACACCATTCTTAGCAACAGACCAAAACGGGTCGTTAGCTTGTCCGTGAGATACAACGATCACGTCTACCGCTAAAGCAGACACTGAAAGCATAACCCAAGCAACAAATGCTAATAATGATTTGTATAATGTTTTCATTATTTTCCCTCTCGTTTAAATAAAAGTTAACTTTTAATGCGCGAACGTTAACATAAAAAAAACCAAGTTGTAAAGACGACAACTTTAAAATGTATAACTTTTATACACAGTTTATAATTATTTTAGATTTTCTATTATTAGTTGAATCTAAAATTTTATTTTAATTTGTTTTCTTTGTTTCAAAGAATTTGATGCAGCATTTGCTAAGATAAGAGCTCTTCTTCCATCCTCAAAACTAGATATAGGTTTATTTTTCTTTAATGTGTATCTTGCAAGTTCATCAAGCTGAAGCCTGTAAGCATCAACATATCTATCAATAAAAAAATTAAGAAGAGGTTTTTTTTGAGAAGTATTGTTTTTAGTAAATGTTTCTGTCTCGTTTTCTTTTTTATTTCCAGATATTAACATGCCTTTAGATCCAAACAATTCCACTCTTTGATCATAACCAAAACTACAATGTCTCGAATTGGTGATAATACATTGTACACCTTTTTTAGATCTTAAAATACATGAGGCAAGCTCATAATCTTTTATTTTATTAAATTTTTTGTCAGAAATATTACTTCCTGTTGAAAAAATTGAGTCTACTTCATCTTTTTCCAAATAAAATCTAACTAAATCAAAGTCATGTATCATCATGTCTTTAAATATACCTCCAGAAACTTTTAAATAATCTAAAGGAGGAGGGGCAGGATCTCTACTAGTAATTATAATTTTTTCTAGCTGTCCTATTTTTCCTTTTTGAAGTTCTTTTTTTAAAGAACTATGACCTGGGTCATATCTTCTGTTAAATCCCAACTGAATTTTTGGATTTAGTTTTTTAATTTTTTTTAGACACTTATTAACTTTATCAATATTTAAATCTAAAGGTTTTTCACAAAAAATTACTTTTTTATATTTGGCTGCTTCCTCAATTAATTTGATATGTGTTGGTGTACTTGATGCAATAAATATTAGATCTATATCTTTATCTTTGAAAGCAATTTTAGGATTATTAATTGAAAGAGAATTAAATTTTTTTGATAATTTTTTATTGAGTTTTGTATTTATGTCAAAAGTATATTTTAATTTAAAACTTTTATGATAAAACAAATTTTCAGCATGCATTTGACCAATTCTTCCAAGACCAATTAAAGCAACATTAATCATAGTTTAACCCATTTTTTTGATTTGCTAGACCTTTTGCATGCATCAATAAATTTAGCAGTTTCATAACCCTCATCTTCATTAGGATAGAAAGTTCTTTTTTTTGATTTTAACGATTCAGCGAATTCTCTATAGATATTTGAAAAAGCATCCAAGTAACCCTCTGGATGACCAAATTTAATTCTAGAAAATTTTTTGGAAAAACTTGCGTCATGAAATCCTCTTTCTAATATTCTAACAGCTCCTTTTGATGGATTAAATTTTAAATAAGTTGGATCATTTTGTACCCACTCTAAACTTCCTTTAGATCCAAAAATTCTTATTCTCAAACCATAAACTCCACCTCTTGCAGTACAACTTGTCCAAAACATTCCTTTTGCACCATTATTAAATTCAATTAATACTTTAGCGTTGTTATCCATTTTAACTGTTTTTGATACTTGAGTAATATCAGCAAAAACTTTTTTTGTTTTTAATCCAGACATATAACTGGCAAGATGACAAGCATGAGACCCAAGCTCGTTTAGAACTGTTGAGACGCCTACAATTTTGTTATCAAGTTTCCAACGAAACATCTTTCTAGAGTTTTTTTTATTTATAGTTTTTCCTTCACTCCAGTCTTGAACATACTCAAAATTTATATCTTCAACTTTTCCGATTTTTCCTTTTTCAATTAATACTTTGGCCTCTCGAACCATCGGGTAAGCTGAATAATTATGTGTAAGAGCATATTTAATTTTTTTATTTTTTTTTATTTTATTAAATAAACTTTTGGCTTGTTTCAGATCAGCAGCAAAAGGTTTATCAGAGATAATATGAATGTTTTTATCGATAAATTTTTCAGCAATAATTTGATGACTTCCTGGTGGCGTCATTATTGATACAACATCAATTTTATCTTTTCGAAGACTTTCTTTGTTAGCCATGGTTAAATAATTTGAATAACATCTATCCTCACTAACTCCGATGCTTTTTCCAAACGAAGTTGATTGTTTTGAATTTCTTGAAAAAACTCCTGCTACAATTTCATATTTGTCATCAAACCTTGATGAAATTCTATGTACGTGACCAATCCAAGAATTAGGTCCACCTCCAATGATACCTAGTTTTAATTTTTTAGATTTCATTTTTAAAACTTATATATATAAGACTTATTTATGTCAGTAAAATTAGGAATAGCACCGATTGCATGGAGTAATGATGACATGCCAGAACTAGGGGGCGATACTTCTTTAGAACAATGCTTATCAGAAGCAAGTCAGGCAGGTTTTATTGGAATTGAGTCTGGAGGAAAATTTCCTAAAACATCTGAAGAGTTAATTCCTAAATTAAAAGAGTTCAATTTAAACCTCTGCTCAGGTTGGTATGGAGCAAATTTAAGAAAAAATAACGTTATTGAGGAAAAAAATTTAATTCAAGATCAGCTAAAATTATTTAAAGACTGCAACTCACCTTGTATGGTTTTTGCTGAAGTTTCAGGTTCAATTCAAGGAGATCCAAATAGAAAACTTTCTACAAGACCAAAGATGGATCTTGATGAAGCTAAAAAATACTATTCAAAAATTTCTGAAATGGGAAAATATTTAGAAGATGAAGGAATGCCTCTTGCTTACCATCATCACATGGGAACTGTTATAGAAACTGAGGAAGATACCATAAGATTGTTAGAAAATACTGATGACAGTGTTAAACTTACTTTAGATACTGGCCATATGTTGTTTGCTCAGGGTAATTCTCTAAAAATATTAAAAAATTTCAGTGAAAGACTTATTCATATGCACTGCAAAGATATTAGAAAAGATGTTTTAGAAAAATCTTTGAAAGAAGATTTAAGTTTTAGAGGAGCATTTTTAGAGGGTGCTTTTACAGTACCTGGAGACGGCTGTATTGATTACAAGCCACTATTTGATGTATTAAAAGAAAAAAATTATTCAGGTTGGTTGGTAGTTGAAGCTGAGCAAGATCCAGCAAAAGCAAATCCTTTTGAATATGCAAAGATTGGTTATAAATATTTAATTGAAACCTTAAATAACAGCAATATAGAGGTTTTTAAAAATTAATTATCTATAAATAGAAGTTAGTTCGTTGTTTCCTGCTGCAACACAAGGTGATTTAAAACAAGTACCAACAATCCACTCTGAACCTGGATCAGGTAAAAAATTCGAAGACATTACAAAGATCACTCCCATTTCAACGGCTTGACCAGCTTTACCTTCAGCTTTTATTCTTGGATCAGGATCAGTTTTCACTTTTGAATCATCAGAAAATGGATTTTCTATTTTTAAATTTTCATTGATATAATTAACAACTTTATCGGCTATCCATTCACCATTACATGGATCACCCCAAACAGTGAATTTACCTTCATTGTTATTTCCACATTTATTAATTTCATCATTAATTAGATCAACAACTTTGTTGTGATTTTCTTTTACTAAATTAGCTTTAGCTTCAACAGCTGGTCTTGTACTTGCTGTCCAAATTAACATACCAATTACAAAGATTGCAGACGCTGATACTAAAAATTCTAAAAATCCAAAATTTTTGAAATTAATTTTCATATTAAAGTTTTACAATTTTAGATTTTTC
The DNA here is from genome assembly GCA_902574215.1 of uncultured Pelagibacteraceae bacterium. Taxonomy (GTDB): domain Bacteria; phylum Pseudomonadota; class Alphaproteobacteria; order Pelagibacterales; family Pelagibacteraceae; genus Pelagibacter. Next base: position 11,830 of record CACGMR010000015.1, read on the forward strand.
TAACTTTTCCTCAAAAAAATCAATAATATTTTGAATTGTCTCTTTACCCATTCTTGTCATACATTCATCGGTAAAAGCTGCAGTATGTGGACTTAAATAAACTTTTTCATTTTTAAGAAGTGGATTATTGTCATTCGGTGGTTCTTTTTTAAAAACATCAATTCCAGCTCCAAAAATTAAATTTTCATTGAGTGCTTTATCAAGATCTTCTTCATGAATAATTCCACCTCTTGCTGCATTAATGATAATGCAAGTTTTTTTCATTGTTTTTAATAAATCATAATTAATTAAATTTTCAGTTTTATCCGTTAAAGGCATATGGAGCGAAATAACATCCATAGTTTTTACTGCTTCAGCTAGATCATCTACTTTTTTTCCACCTAATTCTTCAATTTTATCTTTGTCTACAAATGGATCGTAGACAAATACATTCATTTCGAAACCCAGACATCTTTTGATTAAAGCTTTTCCTATTCTTCCAAACCCCATTATTAAAAAATTTTTTTTCCAAACTTCTATTGTTTTTGGTAATTTATTTCTGTCTTTAAAGTTTCCATCCCTTACTGTTTTGTCAAATAAGTCTTTTCTTTTTGCAATATTTAACAAAACGAACATTACATGTTCTGCAACTGTAACAGCATTTGCGTTAGCAGTTATTGCTATTTTAATATCTTTTTCTTTAGCTTTTTTTAAATCGATATTGTCGTAACCAACACCATGTCTTGAAATAATTTTTAAATTTTTTGCTTCTTCAAAGGTTTCACCAGGAAGCTTTGCAATTCTTATTGATGCACCATCGCAATCTTTTAATTTTGATTTTAAATTTTCTACTGAAGTGTCATCAGTTACTTCAACATCAAAGTTTGGGTGGTTATTAATTAATTCCATACCTTTTTCATGGACTTTTTGAATAATCAATATCTTTTTTTTATTACTCATAATTATATATCAATTTTTTAGAGAGCATTTTTAATACGAGAATTATTATATAAAGTAAATTAGTTTTTTGATTAAAGTTGTATTTATTAAATAATTAAAATAAATTTAGCTGTGAATTTGACAATTAATATTCTCCTATTTGTTTTTAATATTTTAGAGAAAATAAATACTTTTTTTTTAAGAATTGGCAGACAGTTTGCATGGATAGCAATACTTTTGATGGTGATTGTTATCTTGGTACAAGTATTTTTTAGATATGTATTAAATAATGCACTGCCATGGCCCGATGAGGTGGCTAGATTTTTGATGTTATGGATGACAGGATTGATTGCACCATCTGCGTATAGATGGGGTGGATTTGTTTCTATTGATTTATTAGAGAGATTTTTACCAAAACTTATATCTACATTATTAACTTTATTTTTATTAATCGTTTCTCTTTTTGTCTTAGTTATAGGTTTAGAATTAGGATTTAAACATATTAATGCTGGATGGATATTCAATTCTTCATCGATAAAGATCCCTTTCCATTTAATTGGTGGGAAAGCAGAACCAATAAAATTAGCTTGGATGTATATGTCATTACCTGTGGGAATTATTTTTTTAATTTCTGTGAATATAGAATTAATTTTAAGAAATATTCTCACTAATTTTACTAAGTTAGACTTGCCTGAAGATTACGATAAACAGAAATTGGAGACACAATAATGTTAGTTTGGTTTCTTCCTTTGTTTTTATTATTTTTGTTAATTGGTTTGCCTGTATTTTTTGGATTGTTAGCAGCACCAGGAATTTTGCTTTGGTTAAATGATCAAGCTAGAGATGGAGCTATGCTTTATAGAAATATTTATAACGGAATAGATAGCTTCCCTTTGATGGCAATACCATTTTTTATGTTGGCAGGAGAGTTAATGAATAGGGGAGGAATAACTCATAGGCTAGTTGAATTTAGCCAAGCGATGATGGGTCACTTAAAAGGTGGATTAGCTCATGTCAACGTACTGACTTCAATGTTATTTGCAGGTTTATCTGGTTCAGCTGTAGCCGATACTTCAGCAATTGGATCAATGCTAATTCCCGCAATGGAAAAGCAAGGGTATACAAAAAAATTTGCAGCAGCTATCACTGCTGCTAGTTCTGTAATTGGACCAATAATCCCTCCATCAGGTATAATGATTATTTATGCTTATGTGATGGGCGAGAGTGTGGCCGCATTATTTTTAGCTGGAATAGTACCTGGTATTTTGGTCGGGGTAAGCTTGATGGTTACAATAAAATTTATGGCAAAGAGATATAATTTTCCAGCTGTAACAAAAAAAACTACTTGGAGCCAAAGAGGAAAAGCATCTCTTAAAGCTTTTTTTCCTTTAATGACACCTGTGATAATTTTAGGTGGAATACTTGGTGGAATTTTTACGCCAACTGAAGCATCAGCTGTAGCAGCTGCTTATGCAATGTTTATAGGTCTATTTGTTTTGAAATCACTAAAATGGAAAGATGTTCCTAAGGTTATGACAAAAGCAGCAATGGTATCTTCAGTAGTTCTTCTTTTAGTTGGTGCTGCAATGGCTTTTAAAACAGTTGTAAGCTTATCACATGCACCTGAGCATCTTGCTGCATTCGTCTTGGGATTAACTGATAATCCATATGTTTTGTTATTTCTTATAAATATTTTATTATTTGTTGTTGGAATGTTTTTAGATGCAGGTCCAGCGATAATTATTTTGGGACCAATTCTTGGACCAGTATTTGTTGAATTAGGTGTTCATCCTGTGCACTTTGCAATTATAATGTCTGTTAATTTAACTGTTGGTTTAGCAACTCCACCAATGGGCCTTGTATTATTTGTTGCATCTTCTGTATCTGGGGAAAGAGTTGAAACAATAGCAAAAGCTATATTGCCATTCTTAGCGGTAGAAGCTATAGTTATATTCTTAATAACCTATTTTCCATCAATTTCGATGACTATTCCTTTGCTTACTGGTTTTGCAAAATAAATATATTTTTTTTTTACTACTCGATAGACTCTCTAAATCAATTTAAGTATAGTTTATATACATAAATATTTAAAGAGAGGGAAATAATTATGAGTAAATTAATAAAATCATTTTTTTCATTATTATTCTTAATCAGTTTTACTGCATCTGTTTCAGCTGCAGATTACAACTTGAGAATGACAATGAACTCTAATGATCAAGATGAAGATTATGATGGTGCTGTAGTATTTAAAAACTACGTAGAAGCAGCTTCAAATGGAAAAATAGCTGTTGAACTATTTGTAGGAACGCAGCTTTGTTCAAAAGGTGCTGAATGTTTACAAGGTGTATCTGATGGAAGTATAGATATTTACATTTCTACTTCTGGAGGTGCCGCAGGTGTATTTCCATATGTTCAAGTTTTAGATTTACCTTATCTAATGGCTGATGACAGAATTGCTGAAGATGTAATGCAAGGTGATTTTGTAAGAACAATGAGAAAAATGGCTCTAAAAGATTCTAATGATTCAATTAGATTGATGACAATTGGAAACACTGGAGGATGGAGAAATTTTGCTAATACAAAAAGAAGAATTGCAAATCCGTCTGACATGAAAGGTTTAAAAATCAGAACAGTTGTAGCTGATTTACCTCAGGAACTTGTAAGAGCATTAGGTGCATCTCCAACTCCTATTCCATGGCCTGAATTATTTACATCATTTCAAACTGGTGTAGTTGAAGGTTCTAAAAATGGAATTACTGACATTATGAACATGAAGTTTCCTGATGCAGGTCTAAAATACGTTACTTTAGACGGTCATGCATATATGGGAGCTTTATGGTGGATGAACAATGCACAATATGAATCAATGTCACCAGATCTAAAAAAAGTAGTGACTGATGGTTTCTATGCTTTGCAGCAAGCAACTTTTGCTTCTCCTAAAAGAAAATCAATCAAAGCTTATGAGGACTTTGTAGCAGGTGGTGGAGATTTATACGTACCAACGCCTGATCAAAAAGCTAGTTTTAAAAAAGAAGCTAGCCCAGTGTATGATTGGTTTAAAGCTAATGTTAAAGGTGGAAAAGAAATTTTCAACGCTTTAACTAAAGCAGTAGCTAAAGCAGAGAAAAAAGCATCGAGCGCATACAAAAAAGATTTGTAATTTCAAATTAATATAATGGGGCGGATTTTAGTTCGCCTCATTATCTAAAAGGATATATCCAAGATTTATAATCTTTTATGAGAATATGAGCTTTTTCAATTTGTTCAGGAGTCATTTTTTTAATAACTTCTTCCTGAGAAATTGCAGCATCAGGATCTCCACCAATAGCAGACAAACCGTACCACATATAAGCTCTAACAAGATCGGGAGCAGGAAGTCCTCTACCAATTTCGTAATACCAACCAACACCAGATTGAGCGCCAGGATGACCTTTCATAGAAGATCTGAGATACCATTCAAAAGCTCTAACGTCATCTCTTTCAACACCAAGACCCATAGCGTACATAATTCCAATAAGCTCTTCAGCATCAGCATTACCAGATCTAGCTGCTGGTATAAGTTCTTCCATAGCTTCTTTAAATTTTCCTTCTTCCATCAAATCTCGAGCATTTTCTATTTCTGCAAAAACTATGGATGGAATAAACAAAAGTATAAAAAGATATTTAATCATTTAAAAATAATAATATTTATAATTCCATTTTTAATTTCAGCAAATAAAACTTACGCAACTGATTTACCAAAACCATTAAAGAGCGAAGATTTCCATGAAGTTGATATAGAAAAAGTTAAAATTGGAAGACTTTTATTTCATGATAAAATTTTATCTGCAAATCGAAATATTGCTTGCGCAACCTGCCATAGTCATGATCTAGGTGGTTCAGATGGACTTTCGTTAGGCATTGGTGAAGGAGGTCAAGGTATAGGACTAGAGAGAACTGCAGGTCAGGGCGATGATAAAATAAAAAAACGAATTCCAAGAAATGCTTTAGCTTTATGGAATTTAGGATTTAAAGACATAACTACCTTGTTGCATGATGGAAGGGTAACTAAATCGAATATATTTGGTAACGGTTTTAATACACCTGCTCAAGAAGCTCTTCCTAAAGGACTTGATAATATAGTTGCAGTTCAAGCCTTATTTCCAATGACAAGACAGTTTGAGATGGCAGGAAATCCAGGTGAAAATGAAATTATAGGTTTGGTCTCAAAAGTTGGAAAAGATAGTATGAGAATCGATAGAGTTTGGCCTGTAATTACCCACAGGGTCAGAGGAATTCCAGAATATGTTGAATTATTTAAAAATGCTTTTGATGATGTAAACAGTCCTCTAGATATTAATATTACACATATTGTTAATTCGATTGCTGCATTTGAAATTCATGAATGGACATCTTTTGACTCTCCATTTGATGAATATTTAAATGGAGATAAACAAGCTTTAACTTTAAAGCAAATAAATGGGATGAATTTATTTTATGGAAAAGCAAACTGTAGTTCTTGTCATTCAGGATCTTTGTTATCAGATCAAAAATTTCATTCTATAGGAATTCCTCAATTTGGTCCTGGAAGGACACGACCTTTTGATCCTTATGCGCGTGACGTTGGACGAATGGTCGAAACGGATAATATAAACGATATGTATAAATTTAAAACGCCAGCATTAAGAAACGTATCTTTAACAGCTCCCTACGGTCATAATGGTGCTTATCCAACTTTAAAATCAATAATAAAGCATCATTTAAATCCAATAAAAATGAATAAGAATTGGAAACCTGAATATGCAAATTTACCTAAGGCACCTTGGTTAGAAGAAATTGATTTTGTAACTTTTTCAGACAAAAGGGAACAAGACAGAATTCTATCAAGCATTGACATACAGCCTATAGAATTGAACGATAAAGAAATTGATCAACTTGTTTCTTTCCTCGAATCTTTAACTGGCAGAAGTGGAAATCAGAGACCGCTAGGTAAACCAGATAAAGTGCCAAGCGGACTAAGTATTGATTAAGTTTTTAAATTAAACTGATACAAACAGAATATGAAAAAAATAAAATATGGAATTATTGGAGCAGGGACAATGGCTCGAGAACATATTTTAAATATATCATTAATTGATAATGCTGAAGTAGTTGCACTTGCTGATCCTCATGAAGATTCATTAAATCAGTGTAAAGAAATTCTAAAAACAAAAGTTTATTGTTTTAAAAATCATTTAGAAATGATTGAAAAAAATATTGTTGACGTATACTTAATTTCATCTCCTAACTTTACTCATATAGAAATATTGAAAGATGTAATCAAAACTAAAAAACACATATTAGTAGAAAAACCATTATGTACTAATACAAAAGATTGTTTAGAAATAAAAAAACTTACAAAAGATTATCCTTCAGTATTTTGGACTGCGATGGAGTATAGATATATGCCGCCAGTTTCAAAGTTTATTAATGAAATTCATAATAACAAAATTGGTGATTTAAAAACTTTAACCATAAGGGAACATAGATTTCCTTTTTTAAAAAAAGTAAATGACTGGAATCGTTTTGAAGAAAATACTGGTGGTACACTTGTTGAAAAAATGCTGTCATTTCTTTGATTTAATGAGATTGATTATACAAAGTAAGCCACTCAGTGTTTATGCAAGTGGTGGTCAAGACGTTAACCATTTAGATGAAGTGTATAATGGAAAAAAGCCAGACATCATTGATAATGCCTATGTAATAGTAAATTTTGAAAATGGAGCAAGAAGTTTGCTTGAGCTTTGTATGTTTGCAGAAAATTCTGACATGCAAGAAGAGCTTGTAGCCACAGGAAATAAAGGAAAAATTGAAACTTCAGTCCCTTCCGATGACTCAGGTAAAACCTCATCAAATATAAGAATTGGAATGAGAGATGGTAAAACACATATCGAAAATATTGAAGTAGATAAAAAAATTCTTGAGGCCGGCCACCATCATGGATCTACTTACTATGAACACTTAGCTTTTTTGAAAGCTATTGAAAATAATTCAGATCCAGAGGTTTCATTAGAAGATGGTTTAATTGCTGTTGCTTTGGGAGAGGCTGCAGAACAATCAATAAAACAAGGTCGATTAATAAATCTAGAAGAAATAACTAGTTAAAAAAATCTGTAATTTTTTTAACTATAAAGTCACTTACTCTGATGTTTGACTCTGTTGTTACACCAGAAATATGAGGTGTTAATATACAATTCATACCTGGTTTTATTTTGTTATAAAATTCACTCTCTATTGGTTCTTTTTCAAACACGTCTAGAGCAAAGCCAGAAATAATATTTTTATGGTAAGCTTCAATTAAATCACTTTCATTTATGATGCTTCCTCTAGAAGTATTTATTATAATCGGTTTATTTTTCATTTGAGAAAATGATGATTTATTTATCATATTTTTGGTTTCATCTGATAGAGGTAGGTGTATGGAAATGATATCTGATTTTTCATATATCTCATTTAAACTTGATAATTTAGCATCAATTGCTTTATCATTTAATTCCTTAATATAAGGATCGTAGGCCAAAATTTTTAAACCGTTTTTTTAAAGAATACTCAGCAACTTTTTTTTCCAATTGTGCCAAATCCAATTATTCCTAAATTCTTTTGTTTTATTTCTGTCGACTTTATTGTTGTTCTTGGCCATTCACCTTTAATAGTTCCATTGTGAAACATTGGGATTTTTTTTTATAAGAAACATTGATGAAGAAACAACATATTCAGCAACAGAGTCTGCATTCATTCCTGTAGCTGGCTGAACATGAATGTTTTTATTTTTACAATATTCTGTATCAATATTGTCCAAACCAA
>CACGMR010000016.1 GCA_902574215.1 uncultured Pelagibacteraceae bacterium
TTTCACTAAAACAAACTTTTGGAATTGATTCAGAAATGGAAGTTGACGCATTTTCAAAAAAAAATGAATACGTTCCTGAAATTGATAAAAACTACAAGTTTGATAGAGATACTACTTTAGCCATTATTTCAGGATTTGCGTTTAATAAGAGAGTTTTAGTTCAAGGGTATCATGGTACTGGAAAATCTACTCACATTGAGCAAATAGCTGCAAGATTAAATTGGCCTTGTATCCGTGTAAATTTAGATAGTCATGTAAGTAGAATTGATTTGATTGGAAAAGATGCGATCGTTCTTAAAGATGGTAAACAAGTAACTCAATTTAACGAGGGAATTTTACCATGGTCCATACAAAATCCAGTTGCACTTGTTTTTGATGAATATGATGCTGGTAGACCTGATGTAATGTTTGTAATTCAAAGAGTTTTAGAAGCTGAGGGAAATTTTACATTACTAGATAAAAACAAAGTAATTAAACAAAATAAATTTTTTAGATTATTTGCTACTTCAAATACTGTTGGACTTGGTGATACGACAGGTCTTTATCATGGTACACAGCAAATTAACCAAGGTCAGATGGATAGATGGAATATTGTTACAACTTTAAACTATCTTAGCCTAGATAGAGAAATGGACATTGTTTTGTCTAAAAATAAAAACTTAAATAACGCAAAGGGAAAAGAGAAGGTTGCTAACATGATAAAAGTAGCATCTTTAACGCGTAAAGGATTTATTGCAGGAGATATTTCAACAGTTATGAGCCCAAGAACGGTGTTACATTGGGCAGAAAATGCAGAGATATTTAAAGACACTGGTTACGCTTTTAGAGTAACTTTTCTTAATAAATGTGATGATATTGAAAAAAATACTATCGCAGAATATTATCAAAGATGCTTTGGTGAAGAGTTGCCAGAATCTTTGATTAATATTCAAATCTAATGAGTACTAAAGAAAATAATTTAAAAGAAAAATTTAAAATTGCTTTAACTTCTACCGCAAAAGTAATTGCTGATGATTTTGATGTAAAAAAAATAAATTCTGAAGAAAAAAAAATAAAAGAATTTAATTTTCTAGAGATTGATAATTTAACTAGTCCAGCTGATTTTATAAGATTACGTGCAGAAACAGACTCCTCTGCTTTGAAAAAAAAATTTTGTAATGAAACAATTTACAAAAAAAACCTTCCCTCAAATACATCTTCTAGATCTCTTTATAATATTGCTGAAAAAATACGTTATGAGACTCTGGGTGGAAAAATGTTAAAAGGAATTGAGAAAAATTTTCAAGAAAATTATCATCAAATAATAAATCGTAAACGCAAAGATCAATTAAAGACTAAAGAGGATGTATCTGTATCAGAGGCATTTGAGCTATATATGCTTAAGAATTTTCATAAAATTAAGCTAAATCCTCTAACAACAAAAATGCTTAATTTTTGGGAAAAAGACTTTGAGGACGCTATAGAAAAACATAAAGAATTTTTACTTAAAAATCTTGAAGATCAAAACATTTATAGCTCAAAGTTTTCAGAAATATTGGAAGAAATGGATATTTTTCAAAGTGAAGATGAGGACGAAAGAAAAGAAGAAAATCAAGATCAAGGACAAGATAATCCATCAAATGAAGATGAAAATAATGACAAAGAAGATAATAAAGATGAAAAAGATGAAAATGTATCAGAAGCTTCACTAGATGCTGACTATAGTGTTGATGAATTTAACTTTGACGAACAGCTATCGGACACAGAGTCAGATGAACAAAGCTCTGAGCAAGTAGCTCAAAAAAAAATAGATAATATCAATTTAGATTATAAAATATTTACAACTCAGTTTGATGAAGTTGTAAAAGCTGAAAATCTAGAAAATGCAGATGAAGCGACAAAACTAAGAAAAAATTTAGATCAACAATTAATCGGCTTTCAAGATATTATAACGAAACTTGCAAATAAACTTCAAAGACAATTGCTTGCAAAACAAAATAGAGCATGGGAATTTGATTTAGAGGAAGGATTATTAGATAGTTCAAAACTTCCAAGAATTATTATGGATCCATATAATTCCTTATCATTCAAAAAAGAAAAAGATTTAGATTTTAAAGATACAGTAGTGACCCTACTCATAGACAACTCTGGATCTATGAGAGGAAGACCAATCACTATTGCGGCTATTTGTGCTGATATCTTATCCAGAACGTTAGAAAGGTGCTCTGTTAAAGTCGAAATTTTAGGCTTCACAACTAAAAATTGGAAGGGTGGACAGAGTAGAGAATTATGGACCAAAAATTCTAAACCTAAGACACCGGGAAGATTGAACGACCTAAGACATATAATTTACAAAGGAGCAGATACTCATTGGAGACAGGCAAAAAATAATTTAGGGCTAATGCTTAAAGAGGGATTGCTCAAAGAGAACATTGATGGAGAAGCTATATCGTGGGCCTATAACAGAATAAAAAAGAGAAAAGAGGAAAGAAAAATATTAATGGTTATTTCTGATGGAGCCCCTGTAGATGACTCAACCCTTTCTGTAAATTCAGGTGATTTTTTGGAAAAACATTTAAAAAAGATTGTGAAGTTTATCGAAAATAAATCAGATATTGAAGTTTTGGCTATTGGAATTGGTCATGATGTTTCAAGGTATTATAATAAAGCAATCAAAATTACTGACGTAAATGAATTAGGAGATGTTATGATATCTCAATTAAGCTCATTATTTGAAACAAAGAACAAATATCATTAAATATTAAATAATTCTTTATTCTTCCATCTAATAATAACTTCAGCACCACTACGTATTTTTGAATTTCTACAATTGACTGATGCAAAATTTTTTTCTAATAAAGTTTTTCCAATAAACAACCCTAGTCCCAAACCCTCTTTAGACTTATCTTTTGAATAATTTGATTTTAAATATGGTTCTCCAATTTTTGATACAATATCTCGTGGATAACCGTTGCCATCATCTTCTACTGTAATTTCTGTAAACTCACTATCGCTTTTTAAATTAATAAAAATAGAATTTTTGGCAAATTTATTCGCATTTCCTATGAAATTTCTTAACCCATAAACTATTTCAATAGATTTACTTATTTTTTTTGGGTTTGAGTCTTGATCAAAATTGAAGACAAATTCCTTTTTACTTATTTCCTTAAATGAAGAGATAATTTCATATAAATAATCTCGAATATTAATATCTTTATCAATAAAATCATCTTCTTCCACAGGATTTAAAGTTAATCTCTTTAAAATTTCATTACATCGTTGGACTTGACTATTTAATAACTCTATATCTTTTTCTAAATCTTTTTGCCCCTTAAATTGTTTCATTAAATCATGCGTAATTATTGTTATCGTGGAAAGTGGCGTACCTAAAGAATGTGCCGCTGCAGCAGCTTGACCACCTAAAGATAATAGCTCATGTTCTTTTGCCATTACCTCTTCCATTTTTCCTAATGCTTCTTTTCTTAATCTAGATTGTGTACCAAATGTCATTGCAAAATAATTTAAAAAGACCAAGGCAACAATTAAGGATATTGGTATAGAATAGTAAAAATAATGATTGTTATGAAAATCACTGTTTAAATTAATTGGCAAATCTTCATGATTAAAAGTTAGAAAAATAATTATAATTATTGTTAAAGTTACTAATAATGTATTAGTTCTTAAGCTCAAATTTGATGAAGAAAAAACACTTGGTATTAATATAAAAATTACAAATGGATTAGTTATTCCTCCTGATAAATAAAGAAGGATACCTAATTGCAAAATATCTATGAGTAGGAAAATAAAAGCAGATCTATCTGATAATTGTGTTTTTTTATAAATAAAAATTAAATATAAATTACTTAATATTCCTAAAAATATAACTAAATTTGAGGTAATAAAATCAAAACTAGGATTTAGAAATAAATATACAAAATTTACTGCAATTAATTGTCCAATAATTCCGATCCATCTGAGAGTTATATATGTTGATTTTTTAAAAGAATGATATTTTGAAGTTTCAAAGAACTTCATTTTTAAATGTCAAGATTTCTAACATTAATAGCATTAGAAACTATAAAATCTTTTCTTAATGCCACATCATTACCCATTAAAGTATGGATTAAACTTTGATCTTTTTTCAAATCTTTTGAGTATTGTACTTGAAGTAGATTTCTTGTTTCTGGATCTAATGTAGTACTCCATAATTCTTCTGGGTTCATTTCTCCAAGACCTTTAAATCTTTGGATATTCATTTTTGATTTTTCCTCATCAATTTTTTTTAAATAATCTTTAGATCCTTTTTTAATTTTTTTTAACTCCTTACTATTATTTATTATGTAATCTTCTAGGTCCTTCTCATCCTTAATATAAATACCTTTAGAACCTTTATTAATTTTAAATAAAGGAGGTTGCGCTAAATAAACATGGCCATTTTGAATTAATTTGTTAAATGGTTTATTATTAAAAAAAGTTAAAAGAAGAGCTCTTATATGAGAGCCATCTACATCAGCATCTGTCATAATAATAATTTTTCCATATCTTAAATCTTTTAAATCAATCTCTTGTGCTTTTGGGTCCAAACCTAGAGCATTAATCAAAGTAACGATTTCATTTGAAGAAATCATTTTGGACAAAGCCTTTGTTCTTTGATCAGAACCATTTCCATTGCCGTTACCATTTTTTTTCACATTAAATTCTTCTACATAGGTATTAAGTATTTTACCTCTAAGTGGTAAAACTGCTTGATTTGCTCTGTTTCTTCCTTGTTTAGCAGATCCACCGGCTGAATCCCCCTCTACAATAAACAATTCGGTTCCTTCTTGTTTGCCAATTTGACAATCAGCTAATTTTCCAGGAAGACCGCTCAATTCAAGAGCTCCTTTTCTTCTTACATTTTCTCTTGCTTTTCTAGCTACATCTCTGGCCATTGCAGCTTGAATAACTTTAGCTAAAATGATTTTTGCAACAGAAGGATTTTGATCAAACCAAATAGATAACTTTTCATTTACTAATGTCTCTACAATCATCCTTACTTCTGACGAAACCAGCTTATCTTTTGTCTGTGATGAAAATTTTGGATCGGGAATTTTAGTTGAAAGCACACAGGTTAGACCTTCCTTGATATCATCACCTGAAATTGCTAGTTTATTTTTCTTTAGTAAATTATTTTCATTGGCATATTTATTGACTACCCTAGTTAATGCACTCCTAAATCCCAACAGGTGGGTTCCACCATCTTTTTGATAAATATTATTCGTATATGGAAATATATCTTCCGTATATCCTGCATTCCATTTTAAAGAACACTCTAATTCAATATTATTTTTTTTTCCTTCAATATATATTGGTTTTCTAAATAAATCATTTCCATTTTTGTTTTGTAACTTTTCTCTTTTTTCATCTAAAAAATCTACAAATTCTAGAACACCACCATCAAATTTAAACTCAGATGTTTTCTCTTTCTTTTGACTTGCATCAGTAAATATTATTTTAATTCCTTTATTTAAAAAAGCTAATTCTCGCATTCTTTTGATAAGAATATTTGCGCTAAATTTCGTTGATGAAAAAATTTCTTTTGAAGGTAAAAAAGTAATTTGTGTACCAGTTTGCTTTGATTTTCCTACTACCTTTAAAGGAGCTTTAGCTTCACCATTTTGAAATTCTATGTAGTGTTTTTTTCCATCTCTAGATATCTCTAACTTTAATTTTTCTGAAAGAGCATTGACAACTGAAACACCAACACCATGTAATCCACCTGAAACTTTATAAGAATCGTGATCAAACTTACCACCAGCATGAAGTTGGGTCATAATTACTTCTGCTGCTGATTTTTTTTCTCCTTTATGGATATCAACAGGAATACCTCTTCCATCATCATTTACTGTAATTGTTCCATCAGAGTTAATTTTTACATTAATATTTTTACAATATCCTGCTAATGCCTCATCAATAGAGTTATCAACAACTTCATAAACCATATGATGCAGACCAGTTCCATCATCTGTATCTCCAATGTACATGCCTGGTCTTTTTCTAACAGCCTCAAGACCCTTTAAAACTTTGATGGAGTCTGCCTGATATGTGTTTTTATTTGTCATTTTTTAAAATTTGGAAAAAGAAAATTATAGCATTTTTTATAGAAATTGCTGATTTATCTTAATAAAAAAACTGTAAAATGCCTAAATTATCCTTGAAAAATAAAGCTTATTTAATGGCGGAGAGAATGGGATTCGAACCCATGAAAGAATTGCTCCTTTACACGCTTTCCAAGCGTGCGCCTTCAACCACTCGGCCACCTCTCCAACTATTTTTCTTTTGAAATTTTAAGTACACCAATAAATGCCTCTTGTGGAATTTCAACTCTTCCAAATTGTTTTGATCTAGCTTTTCCTTTTTTCTGTTTTTCTAAAAGTTTTCTTTTTCTATCAGTTGCTCCACCACCATGAATTTTGGTTAAAACATCTTTTTTAAATCCTTTAATTGTTTCTCTAGCTATAATTTTACCTCCTATTGCGGCTTGAACTGGAATCATAAAGTTATGTCGAGGTATTAAATCTTTTAATTTTTCACAAACCTCTCTCCCAGTTTTCTGCGCAAAGTCTTTATGTATCATCATCGCTAGAGCATCAACTGGTTCTCCATTTACTAGAATACCAAGTTTTACCAAATCTCCTTCTCTATGCTCAATGATTTCATAGTCAAAACTAGCATAGCCACTAGTCATAGATTTTAGTCTATCATTAAAATCAAAAACAACTTCATTCAGCGGTAACTCATAATTCACTACAGCTCTATTGCCTGAATAACTTAAATTAGTCTGAATTCCTCTTTTATCCTGACACATTTTTATAATTGAGCCTAAATATTGGTCAGGAGTAATGATTGTTGCTTTTATCCATGGTTCTTCGATATATTTTATTAAAGTTGGATCAGGTAAACTTGATGGATTTTGAAGATCAATTATTTTTTCATTATTGAGATAAACTTTATAAACAACACCGGGTGTAGTTGTTAATAAATTAACATCAAATTCTCTTTCTAATCTTTCTGTCACTATTTCCAAATGAAGTAATCCTAAAAATCCACATCTAAAACCCAAACCTAAAGCAGATGATGTCTCTGGCTCAAATGAAAAACTTGCATCATTCAATTGTAATTTAGCTAGGCCATCTTTAAGTTTTTGAAACTCAGAACTATCTACTGGAAATAACCCGCAGAACACTACCGGCTTACTTGGTTTAAATCCTGGCAAAGCATCTTTTAAAGGTTTTGAAGCATCACAAATCGTATCTCCAACTTTTGTTTCAGACAAAACTTTAATTCCTGTTGTAATAAACCCTATTTCACCTGTTTTTAGTGCATTTATATCTAGTGGTTTTGGTGTAAAAACCCCAACTTTTTCAACAATATATTCCTGATTAGTAGACATCATTTTTATTTTCATGTGTTTTGAAAGTTTGCCATCTATCACTCTCACTAATATCACTACACCTAAATATGTATCATACCAACTATCAACCAATAAACATTTTAGATCTGCAGAACTTTCACCTTTTGGAGCTGGTAATGTTGTAATAATTTGCTCTAAAATATCTTCTATTCCTTCTCCAGTTTTGCCTGAACATGGAATTGCATTTTCTGTATCAATTCCTATAACTTCCTCAATTTGTTTTTTTGTTCTATCTAAATCTGATGCAGGTAAATCAACCTTATTTAAAACTGGTACTATCTCATGGTTAGTATCTAAAGCTTGGTAAACATTTGCCAAAGTTTGAGCTTCTACCCCTTGTGTACTATCTACGATCAAAATTGAACCTTCACATGCATATAAAGATCTACTTACTTCATAGCTGAAATCTACATGGCCCGGGGTATCAATAATATTTAAAATATAATTTTTTCCATTTTTAGCTTTATAATTTAATTTTACAGTTTGAGCTTTAATTGTGATTCCTCTTTCACGCTCAATATCCATAGAGTCTAAAACTTGAGCTTTCATTTCTCTTTCAGTTAATCCACCACAACTATGAATAATTCTATCGGCTATAGTAGATTTTCCATGATCAATATGCGCGATTATTGCAAAATTTCTTATATTATCAATTGAACTCATTAATTGTTTTAGGAACGAATTTTAGCACCAGTTTTATTTTCAACTGTTTCTATTATCAAATTATTAGTTTTTTCTAAATCATTATCCGTTAATGTTTTTTCTAATGACTGAATCGTAACACTTATAGCAACTGATTTCTGATTTTCAGGAATATTCTCTCCTTCATAAACGTCAAATACTTTAATATTTGAAATTAAATTTTTATCAATACTAGATATTGCACTTACTAAATCTTGTACTTTTACTTTTCTATCAACAATAAATGCAAAATCTCTTTCGGATTTTTGAAAGTCGGACACTGAATATTTTGATTTTTGATTTTTTAAAGGTTTTTTTGGTAATTTTAAATTATCTAGAAATATTTCGAATCCTACTAAAGATTCTGTTTTAATATCTAACGTTTTGACAATGTTTGGATGAATTTCACCAAAATAAGCAGCTACCTTATCTTTTCCCTTATTTAAAAATACTCTGCCTGATTTTCCTGGATGATAATAATTGGGGCTTTCATCATCAATATAAAATTTTTCTGAATCATAGCCAGCCTCTACTAAAGTTTGTATAACATCTCTTTTAATATCAAAAACATCTACATTTCTCTCTTTTTCAAGCCAAGAAAGTCTAGATTTTTTTCCAGCTGACAAACCACAAACAACAGTATTCTGTTCTCCAGGTTGTAAACCATAAAATATTGGCCCTATTTCAAATATTGATAAATCTTTAATTCCTCTATCTAAGTTTTTGCTCATGTACATTACCAAATTTGAAAAAATAGAATTTCTCAATACCCCCAACTCAGAGCTAATTGGATTTATAATTTTTATTTCTTTACTGGCTTCTTTAAAGTGATCGTTAAATTTTGAGTCTGTAAAAGACCAAGTTATTGCTTCCAAATATCCTTTAGATGCCACTGCCCTTTGAAGAAAATGAAATAACTTTTGAGTTGGATTTAATGTATTTTTTGATCTTTCTTTAATAGGATTTTCTATTTTTATTTTTTCATAACCACTAATTCTTACAAGTTCCTCTACTATATCAATCTCTTGAACAATATCTGGTCTCCATGATGGGACTGATAATTTAAAGAATTTTTTTTCTTTTTTTAATTTAAAACCAAGTTTTTCTAAAATGATTATCATTTCTTTAGTTGAAATTTTAAAACCAGTAATTTTTTCAAATGTTTTTAGTTCAAATTTTATTACTTTTTTTTTATAAGACTCGATTTTTTGAATATCTATTTTACTAATTTCACCACCACAAATTTCCCTAATTAAAAAAGCTGCTTTATTTAATCCATCTTCAATAGATAACTGGTCAATACCTCTTTCAAATCTAAATTTAGCATCTGTATCAATATTCAATTTCTTAGCAGTTTTTCTAATTGATCTTGCATCAAAATAAGCCGACTCTAATAAAACATTTTTTGTATATAGCTCTGTACCAGATCTTGTACCTCCAATAATTCCTCCTAGACCTAAGACACCCTTGTTATCGCTTATTACACACATTCCATCATCTAGGTTATAATTTTTATTATCTAGAGCAGTAAATTCTTCTCCTGATTTTGAATTTCTAACAATTATTCCCTTTTCAATTTTGTCAGCATCGTATGCGTGCAAAGGACGATTAATATCAATCATGACATAATTTGTAATATCCACAATTGCAGATATTGGTTTTTGGCCTATAGAAATTAATTTATCTTTCAACCATTGAGGGCTTTCTGTATTTTTGACGTTAGTTATCAAGCAGCTACCAAAAGATAAACAGCCTTGATTTTTTTCTTTTGTTATTTTTACTTTTAAAGTCTGTTTTTTATTAGATTTAATTTTTTTATTTTTTTCTGGTTTTAAGTTTCCAAAACCTGCAGCTGATAAATCTCTCGCTATCCCCCGAACACCAAGACAGTCTGGTCTATTTGGTGTAATTGATAAATCGATAAGATTAGAGCTTAGTTTAGAAAAATAACTTTTTCCAATATTTTTGGCATATTTGGATGATGACAGCTCAGTAATCCCATCACTTTCATCTGATAAATTCAATTCAGACTCAGAACAGAGCATTCCATAAGATGTAACATCTCTTATTTTGGCAACAACAAGTTTAGTTTTGGTTTTTGGAATTATTGCGCCCGGTGGGGCATATACAGTAAGAAGGCCCTCTCTTGCATTTGCAGCGCCACAAACAACTTTTTTGATTTCTTTATTACCAACATCAACATCACAAACTTTAAGTCTATCTGCATTAGGATGTTTTTCTGTTTTTATAATTTTTGCTACCTTAAATAAATCTAATCCCTCAGATAAGTTTTCTATACTCTCAACCTCAAGACCTATGTCTGTTAGTTTCTCAAGAAGTTTATCTTCTTTAGCACTTACTTTTAAATGATCTTTTAACCAATCATATGTAACCTTCATCTGCTTAAACCTCTGTAATTTGAAGGAACATCAAGTGGATCAAAACCAAAATGATTTAGCCATCTATAATCACAATCAAAAAAAGCTCTTAAATCATTAATGCCATATTTAAGCATTGCTAATCGGTCTATACCTATGCCAAAGGCATATCCTTGATATTTAGAAGGATCTACTTTTACATTTTTTAAGACATTAGGATGCACCATGCCACAGCCTAAAATTTCAAGCCACTTATCTCCTTCTCCAATAATTATTTTTCCATCTTTTATTTCATAACCAATATCTACTTCAGCAGATGGTTCTGTGAATGGAAAATGACTAGGTCTAAATCTCATTTTAATTTTTTCGACTTCAAAAAATTCTTTAATGAAATAATTCAAGCATCCTTTTAAATGCCCCATATTAATATTTGTATCAATATGCAAACCTTCTACTTGATGAAACATTGGTGCGTGTGTTTGATCACTATCGGATCTATAAGTTCTTCCAGGAGCGATGATCTTAAATGGGGGATTATCTTTTAGCATAGTTCTAATTTGAACTGGTGAAGTATGAGTTCGTAATAGAAACTCTTTATTTTCATCCAAGTAAAATGTATCATGCATATCTCTTGCTGGATGATTATCAGGAGTGTTTAAAGCAGTAAAATTGTTATATTCATTTTCAACATCAGGGCCTTCTTCAACACTAAATCCTATTTCAGAGAAAATAGATGAAATTTCATCAATAGTTTGTGAGACTGGATGAACTTTTCCTCTAACGAATGGTCTTTCGGGTAAAGTTATATCAACTTTTTCTTTTTCTAATTTTTCGTTAATTTTATTTCCTTCAATCTCATTAATTTTAGAAGTTATTAAATTCTGAAGTTCGTCTTTAGTCTGATTTAAATCTGATGCAAATTTTTTTCTATCATTCTCTGGGATTGATCCTATTGTTTTAAATTTTGATGAAATTAAACCATTTTTTCCAAATAGCTCTGTTTTGATTTCATTTATTTGATCAATGCTTAAATCATTTTCAAGCTTTGATATAAACTGATCTCTAATATTTTTTATCTCTGACATATTAGTAGATTATTTCCTTAAGAAATAAAAACAATAGTGAAGATTAATTTAAAGCGGATTGAGCTTTTTGTACAATTGTTTTGAATGCTTCTGGGCTATCGTAAGCAATTTCAGCAAGAATTTTTCTATCTATTGCAATACCACATTTATTTAATCCATTGATAAATTTTGAATAAGTTAGGCCTTCAGCTCTAACTCCAGCATTGATTCTCTGTATCCATAATGATTTGAAATCTCTTTTTTTGTTTCTTCTGTCTCTGTAAGCATATTGCATGGATTTTTCCATCGCTTGCTTAGCCACTCTAATGGTATTTTTTCTTCTGCCCCATTGACCCTTTACAGCTTTTAAAACTTTTTTATGTTTAGCTTTACTAGTTACACCTCTTTTAACTCTTGCCATTATTAACCTCTTAAACTGTAAGGCATATATGACTTAACAATTTTTCCATCTTGTTTAGACAATGTTGTAGTGCCTCTTAGTTTTCTTATTTGTGAATTCGTTCTTTTGATCATACCATGTCTTTTACCTGCTTGAGCAGAAATAACTTTACCCTTAGCGGATATTTTAAATCTTTTTTTTGCTGAGCTTTTTGTTTTTAGTTTTGGCATAATTCTGCGGACTTATACAAAGAAAGATATAATTTTACAACCTCTATTAAGGCTTATAAAGGCTGAATTACCATTATCATTTGCTTCCCATCAAACTTGGGATGTAATTCTACCTTGCCGATATCCTTCATATCTTCTTTAATTTTGCCCATTAGTTCATTTCCTAGATGGGAGTGCTGAAGCTCTCTACCTTTAAATCTTATAGTGAATTTAACCTTATCTCCTTTAGCTATGAATTTTTTAGCGTTTTTGACTTTGAACTCATAATCATGAGTTTCTGTTACAGGTCTCATTTTAATTTCTTTTAACAAAACAATTTTTTGTTTTTTCTTTGCAAGATTTGCTTTTTTCTGAGCATCATACTTGTATTTACCCATATCCATTATTTTACATACAGGAGGATTTGCATTAGGTGCTATTTCAATTAAATCTAAACCTTGATTTTTTGCCATGGAAATAGCCTCATTAGTATTCATCACTCCAAGATTTTCTCCATCACTTGCTATAACTTGCACATCAGGAGAAGAAATTCTATTATTAGATCTTGGACCTCTGTCCTTGGTTCTTCTTTGAAAATAATTTTGTTTGAAGTCTGCCACTTAGTTTGATGATGCTTTATTTAAAGCAGAGAATGTTTTTAAGAATTGATCTATACCCATATTTTCTTGTTTATTAGAGTCTAATCTTCTAATGGTTACTGAATTGGAGTCAACTTCTTTTTTACCACAAATTAATAAAAGCGGTATTTTTGCTAAAGAATGATCTCTAATTTTATAATTTAAATTATGATTTTTTAAATCTACTGCAGAACTTATACCGGAATTTTTAATTTTATTTGATACCTCGACTGCATAATCATTAAATTCCTCTGAAATAGGTATTACCATAGTCTGTAAAGGAGATATCCAAAATGGAAACTTGCCTGCATAGTTTTCAATTAAAATTCCAATAAATCTCTCTAGAGAACCAAATAATGCTCTGTGCAACATAACAGGAACTTTTTTAGTTCCATCTTTGTCAACATAAGAAGCATCTAATCTTCCAGGTAAATTTAAATCTACTTGCAAAGTTCCACATTGCCAATCTCTGCCAATAGCATCTCGTAGAACAAATTCAATTTTAGGACCATAAAATGCTCCTTCACCTTTATTAATAGTATATTCTAATTTAGAAGCCTTAACAGCTTCAAGCAAAGAGGCTTCTGCTTTATCCCATACTAAATCATCACCAACTCTTACTTCTGGCCTATCTGCATATTTTAGAATTACATTTTTAAAACCCAAATCTTTATAAATATCGAGAATTAAATTAGTTACCTCTAAACACTCACTAGTAATTTGATCTTCAGAACAAAATATATGAGCATCATCTTGAGTAAAGGCTCTTACTCTCAATAAACCATGTAAAGCGCCTGATGGCTCATAACGATGGACTTTCCCAAATTCAGCAAAACGTAAAGGAAGATCTCTGTAACTTTTTAGACCTTGGTTAAATACCTGGATATGACCAGGGCAATTCATCGGTTTTATTGCAAAAACTTTCTCATCCGGTGTTTCAGAAGTGTACATATTTTCTCCATATTTTTCCCAATGCCCAGATTTTTCCCATAGTTGTCTATCTAATATTTCTGGTGTGTTTACCTCTCTATAACCGGCAGCATCTTGTCTGCTTCTCATATAATTTATTAATTTTTGAAATAGAGACCATCCTTTTTCATGCCAAAATACTGAGCCAGGACTTTCTTCTCTAAAATGAAATAAATCCATTTCTCTACCTAATTTTCTATGATCTCTTTTTTCGGCTTCTTCTATTCTTTTTAAATATTCATCTAGATCTTTTTGAGTTGCCCAACTCGTACCATATATTCGTTGCAACATTTCATTATTAGAGTCTCCTCTCCAATATGCTCCCGACACTTTTGTAAGTTTAAAATATTTTCCTATTTTACCTGTAGAGGAGAGATGTGGACCTCTACATAAATCATGCCATTCTCCATGAAAATAAATTGATACATCTTCGTTTTCAGGTATAGCTTCAATAAGCTGAGCTTTATAAATTTCTCCTTTTTTTTTAAAATGGCTAATTGCTTTGTTTCTATCCCAAACTTCTCTTTTTGTTATTTCATTCCTATCAACAATCTCCTTCATTTTATTTTCAATTTTTACAAGATCATCCTCTGTGAATGGTTCTTTTCTAGCAAAGTCGTAATAAAATCCATTTTCTATCACAGGTCCAATTGTAACTTGTGTACCAGGAAACAATTCTTGAACAGCCATAGCTAAAATATGAGCTGTGTCATGCCTTATAGTTTCCAAGCCCTCAGGATTTTTTGAAGTAAAAATTTTTACAGAACAGTCATTTTCAATTAGAAAGTCAAGATCTTTAAGCTCACCATCAACACTTATAACCATGGCTTGTTTGGCTAATGACTTACTAATTTTTTCAGCTACTTCCAGTCCAGTAACTTTATTAGGAAAATCAATATTGTTTCCGTCAGGTAATGTTATTATCGGCATTTAATTTAATAATCTCTTATACTCTGAATAAGTAGAAAAGCACATTTTTTCAACATTAAATTTTTTAACTATATTCTTTCTTCCCTCAGTACCAATTGATTTTAATAGTGTTTCATCTAAATAAAGAAGTTTTAAAATTTTTTGGCTTAAAGATTTAGCATTTCCTGACTCAAATAAAAAACCTGTCTTTTCGTTAATAATTGTTTCATTAGAGCCTCCAATGTTACTTGCTATAATTGGTTTTTCCATCGATTGTGCCTCAACAGCAACTCTACCAAAAGCCTCTGGTTCGGTTGAGGCTGAAACAATAATATCAGAAACTTTATAAGCTAATGCCATATCCTTGCAATGATCTATGAACCTTATTTGTTTAGACAACCTGTATTGTTCCGAAAGTCTTATTAATTTTTTCTTATATAAATCTCTACCTTGATCACTACCTAGAATTACAGCATAAAATGCTTCATAACCCAGTTCTATGTTTACTAAATTAATTGCCTCTATAAAAACTTCCTGTCCTTTCCAAGAAGTTAATCTACCAGGTAAAAGTATAATTTTTTTATCTTTTTCAATGTCCCATTTTTTTAATAATTTTTTTTCATCAATTTCAATTTTGGTTGTTGGGTCAAAGTAGTCAACATTTATTCCTCTAAAAATAACCATTAATTTTTTTTTCTCATTTAAATATTTTGAATAATTTTTTTTAATATGAGAAAATATAAAATTAGATCCTGCAATTATTAAATCTGCTCTAGTCATTACAGAATTATAAATTTTTTTTATATTGCTCTTAAAATTGTATGTCCCGTGAAATGTAGTTACAAATTTTCGTCCAGTGATTTTTGTTGCTAACAAACATGACCAGGCAGGCGCTCTACTTCTCGCATGAACAAGAGAAATATTATAAACTAAAATTATTCCAATTAAGATAAAAGCGTTAATTAAAATTAGTAATGGATTTTTGCTTTGCACTGGAAGTCTAAATATTTTAACTTTTTTTCTATCTACAAATTTAAGTAATTCACCACCACTTGTTACAATAAATGATTTACAATTATTTTCTGGTAAATAATGCGCAATATCAAAACAACCTGTTTCAGCTCCTCCATATCCTAATTTTGGAATTACTTGTAAAACTTTTAAATCGGATGACATTTGATATGATTATATATTAATAGACAAAACTTATAAACGATTATGGCAAATTTCAGATTTCATCAAATATCAAATTCAAAGAAAATTAGACATATTTCCAAAATTATTAAAAATAGTTCTTTTATAGTTTTTTTGCATGGCTTTATGTCGGATCTTGAAGGAAAAAAACCAAATGCATTTTTGAAATTTGCTAAAAAAAATAAGATAAGTTTTTTAGCACTAGAATACTCTGGTCATGGGAAATCTTCTGGAAAATTTGTAAATGGAAATATTTCAAAATGGAGTAAAGAGACATCAATTTTAATAAAAAAATACGTTAAAAAAAAAGAATTTGTGCTAATTGGTTCAAGCATGGGCGCATGGATTTCGCTTAATCAATTCAAAATTTTCAAAAAACAGATTAAGGGATTTTTAGGAATAGGGGCTGCTCCTGAATTTTTAGAAAATTTAATGTGGAAAAAATTTACTAAAAAAATGAAAGAGGAAACAATACGTAAGGGTATTTATCAATTAAAACATGGCAATTATGAATATCCAATTACTCTACAATTAATAAAAGATGGAAGAAAAAACAAAGTCTTAAATAAGAAAATTAATTCAAATATTAAAGTAACAATGGTACATGGTGAAAAAGATGAGGCAGTTCCTGTCTCATATTCAAGAAAAGTTTTAAAATTATTTCCAAAAGCTAAGAAAAAATTAAATATTATAAAAAAAGGTGATCACAGTTTATCAAATAAAAAATGGCTAAATATAATTTTAAAAGAGCTTAAATTATTAATTTAGCTAACTTTTTTTATATCTTTTTTTAAAGTAATTGGATTTTTTAATTTATCCAACATTTCTTTAGGACACACCTGAACAAAATAATTTACTTCATCATCAAAGTTCTCAATTATTTTTTTCGATAATTGAGATTCAGTTTCTTTACAGTGCTCACTGACTAAATTTTTTAAATTTTCTTTCCAATAATCTGTTTCAACATTTTGCCAAACTACTGATTCTGGATTTACTTTCTTTTCAAAATGTTGAGATTTGTTATATATAAATGCCATTCCACCTGTCATACCAGCTGCAAAATTATCACCAACATCTCCTAAAATTACTACAGTTCCACCAGTCATATATTCACATCCATTAGAATCACATCCTTCAATTACTGTAACTGCACCAGAATTTCTTACAGAAAATCTTTCACCAGCTTGGCCAGCAGCAAAAAGTTTTCCTGAAGTGGCTCCATAAAGAACAGTATTTCCTAAAATTGTATTCTCGTTTGAAACTAAATTACTCTCTTCAGGTAATTTTATTGAAATAGTAGCTCCTGATAAACCTTTACCAACATAATCATTAGCATCTCCCTTTAATACAAGTTTTAAACCTTTTGAAGAAAACGCACCAAATGATTGACCTGCTGATCCTTTGAAATTTAAAACTAAAAAGTTTTCATCAAGTTTTTCATAACCATATTTTTTATATAAATGATGAGAAATTCTTGTTCCTACTGCTCTGTGAGTATTTTTAATCTGATATTGTTTCTCAATTTTTTCAGAATTATTTAAAGCTTCTTCAATTTCTGGCCAAATTTCCTGGTCAAGAGTATCTGGTACACTATTTATTTCTTGATCCTGACAATACCTTGGATTACTTGCAGTGTCAGCTTGAACAAATAGAGGATTTAAATCTAAATCGTCTAAATTTGGAGAACCCTTACTAACCTGTTTCAACAAGTCTGTCCTACCAATCACTTCATTTAATGATTTGAAACCTAAATTTGCTAATATTTCTCTTACTTCACAGGCTATAAATGTGAACAAATTAACTACTTTTTCTGGAGTTCCAGTAAATTTTTCTCTAAGCTTTTCATCTTGAGTACAAACGCCTACAGGACATGTATTTGAATGACACTGCCTTACCATTATACATCCCATTGCAACTAATGCTGTAGTAGCAACACCATATTCTTCAGCACCCATCATTGCAGCTATAACCACATCTCTTCCAGTTTTAATTCCACCGTCTGTTCTTAATGTAACTTTATGTCTAAGATTATTTAAAGTTAATACTTGGTTTGCTTCAGTCAAACCCATTTCCCATGGTATTCCAACATACTTAACACTTGTTTGAGGTGTTGCTCCTGTTCCACCATTGTGTCCAGAAATTAATATTATATCTGCTTTTGCTTTAGCTACACCGGCTGCAATTGTTCCTACTCCAGAGGAAGCAACAAGCTTAACTCCAATTCTTGCCTTAGGATTTATCTGTTTCAAATCATAGATTAGTTGTGCAAGATCTTCGATTGAATAAATATCATGATGTGGTGGTGGTGATATTAAAGTTACTCCAGGAGTTGAATGTCTAAGTTTTGCAATCTCCTCTGTAACTTTAAATCCTGGTAGCTGGCCTCCCTCACCAGGCTTAGCGCCTTGTGCAATTTTAATTTCTATCTCATTACAATTATTAAGATAATTAACTGTAACTCCAAATCTTGCAGAAGCTATTTGTTTAACTCTTGAGTTTGCGCTGTCACCATTATCTAGAACTTTAAATCTACTTGCATCTTCACCGCCCTCTCCGCTACATGAGGCACCTTTGATCCTATTCATACCAGTTGCCAACGTTTCATGTGCCTCTTTAGATAAGGCTCCATGAGACATGCTCCCACTTCCAAATCTTTTTAGAATATTTTCTATTGGTTCAACCTCAGAAATATCTATTGGCCCACTTAATTTTTTTTCTCTGAAATCAATTAAGTCTCTAAGATTAATAGGTGGTAAACTGTATATTCCATCCGCATATCTTTTATAGGCATCATAAGAATTAGATCCTACTGCACTTTGAAGTAAATGAATCAATTTTCCTTGATATTGATGAGTTTCACCATTTTTACGATATCTATATATGCCGCCTATTGGCAATATAGTATCAGAACTTTCAAATGCCTCTTTATGGATTTCTCTAATTTTTTTCTCTATACCCGTAAGTCCAATACCTGAAATTTTAGAGACAACTCCTGGAAAATAATCTGCAACAATTGTTCTACTTAAACCTACGGTTTCAAAGTTACATCCGCCTCTATAAGAACTTAGAACTGAAATACCCATCTTAGACATGATCTTTAATAAACCTGCGTTTACCGATTTTATGTATCTCTCTACACATTCATCAAAGCTAAATTGACCAAATAATTTCTTTTCATGACGCTGAAATAAACTATCAAATGCTAAATATGGATTTACAGTAGTTGCCCCAACGCCTATTAAGGTTGCAAAAGAGTGTGTATCTAAAGCCTCTCCAGATTGAGCATTTATTGATACATATCCCCTCAGTTTTTTTTCAATAAGGAATGAATTAATTGATCCAACTGCTAAAAGCATTGGTATTGGAAGTTTTAAGTTAGAAAGCTCTTTGTCACTTAAGATCAATTGAGTAACTCCCTGTCTTACAGCAATTTCAGCTTCTTTTTGAATTTTTTTAATTGAATCAAATAA
>CACGMR010000017.1 GCA_902574215.1 uncultured Pelagibacteraceae bacterium
GCACCTCCTATTCCCATAATGGCTGCAATAAATCCAACTAATAGACCGATTAAAATTGGTGTAAAAATACTCTCATATAATTTTGACTTTGGAAATCTCATTCTTAATGGAAGACCATGTATCCAATAATGAACATGTAATTTTTTTTTAACTACAACGTTTCTTTTTGCTTTATCTATTTCACCTAAACTTTCAACCAACATCAAAGTTCCAATTATTGCTAATATATACATATATGCCAGAGAGATAACTGTATCTATTTTCCCAATACCTTTAAAATAAGTAAAAGTGTAAATTCCTAAAGAAGTTCCAACTACACCTCCAATCACGATCATTGAACCCATTTTATAATCTAAAGTATTTTTTAAATAATGCGTGGTAGATCCAGAAACTGAGGTAGCTAAAATATTATTTGCTTCATTAGCAACTGCGTATGCAGGAGGTATTCCTAAAAAAATTAGAAAAGGTGTCATCAAAAACCCACCACCAACACCAAATAAACCTGAAAGCACTCCAACAATTGCACTTAATAAAAGTATTTCGATAGGGTTAACAAAAACTTGAGCTATCGGTAAAAATACTTCCATAAAAAATTTTAAAGTTGTTAAAAAACAACTTAGTTAAAAGTAATAAAAGTTCCAACTAAAATCACTCCCCAGTAAGCTGTTAAGCTCGCTATAATTCCTGCTTTAATAAATGTAGTTTTAAAATTTGAGAGTTTGTTTATAATTTTTACGTTAGAAAGTAACATTAAATCCGTCAATACACCCACAACGAAATTTGTCAAACAATTATTTATTATTAAGCAATATTTTTTGCCTAGTAGATGGTAGCCCCAAAAACTTTAATTGTGTCGTCCTCAACTCCTAAAACCAATCTTCCAAGGAACTCTCCTGGGATCTCTTTATTTGTCTGTTTAATTAGAACAGTTATATGGTCTCCTCTTCTAAGACATCCAAACGGTTCAAAAGTCTCTTTAAGATTAGTAATTAGCTTGTTATTAGCCCACTGCTTACCAAGCTCTACTTCGTTAGCACCAAAAAGCATTTGAGTGGAGAAATCTTTAGTGAAACCACCATAATCCTTGAGATTAGATGATTTAACCAAATTATCCCAAATAGGTTTGGCTAATTCAAATATCTCATCATCTGTTTTAGATAAAATATCCATAAGATTTACTTGAAAAGTTTATTAAGAAGCTTTTTTCTTCTCGTTCTCATCCACTATATGGTAGACAGGAACTTTCTCCATACTAAATTTACCAGTCTTAGGGTCTCTTCTAGAAACTGTCAAACAATGCCAATTATCATCATCAAGTTTCATATGATCGCCTCTATAATAATATCCAGGCCATCTAGTTTCTTCTCTAAACATAGTATGTTCTGTTACACACTGAGATGTCAAAGCTCTGTGTTTAAGTTCCCATGCCCTCATAAGCTGGTGATAATCCTCAGCTCCCACGTTTTCAAGATCTTCCTCAAGCCAAGCTAACAACTCTAATCCTCTTTTTAGCATATTAGCATTAGTCATATAGTTTGTAGCTATTCCACCTACATATTCATCCATTATTCTTTGTAAACGTTGTAAGCCTTGAATAGGTGAGATATAGCTTGGAGATACAGTTCCTCCTGTAATCTCATTTTGAGCAACTGTGTAATTTTCTAAAGGTTTGTAAACTTTAACTTTGAAATCTTCACATTGTTTATCTGATACTTTTAAACCCTCAGCTTTTTTGTCTTCAATATATTTTACAGCTGCTTTTGCTGCTAATCTACCTTCAGTAAATGAGCCTGACGAAAATTTGTGAGCACTTCCACCTACAGTATCACCTGCTCCAAATAATCCATCAATTGTTAACATTCTATTATAACCCCAGAAATACTCCGGTGGAGACAAGTCTTCTGGTCCACTTACCCAAGCTCCAGAACAAGTAGCATGTGAACCCATTACGTATGGTTCGGACGTTGTTAATTCAGGATTTGTATATTTCGGGTCAATATTTTGAGATGCCCAAACAACAGCTTGACCTACTGTCATTCCTAAGAAATTCTCCCAACCAACAGTTTCTAAATGTGGGTCTTGAAAAGCCTCAGTGGTAACCATGTGGATTGGTCCACCACCTGCCATTGTTTCTTGAATAAAAGCATGATTTCTTAAACACGTAGGTGTTGGATGGTGATCTATATATTCACCTACTAATTCTTTAGTCTGATCATACCATTTCTTCTCGTAGTTTTCACCGTTTGCATTTTGTGTGTATGTTTTTAAATGAAGGAAATACGCCCCAACTGGACCATAACCGTCTTTAAATCTACATAATACAATTCTGTTTTCCATTTGAGTCATCTTTGCACCTGCTGCAATAGGCAATGCATATGCAGATCCATTACTCCATGGTGCATACCAAGTTCTACCCATTCCTTCTCCAACTGCTCTTGGTTTAAAGATATGTGAAGCTCCACCAGCAGCAACAATTACAGCCTTTGCTCTAAATACATGGAAATCGCCTGTTCTCATGTTAAATCCAACAGCTCCACCCACTCTATTCTCTTGAGCCTCATCCATTAAAAGATGAGTAATCATAATTCTATTATAAATTTTGTCTGCAGATTTTTTTGCTGCTTCTGCAACAATTGGCTTATAACTTTCACCGTGGATCATTATCTGCCATTTACCTTCTCTTAAATATCTTCCAGTCTCTTCATTTTTCATCATAGGAAGACCCCACTCATCAAACATATGAACAGTTGAGTCTACATGACGAGCCATGTCATACCCTAAATCTTCTCTAACCATTCCCATCAAATCATTTCTTGCGTATCTGACATGATCTTCGGGTTGATTTTCGCCCCACTGCATACCCATGTAACAGTTAATTGCATAAAGACCTTGAGCTACTGCCCCACTTCTATCTATGTTTGCTTTTTCAACACAAACAATTTTCATATCTCTGCCCCAATGCCTTGCTTCGAAAGTTGCACCAGTACCAGCCATACCTCCACCGACAACTAATATATCGCAATCTTCGTAATGTGTTTTATGACTTGCCATTAATAATAAACTCCTTTTTTGAACGACTCTTTAGGTACAGATGGAAGTTCTCCATCTATATTTAAACCTTCCGGTTCAGTGTATAATCTTTGTGAATTTATCTCTCCTTGATTGGGTTTATCTCCATCAGCTAATTTAGGGATAAATTTACCCCAAGGCTTAGTTGTAATTGGTGATACGAAATTTTTTTCAGTTCCATTTCTGAATTTAATTTTCCAAGAAATCGTTCCTTTTTCTTCTTCTCTTCTTACTCTAACACTATGTCCCATTGGAGCAAAGTCTGCGTATCCTCTAACATCAATAGCGTGGTTAGGACAAGCTTTGACACAAGAATAACATTCCCAGCAAAAGTTAGGTTCAATATTTTTTGCACGTCTAATATTTTCATCAATGTGCATTATATCTGATGGGCAAATATCTACGCAATGACCACACCCATCACATCTTGTCATATAAACAAATGTTGACATTTTATTCTCTCTCCTTTTTTAATTTTATCATAATTAATAATGTTTAGGTTGTTCTCTTTTGATACCTAAACCAAATTGTTCAGGTGCATCCGCAGGAGGTGGTAAATTATCTCTTGAACCGTCTGCTTCAGCTAAATTTTTTTGTATTGCTGCACCAGGTTTATAAAACATATGTGCAAATTTAGACCAATAAACTCCTCCAAATAAAACTAGGTTTGAAACTATGAATAATACTAAAAATAAATTTGCATCCCATCTTCCCTCTAAATTTAAACTTTGAAGATATGACCATATAAATCCTGTTAATGAAGTTGCGATTAATGCAAGTACAAATAAATCTGCTTTAATAATTCTGTACCAAGGTTGCGCTTCAGAATAAACATCAACTCTTAGGAAAAACCAAAACCACGATCCACCCAAGATAGTCATTAAAGCACCTACATGCCAGATCATTGGCCAAATAGTTGGTGTTTCCGAATTTGCTGAAGAATAACAAAATATCATCACAACAGAACCAACCCAAAACAATATAGTTCCATACATTCCTAGAAGATGCGCAACTCTTCTTTTACCAGCACCTAGTTCTGATGTAGTGCCAATGTCGTATGCAATTGTTTTTGAAACAACTGCAATTCTTTCACCAGTCGTTAATTCTTTAGTTGCATTTTTTTTTGCTTTTTTGGCATTTTCAAAAAAATACTTAACATTCTTTTTATGAATAATGTCTAATAGAGTGCCTGCAACAATCAATAAAACCATTAACACTACAAAGCCTTGCATAACTACAGATGGAACTGTCTCGGCTAAAATTGAAAAAGGATTTGTTGCAAACATTTTTAGTACCTTTGTAAAATAAAATTGAATTAATTTAAGGTTTTCTATTCTAGAAATTTATAGAGTTCAACCAAAAGTATTGGTCAATTTGTCTTTAATAACAACTCAGGGTTTACGCTTGTAGTGTTGTTTGTTGGGAATCACTGACCTCACACCACCCTGAGGATTCTCCACATCCCCATCTCTTCTTGGAATTAAATGAATATGACAATGCATAATTGATTGGCCTGCAGATTTTCCTGCATTTATGCCTATATTGAAACCTTTAACACTAGGATCTTGTTTTAAAATTTTTTCTTTAGTTTTTAAAATTAACTCATTGCATGCCTGAATTTCTTCATTAGTAAGCTCGAAGTATGTCTCAACATGTTTTTTAGGAACGATAAGACTATGAAATTCTGAGACAGGGTAGCTATCTGTGGATGAATAAGCCAATTGGTTTTCAAACTGAAGCTCTTCTTTTCTGATTTTACAAAATATACAAGGATTGTTTGGATCTTTCATATTTAAACAAGAGAGTTATATATTTTATTTAACTTGGTGTAGCAACCAGTCTTTCTTCTTTTCCATTTAAGATCATTTATTTTTGAAACTGATGTTACTCCTTTACCAGATCCAATAAGAATTATTTCATCATAATCATTAATTGATTTAATAGAAATATCTTTAAAATTAATTTTAATTTTCTTGCTTATAAATTTAAGTGTGTTTCCAAAATAACAATTTTTTTTAGGTGAAAAAATCTTTCCATTTTTCACAAAAACTAAATTTGAAGTACCAGTTTCTAAAATTTTATCCTTTGCTACTAGAGCAATATCAAATTTAGTTGAATCAACTTTGCTTAATTTTGCTAATATTTTTTTATAATATAGATTTTTATAATTTGGCTCTACTCTTTTGTATCTAAACAATAAAAGATTAAAATTATTTTTCGGTTTTGGTCTTTTTCTAATTGAGACTGATATTAGTTTTTTATTTAACGCTATACGAAATAAATTATCAGGACCTTTGTATAAAATGCTTTTATTAATTAAATCTTTAATAATATTTTTTAAATTTTTTTTTCTTATTCCATACTTTTTTGTAGATTTTATTAAGTTCTCTATATGAGGTTTTAATAGTATTAACTTAGGAGGTTTTCCAACCATTCGCATTGTGGTAAATACACCTCTAGACCCCCAAAGATCTTTGAAATTAACTTCTTTAAGATTACCAAGTTGATAAGATTTTTTGTATAATAGTGTTGCCATTTTCTGTTAAAAAAGATTCTGGATGAAATTGAAATCCATATATTTTGTTTTGATTATCCTCAAGTCCCATTGGTATTTTTGTTTTACAACATCTCATAGTTATTTTAATAGAATTCGATTTAAATGGCTCCTTTAATTTTAATGAATGATATCTTCCAACTTTAAATTGTTGATTGTTTTTAAAGATTTTACTTTGATTATTTGTTTTTACTTTGGATTGAAAACCATGATAAATTTTTTTTTGTTGTATTATTTTGCCTCCTTCATTATGCAAAATCAATTGATAACCAAGACAAATACCAATAATTTTTTTCTTTCCTTTATATTTTTTGTAAATTTTTGAAGTAGTAGGATAATCCTTTGGTGATCCAGGTCCTGGTGATAAAACGATCACATCACTTTTATCAAGTAATTTGTTATTTACCTCGTAATAATTTGAACAAATAACTTTATCAAATTTTGAAAATTGATGAACAACATTCCAAGTAAAAGAGTCTTGATGATCTATAATATAAATCATTTAAATAACTCCAGTAAAGATTTTGCTTTAATATAATTTTCGTTAAATTCTTTCTTAGGTGAGCTATCTAATACTACTCCAGATGCTGCAGAGATCTCCGATTGATTTTTAAAATTTAATATGGATCTAATTATAATATTAAACTTCATATCCTGATTAAATTTAATAAATCCAAAACTTCCTGTAAAAATATTTCTACTTTCTTTTTCTTGTTTGTTTAAAAGTTCTAAAGTTCTGATTTTAGGGCAACCAATTACAGATCCTCCTGGCATCATTGCTTTAATGATATCAATCAATTTTGTATTTTTATTTAATATCCCACCAATTGAAGTAACGTAATGAAAAAGATGCTTGTATTCCTCAACATATTTTTTTTTAAGTATTTTAACACTTCCTGGTTTACAAATTTTGGATAAATCGCTTCTTTCCATATCAACTATCATGTTGTGTTCTTTGGTTTCTTTCTCATTATTTTTGAAATATTTAAGAGCTATATTTTTATTGGATAATAATTTTTTCTTAAAAGTTCCAGCTATTGGTTTGGTAATTATTTTGTTTTTTTTCTTATCTATTAATGTTTCAGGAGAGCAGCTTACTATAGAATAATCCTTATCTTTTATCATAAATGACTCTGGGGACGCATTAACCCTCATTAATTTCCAAAAAAAATTAACAGGATTAATTAATGATTTATTCTTATATTTTGTACAAATTTTAATTTGATAAGTCTCACCTTCTCTTATTTTTTTTGAAAATAATTCAAATATTTTTTTATATTTTGCATAAGAAATATTAATCTTAAAGGGACTTAGTATTTGAGTTTTGTTGAATTGATAATTAAATCTATGTTTTTTTATATTAGATATAACTTTAATGTCTTTTCTAATTTTAATTATAGTCTCAGGTTTATAAAAAATTCCTTTATAAAAGTTTATCCTTTTTTTATTTTTTAAATTAATACCAATTAAATTACATAAAATTTCATAACCAAAAAAACCAAGATATAAATCTGTTTCTTTTTTGTATTTTTTTTTCTCTAACGATTTAAGAAAATTATGTATATTTTTTTTTGTTAAAATGATCTTTTTTGAAAAATCTGTATAAATATTATAGCCATCTTCTACTTTATAAATAATTAAAGGTTTATCTGATTGATACAGATCCTCTAGATAAGGGTTAAATTTAAACTTATGCTGGTTGAGTTCTTTCAATTGCTTTCTCTACTATAGGTAAATGTATCAGACCTGCAAAAATTGATAATGCGATAGATCCGTACCATGCATAGTCAAAATTTCCATTTAATTCATAAAATACACCACCTAGATATGCTCCTAGGAAAGAACCAATTTGATGGCTTACAAAAACAATTCCATATAAAAGTCCAACGTATTTTGTACCAAATATGTGTGCAACAATTCCATTTGTTGGAGGAACTGTGGATAGCCACAAAAAACCAAAAGTAACCCCAAAAACTACAGAATTAAAAATACTTGGTGGTAAGAAAATAAAATAAATTATTGAAACTCCTCTTAAAAGATAAATAGCACTTAAAATTTTTTTCTTACTGTACCTTGTTGCTAAATAACCGCTTGTAATTGTACCAGCCATATTAAATACACCGATCAAAGCTAAAACCATTGCAGGTGTCCAGTCAGGCAAACCTTTATCTGCCATATAAGAAGGAATATGAGTTGCAACTAACGCAATGTGCCAACCACAAACAAAAAATCCCAAAGTTAAATAAATAAAACTTTTATTTGCAAATGCTTCTTTCAGGGCTTCTCTTGCTGTTTGATTATTATTTTGATTACTTCCTACTGGTATCTTTGGAGTGCTAACAAATAAAGCTACTACTAATCCTAATCCTAAAAGGAGACAAAAATATAAAAGAGTATTTTCCCAACCTGTTTCAACTAAAGAATATCTTACAAGTAAAGGTGAAACAAAATATCCAAATGAACCTGCGCATGTAACAATACCCGTTGCAATAGTTCTATTAGACGCTGGAAAATGTTTTGCTACAACTGATACCGGTATTCCTATTGCAGTAGAACCTAAGCCAATTCCTATTAAAACACCTATCGTTAAAGTAAAATAACCTCCAGTATTAAAACCAGAATAAAAAAACATAACTCCAGCTAAATAAAATATAAATCCAATAAATATAGCGACCGCTCCTCCATATTTATCGGTAATTACACCAAACAGCGGACTGAATACTCCCCAAAGTAATAACTGCAATCCCATAACAAAACCAAAATGAGAAATGGAAATGTCTAAGTCAGTATTAAAATCAAAATAAAACAAACCAAAAGTCTGTCTTATTCCTAAAGAAATAATTACAACTACAGATGCAGCAATTAATGTAATTAATGCTTTTTTGCTAATAGTAAAACTTTCTGAACTCATTTTATAAATTTCAATGCCTGTTTTATATCATTTATTATGTCTTTAGGATCTTCAAGCCCAATATGCATCCTTATTATATGTTCATCTTTGTTTACATGTGTAAATTGTCTCTTACCTAGTGCTTGGTGTGTTTGATAAAGTGCTAAGCTTTCGAAACCTCCCCAACTAAATCCATACCCAAAAAGTTTTAAAGAATTAACAAATTTTAACACTGAGTTTTTATTTTTTGATTTTATTTTAAATCCTAATAAACCCGATGCTCCAGAATAATATTTTTTCCATAATTTATAATTTTGACTACCTTTTTTGTATGGATAAAAAACTTTAATTATTTTTTTCTGTTTTGATAAAAACTTTGAAACTTTTAAAGCATTTTCCTGATGTTTTTCCAATCTTACATCTAAAGTTCGAATACCTCTTAGAATTAAATATGCATCATCAGGACCTAATCTTAATCCTGAAACTTTATTTGTTGCTTCTACTAATTTAAAAACTCGTTTACTTATAGCTAAACTGCCACCCATTACATCTGAGTGACCAGAATAATATTTTGTTGCAGAGACAATCGACATATCAAAACCTAGCTTTATCGGTTTCAGAAAATAAGGTGTTCCCCAAGTGTTATCTATAGCTGTATAAATTTTATTTTTTTTTGCCAATGCAACTATTTTAGATAAATCTTGAAATTCAAAAGTGTTACTTCCAGGATTTTCAACAAAAATAAGCTTTGTTTTTTTTGTAATCTTACTTTTTAGATCATTAAAGTCATTTGGATTATAAAATATTGCTCTGATATTAAATTTTTTAAGGTATGTTTCTGTTAAAAGTCTTGATGGCGAGTAAACTGAGTCTGTAACAAGTATTTCATCATCTGGTTTCACTACGCTTAACACACCAAGAAATATTGCACCAAAACCAGTAGGGGTTAGATAAACCTTATAACATTCTTCAATTTTTCTTAAAATTTGTTGTAAAGCATATGTTGTGGATGTTCCCTGTCGACCATAATCAAAATTTCCACTTACTGGGTCTTTCAAATATTTATTCTGAGTTTTTTTAATATCCTGCATAGATTTAAAAATAATAGTAGAAGCTCTAACCACAGGAGGATTTACTGACTGATTATGAAAATCTTTAGCTGTATGTTTCAGGAAAGTCTTGAAGGAATTACCCATAATAAATTTGATATGTTATTAAGACAATGCTATATCCCATGAAAAACGTCAATAAAATTAAAATAGGACTAAATGAGTTACCCAAAGAAACATAGAGGCCGAAGAAAACAAGGGTCTAAAAAAAGAAGAGCTAAAAGAAAAAATAAGAAGAAATAATTCTTCTGCTATTCTTTAATCCAACCACCACCAAGCACTTTGTGGCCAAACTGGTCTTTACGATAAAAAACACATGCCTGACCAGGTGAAATGCCATCTTCAGGAATTGCTAAATTAACTTTAGCATTATTGTTATCTATAAGATCAACTTTTGCTTCTAGAAGACTTCCAGTAGATCTAATTTTAACAAATAAATTTTGATCTAAATCCTCTTTGTTAGTTAATAAATTTATTTCCTTTAAAGAAATTGTTTTTTTTCCAAGTTTTTCTTTAGGTCCAACTATTATTTCATTTTTATCCGAATTTATCTTTAACACATAAAGGGCTTCTTTATCTGAAACTTTAATTCCTTTTCTTTGTCCAATTGTAAAATTAATAATTCCATCATGAACACCAATTACATCACCATCTAAATTTTTTATATTTCCTTTCTGAAAGGAGTCTGGTCTAAACTTTTGTATTACTGAAGCGTAATCACCATTTGGAACAAAACATATGTCCTGACTATCAGGTTTATCAGCAACGTTTAAATCTAAATTTTTTGCGATTTCTCTAGTTTTGTCTTTTAACATTCCACCTAATGGAAATCTTAAATAATCTAATTGCTCTCTAGTTGTGTTGAATAAAAAATAACTTTGGTCTCTATTTTCATCTATGGCTCTATACATATTTGTAGTTTTATTTTCTGTAATACTTTTTACATAATGGCCAGTAACTAATGCATCAGCTTTTAGTTCTTTTGAAACTCCAAATAAATCTTTAAATTTAACAGTTTGATTACACTGAACACATGGAATTGGAGTTTCACCATTTAAATAACTCTCAACAAAATTATCTATAACACCTTGCTTAAACTTGTCTTGGTAATATAAAATTTTATGCTCTATACCTAACTTATGTGCAACACGTTTAGCGTCCATTATGTCTTGACCTGAACAACATTGTTTTGATGCAGCTACTTCTTTGCCATCGTCATAAAGTTTTAGTGTTATACCAATTACATTGTAACCTTCTTTTTTCATGATGCCTGCTACAGTGGAAGAATCTACTCCACCCGACATTGCGACAACTACAGTAGTATCTGAGGGTTTTTTATCTAATCCAATAGAATTTAAATCTTTATTCATAAGGTGGTATTTATACTTATTTACAATATAAGTTAAATTAAATGATTTTAGATTATGAACCAGGTGACAAAGTCACTAATCCACAAAAAAAAGAATGGGGAATTGGGCAAGTGCAATCTATAATTAAAGATAAAGTGACAGTTAATTTTGAAAATGTTGGAAAAAAAGTAATTAACGCAAAAAACGTTGAATTAAAAAAACTAGGAAAATGAAGGTAAACTTAAAAGAGATTGTTGAAAATTTAATTGATAATTTTTTAGAGGCTGGAGATTTGGCTATTCAATTAAGAGAAAAAGGTTTAATAAAAAAAATCAAACCAGATAACACCCCAGTAAGCAATGGTGATTTGGAAGTAAACAAATTTATTTCAAAAAAAATTTCAGAAGTTACTCCTAATTTACCTATCATTTCAGAGGAGACTTCTGAAAATAAAGATAACCTCAATTTAAAAGATTTCTGGCTTATTGATCCTATTGATGGAACTTATGATTATATTAATAATTTAGAAGAATTTACTATTAATGCTGGTTTGATAATCAATAATAAACCTGTTGCAGGATTAATAAATGCTCCTGCAAAAAAAAGAATGTTTTACTCATATGAAAAAGGTAATGCCTTTGAGTTTAGCAACGGTAAAAAAACAAACTTAAGCAATTTACCTGTCAGGAAATCAGAAAATTTAAAATTTATTTCGTACTCAACTAAAATAAAACCTGAAATTCAAAAAATTTATGATGATTTAGGGGTAAAAGAAAATATTAGAATGAAAAGTTCTTTGAAATTTTGTGTCGTTGCTGCTGGTGAATATGATGGTTATGTTGCTGAACCTAGGGCATATGAGTGGGATATAGCAGCTGGTCATGCAATTTTAGAACATGCAGGTGGAACTGTAAGTGATTTTGAAGGAAATGAAATTTTATATGGTAAAAAAGATTTAAAAAATCCAAGTATAATTTTAAAAAATAAGAATATTTTATAATGGACGAACAATTAAGAATAATACTAATAATTATTGTTTCTGTTTCAATTTTTGGATTATTGGTATTTGTTTTTGTAAAAAATTACATAAGAAATAAAATAAATCTGCTTGTAAAAGAAGAAAAAGATAAAAAGTCAAAGTAGATTTATTATTTTTAGATATTCATTTTTTTCTATATCCATTACTTTTTTTGATGTTTCAAAATCAAAACCATTTCTT
This sequence comes from uncultured Pelagibacteraceae bacterium, assembly GCA_902574215.1. GTDB lineage: Bacteria > Pseudomonadota > Alphaproteobacteria > Pelagibacterales > Pelagibacteraceae > Pelagibacter. Next base: position 12,191 of record CACGMR010000017.1, read on the forward strand.
GCAAGTAAAGATATATCTTTTTTATAAAATAAAGTTCTATTATCCTCTGCTCTAGCTGGACCAATTCTTTTCTTTTTACATAATTTTATTGCAGAAAAAAAATCTTGATCCGAATTACCTTCTTTTATTTTATCAACTGTATCTTTAATAAATGTTTCGTTAATTCCTTTTCCAATTAGATAATTTCTAATCTTATTAATTGAGTTTCCTCTTTGAATCATGCTTTTAGCTTTACTTTCAGAATAAAATTGATCATTTATAAATCTGTTTTTTTCTAAGTCGGACAAAACAATATCAATTAATTTATTTACATCTTTTTTTCTTACATCAGACGCTGATAGTTTCGTGTATTTTTTTAATAAATAAGTTTTGAGTTGTTGTTTTGAAGGAGCATACTTTTCAACATAAGCAAAGGCAAAATTACGCATCTCATCAACAGTTACTTGAAGTGTTTTTTTTCTATTTCTTATAGGAATCATTGTTAGATTTAATATAATATATCTAAATGATTGAACAAATTTATACTTATTTCACAATTGAGACACTTTACATGTGGATCAACCTTGGTGTTCTACCTTTTTGGTTTATCTTGATATTGTTTCCTCAATCGCATTTAAGTAGAATTTTTGTAACATCAATTTTTCCCTTTTTTATATTAAGTGGTGTTTATATCTTCATTTTATATAAATCTTATTTAATTGGTTACGATTTTGATGGAAATTTCTCTCTTTACTTAGGTCTAAACGAGTTATCTAGATTATTTGAAGATCATTTGTATACAATGATATTTTGGACTCACTTTATAGCAATAAACTTATTTATTGGTGGTTGGATTGTTAAAGATTCTCAAAAGTTTTCTATAAATAAAGTTTTGATGGCTGTGCCATTAATTGTGACTTATTTAATTGGTCCAATAGGTTTGTTTTTATACTGGATAATAAGAATTTTTTACGCGAAAAGAATTAGTTTATATGATTAATCATATAGATTTCTATTTCGATATAATTAGCCCATATGCATATATTGCACACAAAAAAATTCTTAAACATAAAAATATCATATTTAATTACAAACCAGTCTATTTAGGTGGACTTCATAAGCTAGCTGGAATTGATTCTCCTGCATTTAATAAATACAAATTGAAAAATAATATAAACGATTGCAATTTGGTATCTGAAAAAAATAATATTGAATTCAAATGGAATTCTAATTTTCCAATAAATTCTTTAAATATAATGAGAGGATATATTAGTGTTAGTAAGGATAAGCAAAACGATTACTTGAATTGTTTTTTTGATGCTTATTGGAAAGATAATTATGACTTATCAAATGTTGAGAATATGTCTAAATTAATAAGAGATTTAAATATTGATAGTGAAGAATTTTTTCAATCTATAAAAGAACAATCGGTTAAAGATAAATTAATTAAATTAACTACTGATGCTTTTGAAAAAGAAGTTTTTGGAACTCCTACCTTCATAGTAAATAATAAAATTTTTTGGGGACAAGATAGACTTGAATATGCTTTAGAAGAATTAAGTGCTAATTAAATTATTTTAAATTTGCTGCTAGCTATAGAACCAAACCCACCATCAATGTGCGATACTTTTTGATACCCCATATCTTTTAAAGATTTTACAGCTAAAGCTGATCTTAAACCTCCTGCACAAAATAAAACAAATTCTTTATTTTGGTCTATTTGTCCATTTTGAAATACCGGGCTATTTGGATCTAAATATACTTCAAGCATTCCTCTTGGAATATGACTTGCTCCTTCAACGCTTCCAGTATTTTCTAGTTCATTACTTTCTCTTATATCGATTAGATTACAATTTTTATCTTGGACCATTTGATAAGCTTCATCGACATCAATTGTTTTAATTTCATTCATAGCTTCAGAGACTAAATTTTGAATTGTTTTAATGGTCATAATTTTATTTTAAATTACCTCAAAAAGATTATATTGCTATAAAATTATGTTAAAAATTAACTCTAAAGCTCCAACATTTGTAGTTCCATCAACAACAAATAATAAATACTCTTTAAAAGACTCAATTGGTAAATATGTTGTTTTGTACTTCTATCCTAAAGATGACACACCTGGATGTACTATTGAAACTAATGATTTTAATAAACTTCTTTCTAAATTTAAAAAGTTAGATTGTGAAGTATATGGAGTGTCAAAGGATAGTTTAAAAAGTCATGATAAATTTAGAGATAAATACAAAATTAAATTTGATTTGCTTGCTGATGAAGAAATAAAAGTTCTTAAAAAGTATAAAGTTTGGGGTAAGAAAAAATTTATGGGCCGTGAATTTATGGGAATAATTAGATCGACCTATTTAATCGATAAAAAAGGCAAAATACTTAAGGTTTGGGATAATGTTAAAGTGAAAGACCATGCTAAAGAAGTATTAGAAACTCTTCAAAATATTGTTAAAAAATAAAAAAGGCCCCTTATTTCTAAGGAGCCTTGATATATTATAGAGAGATATTTTAGTCTCTTATTGCGTAAGCTTTAACACCTACTTCCGCAACATCAGTACCAAGTTTTTCAGCTTGAGCACTAATTCTAAGACCAATAGTTTGTTTAAGAACTCTAAATGTAATGTAAGAAAGTATGAAGCTAAACAAACATACTGCAATTACTCCAGTTAACTGAGTTCCAAAATTTGTATTTGGGTTACTTATTGGAACAACTAAAGTTCCAAATATACCTGCAAACATGTGCACAGGGATTGCACCGACTACATCATCGATTTTTTTACTTTCTAAAAATTTTGTACCAAAGTACATAATCAATGACCCAATGGCTCCAATTACAATTGCTAATACAGGACTTGGAGTTAAAGGTTCAGCTGTGATTGCAACTAATCCAGCTAATGCACCATTTAACATCATAACGATATCAGTTTTACCACCAAGTAATCTTGTGACCACAGCAGCTGCAACTGTACCAGCGGCACCTGCTAAATGAGTGTTAACTGCAATTTTACTAATTGCATTCACATCATCAAAAGTTCCCATAGCTAATTGACTAAAACCATTAAAACCAAACCAACCAAACCAAAGTAAAAATGTTCCAAGTGTTACTAATGGAATTGAAGATGCAGCAAACGGTACTAAAGATTTAGTTTCACCTGATTTTGAGAATCTTCCTTCTCTTGCTCCTAACACTATAACTCCAGCTAATGCAGCGGCACCACCACAAGCATGAACTAAAGTTGATCCAGCAAAGTCAGAAAAGCCTGAAGTCGCTAACCAACCTCCACCCCACTGCCAACCCATTGAAATTGGATAAATTACTCCAGCCATGATTGCAGCAAAGATGAAGAAAGGCCAAATTTTAATTCTTTCAGCTACAGCTCCTGAAACTATAGAAGCAGTTGCACACACAAACATTGTTTGAAAAAACCAGTCTGAATAATCTGAATAACCAGTAGCTAGTTCAGAAGAATCACTCCACATTGAGAAAGATCCAATAAAACCACCTTCTGGAATACCGTAAGCTAAATTATAGCCACATAGAAAAAATATTAATGAACAAATCGCAAACTTACCAATATTTTTGGCTGCAATTGTTGATACACTTTTTGTTGTTACTAATCCACTTTCAAGCATACAGAAACCTGCAGCCATAAAAGCAACTAATACACCACCTAAATAAAATCCAAGTGAATTAAAAATATATTGTCCTTCAGCTGACATTGTTGTTTCTGCTGAAGCAATGTTAGAAAAGCTCAATAATGATATTAAGCTTATAATTAATGTCTTTGAAAATTGTTTCATTATCTCTCCTTGTTTAAGTGAGGCTTTTATAAAAGTTTTACAGATAGTGAATTGCTGATAGGTCAAAAGAGTTATGCTGTATAAGCATGTATAAATAAAAAGGCCCCATTTCTGGGGCCTTTAGTTAACTAACTAGAGAGAGAGATTTTAGTTAATTTTGTTCTACAGAGGCTCTTCAATGAGATAACGACATGGAGATCGAAGAGCCTCTATATTGCATTGCATGCAATTAGTCACGTATTGCGTATGCTATTACTCCTGTTTCTGTAACGTCAGTACCTTTGGTTTCAGCTTCTTTACTTAATCTAATTCCAAAAGTAGCTTTCATTATTGACCAGATTACATAGGACACAGCAAACACAAAAATGTTAATTGAAAGTACACCGATTAATTGTGCACTAAACGATGCATCAGCGTTTGTTAATGGCACTGCCAATGTTCCCCAAATACCAGCAAACATGTGAGCTGGAATTGCGCCTACAACATCGTCAAGTTTGAAACTGAATAATAATTTAGTTCCAAATACTACGATCAATCCACCTACAGCTCCAATGAAAATAGCTGCTAAAGGTGATGGCGCTAATGGTTCCGCTGTAACAGCTACAAGACCACCAATTGCTCCGTTTAACATTTGAATTACATCTGTTTTACCAAACATCAATCTTGTGATTATTGCTGCAGCCATAACACCACCACAGGCAGCAAGATTAGTATTGATAAATATACTTGATACAGCAACTGCATCATCAAATGTTCCAATAGCTAGTTGAGATCCACCATTGAATCCAAACCAACCCAACCATAATATAAATACTCCAACAGTTACTAATGGAATTGAAGAAGCAGCAAAAGGTTTAATTGCTTTCGCCTCACCCTTGCTATCAAATCTTCCATATCTAGCACCTAACAACATGATACCTGCTAAAGCAGCTGCACCACCTGTTGAGTGTACTAATGTCGAACCAGCAAAATCAGAGAAGCCTAGTTCTGCTAACCAGCCTCCACCCCATTGCCAACCCATAACGATTGGATAAATTACTCCAGCTAAAATAGCTGCAAATAAGAAAAACGGCCATAGCTTAATTCTTTCAGCCATAGCACCTGAACAAATTGAAACTGTTGTTGCACAGAATACCATTTGGAAGAACCAGTCTGATCCATCGGCATAACCTGTATCAACTGCACTTGCATCTGACCAAGGTGTAAATGTTCCAATGTATCCTCCTTCAGGAATTCCATAAGCTAAATTATAACCAAAAAGCCAAAACATAATTCCGGCAATTGAATATAGACCTATATTTTTAGCACAAATTACTGATACACTTTTTGAAGTTACCATACCAGATTCTAGCATCGCAAAACCCGCTGCCATGAACATGACAAGGAAACCACAAATTAAAAATAGAAGCGAGTTAAATATCGCTTGAACTTCTCCAGAGACAGTTGTCTCTGCCATACCGGCACTACTCATGTTTAATAAAAATATTAAACTAAGAAGCGGCGCTGATATTTTTTTTATTATTTTAGTCATTAGACCTCCACTTGATTAAGTGGTGTCTTATAGTTTTATTAATTTTTAAAACTAACGCTTATTAGGAAAATTGGCTATGCATTTTTTGCATATAGTAACAGCCCTAAACGTGTTTTTTAAAACGTTAGGGCTGTTAAAAAAAAATATTATCTGTTGAATACTTCTTTTAAAGCTTTAGCTGGTAAGAATTTTACCTTTTGAGAAGCAGCAATTTGAATCTGCTCACCCGTTCTTGGGTTTCTTCCAACTCTTGCTTTTCTTTTTTGCTACTTTGTACGTACCAAACCCAGCAATTTTTACTGAGTCATCACCTTTTAGAGCATCTAAAATAGTGTTGGTAATTGTATCAAAAGTTCGCTCAGCATCTGCTTTGCTCAAATTTAATGAGCCAGAAAGCTTAGCAATTAGTTGTTTTTTTGTTCATTTTAGCTCCGGTTTTGTTGGTTAATATTTATACTTCTCATAAACGTTGATAAATCAAGCTTTTTTTTTAGTGTTTAAATTTTTTATAACACACAATATCTTGTAAAAACATAAATAAACGTTGGTTTTATTGACTTTTTTTAACTTTTAAATATGTGAATTATCTAAATAAACCTAGGTCTTTTAGATCATTAAATGTGGTGAAAAACATCAATGATAGCAACAAAAACAATCCGATTCGAAAAAAAACCTTCTTGAGTTTTTTTGAGACAAAGGTCGGCCTAAAACTTTCTCAAATGCATAAAACATTAAATGCCCTCCATCTAACATTGGTATTGGAAATAGATTAATAAGACCCAAACTTATTGAAATATAAGCCATCATACTAATGAAAGCCAACACTCCAAACGTTGCAACTTGTCCAGAAATTTTAGCAATTCTAATTGGTCCTCCTAATTGGGAAGTATCTGCTTTACCTAAAATCATTCCTCCGATGTATTTTAATGAGGAAACGCTTACAAAATAAACTTCATAACCTGCATGATATAAAGCCTGAGCAGGTCCTAATTTGACATGGTTAACTTTATTATTGTAGGCACCAAGCTTAATACCTACCATTCTTTTATTTATTTTATTCCCTAATCCATCATCACCTTCAACAATATTAGGTTTTACTTTTAGAATTAATTCATCATAGGAACGCTTAACTTTAAAATCTATAAAATCACCTGTAGACATAGTGATAAACTTAGAAACTTCCATAATACTTTTATAGGTAAAGATTTTACTCCTGCAGTCATAAATGAAGTTCAAAAAGATAGTCCAGCAA
>CACGMR010000018.1 GCA_902574215.1 uncultured Pelagibacteraceae bacterium
TCTACATTATTACTCTCAAGATAAGACTTAAAAGTTCCTAGGTCATTTATACCTATCTTGAAATATATATTTTTAAGTAATTTTTCTAAAAAAATTTCATTTATTTTTGGCTGTATAAAAACTTTTGTTATCTCAATTTTTTTTATTTTTTCTTTAATTAATGATTTTTTTGATATTTCTATAATTTCATCTTTATTTAAATTTTTAAGATTAGGATTTAACGTCATCAAATATCTCATTTCATTTTCTACATCTAAAGAAGTTATAATTTTGTTATCAACTTTGAAAATTATTTTATTCTCAAAACTATTTATGGCGCTTTGAGAAAAAAAAATTATCATCACAAAATATATTAAGATTTGTAATTTAATTTTCATAAATAATTCTTTCATATGTCGTTAGAGGTATTAAAGTTAAAGTAAAAAATAAATTTTCAGAAGGTTTCAAGTCGTTATCTTGATAAAATGTTTTGTTGTATTTGACTCCAGCTATTAAGCAATCATTTTTATATTCATAACTGAAATTGTAGTATTCAGTGAGATCAATTTCTTTATTTCTTCTGGTTGAAAAGGATATTGAATTATTTTTATCAATTTCATAGGAAGTACTGTTATAAAGTATATGACTATTTCCTATATCACCATTCTCCTCTAAATATGTGAATTCTGTTACAAAATTATTTATAGAAATTTTAGAGCCTAAAGAATGATAATCTAAAGTTTCCAAATTGTTGTCTATTGAAAAATTATATACCATATCAAAATTATCAAATAATTTATTGTTTAATGATCCAAATATATTGGAGTTTTTTTTGTCTATAGTTGAGCTAGATGGTATTTCCGTTTCAACTTTGTCTCTTATTACTGTAGCTAATTTAAATTCAATATATTTATCAGGATTTAAAATTTTATAATCCTCTTTATTTTCTAAGGCTTCAATATTATCTTTTATATCTAGTTTGTAATTTATTCCCATTGTCAAAGACCTTCCTGCTTCAAAAGTATCACTTAAACCCAATCTATTTATTTCAAAAATATTATTTGCACTGATATTTTTATCTGATCCACTGTAATCTTTCATATTATTTCCAGGATTGGCTCTTATTGAAATTTTTGGGGTTAAAATTTCGTTATATGTATCACTGTTTTTAATCAGAGGGAAACTGGTTTGAATTTCTGCAATACCCATACCTTCTACCCTCGGCGTTGATTTATAGGTTGGATCATTTTTTCCAAGGGAATTTAAATTTTTAAAATATAAATTATATTGATTTTTTAATCCACTTTCTGTGAAATAATTTGTAGATTTGAATTCAATATCATTAATAACTGAAGTTCTTAAATTATTAGTATCTTTTAAATGATTACTACCAGATGATATGAAATTAATTGATCCTTCAATATTTTCTATATTTAGATTTTTATTAAAATTATATGATGGAAGAACATATTGATACCTGTCACTTGATATTTTTCCTAAATCTTCAAACACTTGAATGTCAGTTGTTAGAGTGTAATCTGGGTGATCCAAATCCAAATTTAATTCTGTGAGCATTATATCTTTATTTTTTGGTATGACCGGACTTTCAAAAAGATTATTTTGAAAAACTTTTAAGTATGTATCATTATTTACCCTCTCAATCTTGGCTTCCAATTTGCTTTCGTTAAAATTAGAAAGATTTAACTCTTGCTCATAATTCAAGAAAAGATGATTGATATCTTTTTTCTTATCATTTACTGAAGATTGATAACCTTTTGTTAAACTAAAATCTGCTATTAAATACGAGTTATCTGTTACTTTTCTAAATTCATTTTGTAGAATTACTTTATCCTCAAAAATTGTTGGTTTGAAAGTGTAGTCTTTATCATCTCCCAAGGTTATAAAATATGGAATAAAAATTGAAGACCCTAAAGTCCTAGAATTATTGAATTGTGGTCTCAAAAATCCTGTCCTCCTGTCTACAGTCGGATCAGGATGAAAAAACTTTGGAAAGTATAAAACTGGAAAATCATAAATTTTTAATAATGCTTTTTCATAAATCATATCTTTCTTGATTTTGTCATGGGTAATTTTTTCTGCTTCTATACTCCAAGGAGGGCAATCTTCATTAATTTTGCAGCTGGTAAAAATTCCTTTATTTATTATCGTTTTATTTTCATCACCTTTTGAAGATACACCATAGATTCTTGGATCTTGTTCAGAATTATCAAAAACTTCTTTGTGCACTTTTATTTTCGTTTCTTTTGATATGAAACTATTTTTATTAAAATCAAAAATTCCTTCAGAGAAGAAATAATTGTCTGTATTTTTATTATCGACTTTTGAAAATACGTTTACGTTTTTACCTTTAAGAATTTTATTATTAATTGTGTAAAGAAAATTGTCTAAATCATAAATATTACTATTATTATCTTTGATTGAGGATTTCTCTAAAGATTTTAGAGTATTATCATTTTTTGAATATGTTACATTTTTAGAATTAAATTCATATTTTTTTTCTAAAAATGCTGTAGTTTCACCTTCTGTAAAAATGATTTCGTCGTTTTTCAAATAAGTTGCCTTATCAGAAAATATTAATGTTTCTTCTTTTTTATCTTCAAATTTAACATTTTTTTCAGCTTTCAAAATATTTTTGATCTTATCAAAATCAAATTTATAAGCTGTGATCGTATTATTTTCACTTATCGCTTTAGAGTTTCCTTCAGTAAAGACAATCTCTTTATTCTTTAAGTAAGTTGCCTTATCAGAAAAAACTATAATGTTATCATCAATACTAAATAATTTTACATTTCCAGAAACATTTAAGACATTTGTAATTTTATTATAAACAAAATTTTCTCCTGTTATTTCAAAACCATCGTCAGTTATTGCTTTTCCACCCTTAGATCCAACAATTAGATTGCCATTCTCAGAAATATCAATTTCAGTAACCTTAAAAATGAATTGTTCTTCAGCATTTGAAAAACTAAAAAAACTTAAACTTAAAAATAAAAAAATCGTGAATTTAAATAAATTATTTTTCATTAATTTTTAGTAGCATTGAAATATTGATTAAACTTAGAAATAATAAAGGGGTCCAAATTGAAAGTATCAATGGAATTTTTTCTGTATTTCCCATAACATTAAAAAAATTACTAATATAATAAATTATTACTGAAAAAAATAATCCTATTACAATTTTAAATGTGTTGCTCTTAAAACTTTTTGTATTAAACATAATTATTGCAGAAAGTATTGTCATTAACATTAAGTATATAGGATAAGTTAAAATCTTATTTATTTGCATATTTACATCTACTACTGAATAGTTAAGTGACTTATAATTATTTCGTAAATTAATTAATTTTAAGATTGATAGTGATGATAAGTTAGAGAATAAAGATCCTATAGTCTCTAAATTAAAATTAGTTTTAAATTCAAATAATTCAACGTTTTTATTAGTATTATCTTCAATAATTGAAGCATCATAAATGAGCCATTTATTTTTTTTTATGTCAATTTTGTCACTTCTTATATTTCTTATTGGCTTATAATTTTTGTCAAATGTAGTTATAAAAGTATCTTTTAAATACTCACCTTCCATTGCAGAGGAATTAATTATACTAATTTCTTCGTCTAAAATATCCTTAATCCACAGCCCATTCTTATTTATAGCAGCTAAATAAGATTGATCATTTGAATATTGATTTTTTACTTCCAAATAGTATCTCTGCAGATTTGAGGATAAATTGTAAAATAAGGTAATTATTAGGATTCCTAATAAAAAACTAAGAATACTTAAAGAAGTGATAATTTTTATATTTTTTAATCCAGAATATTTAAAAATTTGAATTTCGTTGTTACTAAAAAGCTTAATAAAAAAAAATTGTGTTGATATTAAAAAAATAAAAGGGAACATCTCAAAAATTACTGAAGGAGTATTCATAATTGATAAATAAATTGGATATAAAGTATTAACATCTTTATCATTAAAAAATTCAATTTCTTTAATAATATTTAAAATTAAAACCAAACTTAACATTATTAAAAAAATATTAATAAAAGATTTTAAAAAACTAATAACCAAAAATTTAATATAAGTTTTCATGTCTGAATTCTAAATTCTTTAAATTTAAATTTGAAGATTATAATCATATATAACAATAAAACTAAAAGTATTGGAAAAGAAATTAAAAAAATATTTTTAGTAAAAGATTTTTGTATATATCCAAGAGAACTTTCAGAAATAATTATAACTGATAAACCAAATGCAAATAGTGAAAATCTGTATCTTAAATATCTAATATTTTCTTTTGATACAAAACAATTCATTGCAGAAATTAAAATTAATAAAGGAATATAAAAGGGTGCAATTAATCTTTTAAATAGTTCTTTATATACATTTCTTGGATTAGCAGTATCACAATTTAAAATTTTTTTTCCTTTTTTAAAATAAATATTTTCAACACAAGCAATCAAGCTTCTGGTAGACTGTTCTTGTAATTTTCTATGAACTATTAAGTGTGTTGCCATATTTTCTAATCCAAAATCAGATTTTGAGAAATTAAATCTTGTTATTTTACCATCATTACTGGTTAAATTTTCTCCATCATACAGAACCAAAACTTTTCTATTACCTTTATTTTCAAATATGCCTTTCTTTGCAAAAGTAATTTGAAATTTACCGTTTGAAACTTTTTTAATATAAATATTTATAAATTCTTCTTTATCATTTTTATCTTCTGCATAAACCGTTAATCCTTTTACAGTATCATTAAATTTTTTTGGTTTAATAAGACCTTCAAAATAATCTACATCAGAAGTTCTTAACTGACTTCGTGCTATTTCTTGTGATTTAGGTACTATTATCGTAAGAAGCATTATTTGAAAAAATAAAATTAATATTGAAAAAATAATAAAAAAATTAATTACACTTATTTTTTCTATTCCATGATTCCAAAAAATAATCAGTTCATTATTCATCTCATATTTAATAAAAATATATGAAAAACTAAAAAAAATACAAAATGGAAGAACTTTACTTACAATTTTGGGGAGATTTAAAAGAGTATACCAAATATAGACATTATAATTCCTGCCATCCTCTATAATAATATCTAAAAAATTTACTGCTTGAAAAACCCATATAATTGAACTTATTCCCAGTAACGTAATTAAAAAGAAAATTATACAGTCAAATAAAAGCTTTCTAAAAATTATTTTTTTCATTGAAATAAGGTATTTTTATTCATATATAGCACTCTACACTTCCAGAGTGTATTTAAAATTTATGAGTGTTAAAATTAATTATCAAAATAGAGCTTTAAAAAAAAATAAACCCAATTTGGTTTTATTTGTTGATGAAAAGTTCAATATTTCGGGCCTAAAGAAACATATTCCAGTCTCAGATTATAATTTTATATCAGACTTAATCAAAAAAAGAGATGAAAAAAAGAAAATATTAGCTTTTGATATAAGTTCAACAAAGAAAATAATACTAGTTTCATTAAAAAAAAACATCACTAATTCTGAAGCAGAAAATTTGGGTGCAAATTTTTACGATAAATTTAAAAGCAATAAGATAAACGAATTTATCCTAGAATCAGAAACTCTATCCAATCAACAAAATAATATTTTAGGATATTTTGTACATGGTATAAAATTGAAATCCTACACATTTGAAAAATATAAAACAAAAAAAAACAACAAAAATATTTCAATAATAATAAGTGGTAAAAATCAACCATCTGTTAAGGATCAAATTAAATTTAAAGCTATAGAAAATGGAACTTTTTATACTAGAGATTTAGTTTCTGAACCTGGTAACATTTTACATCCTGATGAATATGCAAAAAGACTAAACTCACTTAAAAAACATGGTTTAAAAGTAACTGTATATGACGAAAAAAAATTAAAAAAACTAGGAATGAATACATTGCTTGGTGTTGGTCAGGGTAGTGTAAGAGGATCATATCTAGTAACAATGGAATGGAATGGATTAAAAGATAAATCAAAACCTTTAGCTTTTGTTGGTAAAGGAGTTTGCTTTGATACAGGTGGAATATCTTTAAAACCTGCAAAATTTATGGAAGATATGACTTATGATATGGCTGGATCTGCTGTAGTCGTTGGTTTAATGAAAAGTTTAGCTTTAAGAAAAGCAAAAGTAAATGCAGTAGGTGTGGTTGGGCTTGTTGAAAATATGCCTGGTGGTAATGCACAAAGACCTGGCGATATAGTGAAGTCATACAGTGGAAAGACAGTTGAAATTTTAAATACAGACGCTGAAGGAAGATTAGTTTTAGCTGATGCTTTAACTTATACAGAGGAGAAGTTTAAACCAAAATTTATAGTAGACTTAGCAACTCTAACAGGAGCAATTATTGTTTCTCTTGGATCAGAGTATGCTGGTCTATTTTCAAATAACGATAAATTATCAAATCAATTGATTAAGGCAGGTGAAAATGTTGAAGAAAAAGTTTGGAGAATGCCTCTGAATAAAAATTTTGATAAGTTAATTGACTCAAAAAATGCAGATATGCAAAATATTAATTATGTTGGGGGAGCAGGTTCAACAACGGCTGCTCAATTTTTGCAAAGATTTATTTTAAATAAAACACCTTGGGCACACTTAGATATAGCAGGAATGGCATTTTCTAAATATGGAGGAGCATTAAATTCTGGTGGTGCAACAGGTTACGGAGTGAGATTATTAAACAAACTAATAGAGGATAATTATGAGTAATTTAGAACAAACATTATCAATTATAAAACCAGATGCAGTGGAGAGAAATCTAGAGAACGAAATTAAAGAAATGTTTAAATCTAATGATTTTACAATTTTAAAAGAAAAAAAAATACAAATTGAAAAGTCAGAAGCTGAAAAGTTTTATAAAGTTCATGAAACCAAACCATTTTATAATGATTTATGTGCCTATTTATCATCAGGTCCGATTGTTGTAATGGTTCTTGAAAAAGACAATGCAGTTTTAGGAAATAGAGAATTAATGGGTGCTACAAATCCAGAAGATGCTGAAGATGGTACTATTAGAAAAAAATACGGGATTTCAATAGACAAAAACTCTGTCCATGGATCAGATAGTGTTGAAAATGCTAAAATTGAAATAGATTTTTTCTTTAAAGATTAAAAACTTTTAATATAGCTTTTGGGTAAAGTTTATGCTCTTCGACTAAAATTTTTTTAGCAAGAGAAGATTCAGTATCTTTTTTTAAAATTTTTACTTTCTTTTGGAGAACAATCTTCCCTGAGTCTAATCTAGCATTTACAAAATGAACAGTGCATCCTGAGTATTTTTCCTTGTTTTTTAATACTCTTTGGTGAGTATTTAATCCTTTATATTTAGGTAGTAAAGAGGGGTGTATATTTAATATTTTTCCTTTAAATTTTTTTATAAAACTTTTTGACAAAATTTTCATAAATCCAGCTAGACAAATCATCTCAATATTATTTTTTTTTAAGATGGAAAGTAGCTTATTTTCACTTAATTTTTTATTTTTAAAATTTAAAACTTTTTTTTTAATTTTAAATTTTTTGGCATAATTTAAACCCTTTGCCTTAGAGTTATTTGAAACAATAAAGTTAATTGATATAGGAGATATTTTAGTTTTAGAAAATTTAGCTAAAGATTTTAAATTACTACCTGTACCTGAAATAAATACAGCTGTTTTAATTCTATTGATACCAGTGGATAGAACCATTTAACTTAACTTTATTTTTACCATTAGAAATTTTTCCAATAACATATGGTTTGTATTCTTTTGAAAAAAATTTACTTATTCTTTTTAAATTTTTACTTTCAACAATAAGACAAAAACCAACTCCACAATTAAATGTTTTAAGCATTTCTTTATCAGAAATTCCATTATTTTTAAGCCAATTAAATATTTTAGAAGTTTCAATTTTATCTAAATTTATATGTGCTGAGAGTTTATCTGGTATAATTCTTTTAATATTATCAGACAAACCTCCTCCAGTTATATTCGCACAGCCATTGATTAAGTTGTTGTTTATTAAATTCATTATTTCTTTAACATATATTTTAGTTGGTTTTAGAAGCTCAGATTTTAAAAATTTATTTTTTTTAATATTTATTTTTTTTTGTTTTAATAAATATCTTACAAGAGAATACCCATTAGAATGTAAACCACTGGAAGGAATTGCAACTATAAGATTATTTTTTTTTATTTTATTTTTATTTAAAATTCTATTCTTTCCTACAACTCCTACAGCAAAACCTGCGATATCAAATTTACCTTTTTCATACGTACCTGGCATTTCAGCAGTTTCTCCACCGACGAGCTCACATTCTGATTGATTACAGCCTTTGTTAATCCCTTTTATTATTGCTTTAAGTTTTTTAAGATCAATTTTATTTATTGATATATAGTCTAAAAAAAGCAAAGGCTTAGCTCCTTGTACGATTAAATCATTTACACTCATAGCAACCAAGTCAATTCCAATGGTATCAAATTTATTTAATGTATTAGCAATTTCAATTTTGGTTCCCACACCATCTGTGCAAGCTACGATTTTAGGTTGTTTAATATTACTAGGTATATTTGTTATTGAGCCAAACCCGCCTATATTTGAAAACTTTTTTTTGCCTCTTTTTTTTGCTGAAACTGTAGAAATGAAATCAACAAACTTGTCTGCAGCCTTGATATTAACTCCACTTTTTTTATAGGTAAATTTTTTTTTATTCATTAATATGTTTTATGAAATTTATTTCTCAACTTTATAAATTAAGGCTTTTATATAATTTTTTTTTATTTCTTGCTTTAATAAATATTTTCTTTTCCACAGAAAATAGTCATGCAAAGACATTTTCTATAAATGATATTGAAATATCAACACCTTTTGAAATAAATTTTAATAAAAATGAAATTATTGATAAAGGATTTTTAAAGGCATTTAATGAACTAATTTTTTCAATTGTCCAAAGTAAAGATCAAATAAAATTAAAAAAAACGCCAATAAATCAAATAAAAGGAATGATAGAAACTTTCTCTATTAAGGAGGAAAAGTTTATAGATGAAATTTATTATCTTACCCTTAATGTTTCATTTAATAAAAAAATTATATTTGATTTACTAGAGTCAAAAAATGTATTTCCGTCTTTACCTGTAAAAAAAGATTTCTTATTCATTCCAGTTTTTGTTGATCAGAATAAAAATCAAGTTTCAATGTTCTCTGAGGATAAATTATTTTCCAGCTGGAATGTAAATAACAAAAAAAAAAATCTTTTAAATTATATCTTACCCACTCAAGATCTTGATGATTTTAGTTTAATAAAAAGAAATATTAATAATTTAGAAACTTATGACTTCAAAGAAATTATAAACAAATACAATATAAATGATCACATAATTATGATTGTGTTTAAAGATGATAATAAAATAAGAGTATTTAATAAAATTTTTTTCAATAAAAAAAAAAATATAAAGAATTTAAATTATACTGAAGTTAATTTTGATGATGAAGAAGAGTTATTTGAATTAATTGATAATATAAAATTAGTCTACGAAGATTTTTGGAAATCACAAAATCAAATCAATACTTCAGTAAAGTTATCTTTAAATATTTCTATTGATAACTCTAATAATATAAAAATTAATAAATTTGAAAAAATTTTATCTGATATGGATTTGATATATAATTTTTCAATTTATAAGTTCAATAATCAAAATAATTTTTATAAAGTTATTTTTAATGGAACACCTGATAAGTTTTTAGAAGTTATGAGTGATCAAAATTATGATTTTGAAATTAAAAATAAAATTTGGGTTTTAAATGACAAATCTTAATCAGCAAATACTTAAATTTGATTATGATCAAAATTTTAAAGATCAGGATTTTTATGTTTCAAACAGCAACGAACACTCTTTTAGCCTTTTAAATAGCTGGCCAAAATGGGATAAAAATTTTATAAACTTAATAGGTGAAAAGTTTTCAGGAAAAAGTCATTTAATAAATATATTTTTAGAAAAGCACAGAGGAATTAAAATTAATGCAGAAGATATTAATAATGACTTTCTTCAACAAATTAAAATATATGAAAATATTATTGTTGAGGATTTAACTGAAAAAATAAATGAAAACTTATTATTTACACTTATAAATATAATAGATCAGGATAATAAGTACTTAATTGTAACCTCAAAAATACCAATAGTTGACTTTAATTTTAAATTAAATGATCTTAATTCAAGATCTAATAATTTTATTTTATCTCAAATTGAAAAACCTGGTGACGATTTAATTTATGCACTAATATTAAAAAATCTTTCTGATCGTCAAATATCAATAGACCAAAAACTTATTGAATTTATAATTAAGAGAATTGATAGAACTTATGGCAAAATTTCTGATTTCATATATAAAATCGACGAAATTAGTTTAAAAAGAAAGAAACCAATCGATTTTAAAATTATAAAAGAAGCATTAGAGGTTTAATTGAATAAATACAGAACACACAAGTGTAATGAATTAAGAAAAGAGGATGTAGATAAAAAAATTTCTCTTTCAGGCTGGATAAATAAAAAAAGAGACCATGGGAATTTATTATTTATTGATTTGAGAGATAATTATGGAATTACCCAATGTATAATTGATAAAGATAATAAATATTTTTCTGATTTAGAAAAAATGCAATTAGAAACAGTAATTAAAGTTGAGGGGAAAGTTGTTAACAGATCTAAAGAAACAATTAATTCTGAAATTGACACTGGTGAAATTGAGGTTGTTATTGAGCAGCATGAAGTTTTAGGCACTTGTAAAGAGCTCCCAATGCCAATTTTTAGCGATCAAGAATATGCAGAAGAAATAAGATTGAAATATAGATTCTTAGATTTAAGAAGAAAAAAAATTCATGAAAATATTATTTTAAGATCCAAGGTTATTTCATACATCCGAAATGAAATGACTAAATTAGGTTTTTTAGAATTTCAAACACCAATTTTAACCTCATCTAGCCCAGAGGGTGCTAGAGATTTTTTAGTACCTAGTCGTTTAAATCCAGGAAAATTTTATGCACTACCACAAGCTCCTCAGCAATTTAAACAATTAATAATGGTTTCGGGCTTTGATAGATACTTTCAAATTGCACCTTGCTTCAGAGATGAAGATGCAAGAGCAGACAGAAGTCCTGGGGAGTTTTATCAATTAGATTTAGAAATGTCATTTGTTGAGCAAGAGGATGTATTTAATGTTGTTGAAAAGTTAATGGTTAATACATTTAAAAATTTTTCAACTAAAAAACTGATGTTTGATAAATTTCCAAAGATTTCATACAAGGAAGCAATGCTTAAATACGGTACTGATAAACCAGATTTAAGAAACCCACTCATTGTAAATGATATAACTGAAATTTTTAAAAGAGAAGATGTTTCGTTTGAAATATTTAAAAAATTAGTAAAATCTGGATCTAAAGTAAGATGCATTGTTACAAAAAATACAAAAGATAAACCCAGAAGTTTTTTTGATAATATTGATAAATGGGCTAAAGAAGAAGGTGCTTCTGGTTTAGCTTATTTTACTTTTGAAAAAGATAAAGATATTTCAGCAAAAGGCCCTATAGGAAAATTCTTTTCTCAAGACGCATTGGTTGAAATCATGAAAAAAACAAACAGTGAAATAGGGGATAGTATTTTCATGGCTTGTGGAAAACAAGATGAATTAGAAAAAATTACTGCACTAGCAAGAGATAAAATTGCAAAAGATCTTGATTTAATTGATGAAAATATTTTCGCATTTTGTTGGATTGTAGATTATCCAATGTTCGAAAAAGATGAATCAACAAACAAGATTGAATTTAGTCATAATCCATTTTCAATGCCTCAAGGTGATTTAAGTGATAAAGATTTTGAAAACCCATTAGATATACTTGCTTATCAATACGATATAGTTTGTAATGGTATAGAATTATCTTCAGGAGCAATTAGGAATCATAAACCAGAACTTATGTATAAACTTTTCTCGATTGCAGGATATGATAAAAATGTAGTAGATGAAAAATTTAGTGGTATGATTAATGCACTTAGTTATGGCGCACCTCCACATGGAGGAATAGCACCTGGTATTGATAGAATCGTAATGTTACTAGCTAATGAGAAAAATATTAGGGAAGTTACTATGTTTCCAATGAACCAAAATGCACAAGATTTGATGATGAAGGCACCATCTGAGGTAAATCCAGATCAATTGAAAGAATTAAATTTAGCTTTAAAAACAAAAAAATAACTTATTTTTTACCTTTTAAACTTATTTTTACATCTGAAAGATCAACTAGATTTTTTTTATAATTATTTCTAACAAAACCTTTACTGGTAATGTCTTTTACAATTTTCAATAATTGATTTTGATCTTCAGAGCTTTGATCTTCTGTATTTGTGGCATCATTTCCTCCAATAGCTGGAGTATGTGCTAGATCTTCTCTATTTTGATATGAAATAGCTAATTCTCTGAAAATATAATCCAAAATTGATGTAGCACTTAAAATTCTATCATTACCATGTACTTTGCCTGATGGTTCAAATTTTGTGCCAACAAATGCACTTATAAACTCATCTAACGGAACACCGTATTGAAGGCCTAAAGAAACAGCAATTGCAAAGTTATTCATTAAGGCTTTAACAAGTTCACCTTCTTTACTGGTATCAATAAATATTTCTCCAATTTTTCCGTCTTCATATTCTCCAGTATGTAGGTAAACTTTGTGGTCACCAATAGTAGCTTTTTGAATATATCCTTTTCTTCTGTCAGGCATGCTAAACCTTTTACCTAACTTCTCGTTAGCCATGTTTATACTTTTTATTACACTTTCTTTATTTATTGGGTTTTTTTTATCCGTTTCGGTAACTACATCCACTTTGTTGTTTTCAAGGACTTTATTGTTTTTAGGATCTAGACTTTTTGTTTTTCTATTATCAAGTTTTACGTCTAAAACCTCAAATTTACCATCATCTCTTTTTTCTAAATTTTTTAACTCTGTCTCATTAATATCATCTAAATAATGATTTACTTTAAAGGTACAGGTATAATAAGTTTCAACTAAATACTTTGCCATTTGACCTCAATTTAAATTTTAATTTGAATAATGAATCAATTAATTTATATACATATTCATATTTTAGTCTAATTTAAATTTTACAATTTTTAATTGAATAAATAAAAAAATATTATGTTGACACTCTTAAAGAAAATTTTCACTTGGTGGAATCAAGATACTTTTGGAACAAGATTAAAAACTATTTTTTTTGGAAAACTAGTTGGCGCTGATGAGCTAGGTAATAAATACTATGAAAGTAAAAACGGAAAAAGATGGGTTATCTATTCAAACACAATAGACGCATCTAAAATTCCTGTTGAATGGTATTCTTGGATACATTTTACACCAAATAAAATTGAGAAAAAACATACCTTAGAAAAATATGAATGGCAAAAACCACATCAAGAAAATTTAACCGGGACTGACGCAGCATATTATCCAAATAAAAATAAAGATGGTATTAAAAAGAAATACTCAAGTTGGAAAGAATAATTTTAAATTAATCTATTTAGTTTTTTTATTTTATTTTTGTTTAGTTTTAAACTCAAACGCAAAAAGTAATTTAGAGGGAACTTTTACTGATATCAAAATTTTGGATAAAATAAGTTCAAAAAACACCTTACTTAAACTTAAAAATGGAGAATTAGTAAAGTTTAAAGATTTATCAATTAAAAGTCTGAAATGTAAAAATTCAGAATTTGATGATAATCCAGAAATAACTGCCTATATACAAGTTCGAGATCTGACAAATAAAAATAATGATGAAGTTTTTGTTTTTAATGGTTGGATGTTTTCATCAAGTCCATCAATCGCACCTTTTGATCATCCTGTTTACGATGTTTGGCTCATTAGTTGTTATTAAACTATCGAGTCTTTATCCAACCAACTTACATTAAAATCTGAATTGATAAATTTTTTATGATTTAGCAATTTTTTATGAAGTGGAATAGTCGTTGTAATACCTTCAATTACAAACTCATCTAAAGATCTATTCATTCTTTGAATTGCTTCTGTTCTGTTTCTACCATGACAAATTAACTTACAAACCATACTATCGTAATAAGGTGTTACTTTATATCCTTGAAATATTGCACCATCTACTCTGGTTCTAAAACCAGATGGTTGATGACACATAGTAATAACGCCAGGTGAAGGCTGAAAGTTTTTACTTGCATCTTCTGCATTTATTCTACACTCAATTGCATGTCCTCTAGGATTTATATCACTTTGTTTCAAAGCTGTTTCTCCTGAAAAAGCAATCCAAATTTGCTCTTTGATTATATCGATCCCTGTAACCATTTCTGTAACAGGATGTTCAACTTGCACTCTTGTATTCATTTCAAGGAAATAAAACTTTCCATCTTCATATATAAACTCGACAGTCCCAGCTCCCATATAACCTATTTTTGCAACCATTTTGACTGTTCTTTCAAATAAATCTTTTCTTATTTCATCATTTAAAACTGGACTGGGTGTTTCTTCTATTAATTTTTGATGTCTTCTTTGAACTGAACAATCTCTTTCGTGTAGGTGTACTGCTCTATTTTTTCCAGCTAATATTTGAACCTCAATATGTCTTGGATTTTGAAAAAATTTTTCAATATAGACTTCATCATTGCCAAAGTATTTTTGTGCTTCTGATTTTGCAGTTGAAAATAGCGTTTCAAATTCTTCTTCCTCATAAACTATTTTCATACCTTTACCTCCACCTCCACCTGAGGCTTTAATTAAGACAGGAAAACCAATTTTTTTACAAAGTTCTTTTGCTTCAGAAACATCTTTTACTCCTCCTTCAGAACCTTCAATAACAGGTAATCCATTTTCCTTAGCTATTCTTTTTGCTTGGATTTTATCACCCATCATTTCAATATGTTTTGATGAAGCTCCTATAAAATTAATTTTATTCTCTTCTAAAATTCTTGCAAAATTTGCATTTTCCGAAAGAAAACCATAGCCAGGATGAACAGCATCAGCATTTGTAAGTTCTATTGCTGACATTAATGCTGGAATATTTAAATAACTATTTGCTGGTTGATGGGAACCAATACATACACTTTCATCAGCCATTCTAACATGCATACTTTCTCTATCTACATCGGAATGAACAGCGACAGTAGGAATTCCCCATTCTTTACATGCTCTAATAATTCTAACTGCAATTTCCCCACGGTTTGCAATTAAAATTTTTTTAAACATTATTTATTCTAGGATAATAATAGTTTGACCAAATTCTACGGGTTGGCCATCTTCAACACAAATTTCTTTTACAACACCATCTGCTGTTGAAGGAACATGATTCATGGTTTTCATTGCCTCAACAATCATTATTGTATCACCTTTTTTAATTTTTTTTCCAATCTCAACAAATTTTTTAGCACCTGGTTCTGGAGCATGATAGGCAGTTCCAATTATAGGTGAAGTAATTTCAGTTCCTGATTTAATATTTTGAGTTTGAGTAGGTGCTGAACTTGATGCAGGTGATGAGGACGAAATAACTTGAGGTTGATTACTTATTGAAACATTGTTTTTTGATACTTTAATTTTTGTATCCTTTTCAGTTATCTCTATTTCAGTAAGATTAAATTCTTTTAAATAATCACTTAATTCTTGAATTATTTTTTTATCTATTTTCATTTTGCAAATCTTTTTGTAATGAAATTATGGCCAAAATATATCCTTCAGCACCTAATCCAAAAATTCCTCCAGTTACTACATCACTTATAAGTGATTTATGTCTAAATTCTTCTCTTTTATAAATATTAGATAAATGTAGCTCGATTATTGGTTTTTTAAATAAATCTAGAGCATCTCTTATGGCTACAGAGGTATGAGTAAATGCAGCAGCATTTATAATCATTCCATCAAATTTTTTCCTAGCATCTTGAATAATATTAACAAGCTCTCCTTCAACATTAGATTGAGCAAATTCAACATCAAGACCAATTTCTTTTGCTTTTTTAGAACAATTCTCTTTAAGTTGGTCATACGTAGTTGATCCATATTGTGATTGTTCTCTTTCTCCTAATAGATTAAGATTTGGACCATTAATAATAATTATTTTATTATTCATTCAGCATTTATATACGATGAAAAAAATAAAAAAAATAAAAATCAAAATAAATGGTAAAATCAAATCTATAATTCAAGATTCTAATCTCTCTATAGTGTTAAAAAATCTAAAAATACCATTAAATAAAGTAGCAATTGAGCTTAATGAGGAAATAATAAATAAAAAAAAAATTAATAAAATAAAATTAAAAAAAAATGATAAAATTGAAATAGTTCATTTTATTGGAGGGGGTTAATTTGAAAAAAGATAGTCTGATAATTGCGAATAAAAAATATAATTCCAGATTAATTGTGGGGACAGGTAAATATAAAAGTATGTCTGAGTGTGCAAAAGCAATTAAACTTTCAGGAGCAGAAATTGTAACAGTTGCTGTAAGAAGAGTTAATATTACTGATAAAAAAAAACCGTTATTGATGGACTATGTTGATCCAAAAAAAATTACATATTTACCTAATACTGCTGGATGTTTTAATTCAAAAGAGGCTTTGAGAACTTTGAGATTAGCAAGAGAAATAGGTGGTTGGAAGTTAGTTAAATTAGAAGTTTTAGGAGATAAAAAGAATTTATTTCCTGACATGATTGAAACTTTAAAATCTACAGAAGTTCTCGCTAAAGAAGGTTTTAAGGTTATGGTTTATTGTAATGATGATCCTTTAATGGCAAAGCGTTTAGAGAATTCAGGTGCTGATGCAATTATGCCTTTAGCTGCACCAATTGGGTCAGGACTAGGAATTCAAAACAAAATCAATATTCAAATAATTAGAAAACAAACTAAACTTCCATTAATTATTGATGCTGGTTTAGGCCAAGCTTCAGATGCTACAATTGCAATGGAATTAGGATGTGATGGAGTGCTTGTTAACACTGCTATAGCAAAAGCAAAAAAACCTTTCCAAATGGCACTCGCATTTAAAAATGCAGTTATTGCTGGAAGGCAATCTTTTGCATCTGGAAGAATAGATAAAATTTTAATGGGTAATCCATCATCTCCATCAAAAGGAATTATTTAGTTTTTTTAAAAAATCTTTTTTTTTTATATGTCTTTTTGTTAATTTTTTTTTTTCCTTTTTTTTCAGTAATTTTGTCTTCCTTTATTTGAATTTCTAAATTTTTTAATTTTTCGTAATATTCTATTAATTCAATTGTTTTTTTTGATTTATTTTTAATATCTATTATGTACTCAGGTATAATTAAAGAATTATCGCTAATAATATCTATTGTCATTTTGTTTTTTTTTTCAAAATAAGTTAAATCTTTAACAAAATTTTCTTTTAGAAAGTCTGAAATTTTTTTACAAACTTTTAACTCAACAAATTTTGCTTTGTTAATTATAGCTTTTAACTCAACAATCTTTAAAAGTTTTTGAGCGAAAGACTCGTCTGTTAATGTAACTTTCCATTTAATTGCACTTTCCCTAAGTCTTTGTCTAGACATTTCTAAAAGACCAAAATTACTTATTCTTCCAATTTGAATTCTTGCTCTATCAGATCTACATTTTTCTTTAAGTTTTCTTTCAACCAATCTTCTATTCCCGTAGCTTAGCATGTCGATAAAGTCTATAATAATTAAACCAGACAAATCTCTTATTTTAATTTGTCTTGCAATTTCTTCTGCAGCTTCGATATTTGTGTCTAAAGCAGTACTTTCAACATTTTTTCCTTTTATTGAACTTCCAGAATTTATATCAATAGATACTAAAGCCTCTGTTGGGTTAATAACTAGATATCCCCCTGATTTAAGTTTAATTTCAGAATCAAAAATTTGATTTAACTTTTGTTCAATATTTTCTTGAATAAATAATGGAATTTTTCCTCTATATTTTTTTACTTTTTTCACACTTGATGGCATCATTGTTTTCATGAATGACTGAGCTTTTTTGTAACCTTCATTTCCTTCTACAATTATATTTTTGGTATTTTCGTCAAACATATCTCTCAAAGTTCTTTTAATTATCTCACTTTCTTGATGTATTAAAGAAGGAGCTATAGAATTGATTGCATTTTCTTTTATTTGACCCCAAGTATTAATCAAAGTAGTTAAATCATTATTTATTTCATTTTTTGTTTTATTACTTCCAGCAGTTCTAACAATTAATCCCATCTCCTTAGGTATTTCAATTTCATTTAAAATTGTTCTTATTTTTTTTCTATCCGCAGGATTAAATATTTTTCTTGATATACCTCCCCCCTTAGGAGTGTTAGGCATTAATACTATGTATTTACCAGCA
>CACGMR010000019.1 GCA_902574215.1 uncultured Pelagibacteraceae bacterium
AATTCGTGACCATATAAACATAATCCGGCTTCTAATCTCAAGGTAGATTGATTGCAAGAGAAAAAACTAAAATATTTGATGATACAGATACACAAATCGGTGAGATAACTAGCGGCACGTTTGGACCAAGTGTAAATGGTCCTATAGCGATGGGTTATGTTAATAAAGAGTTTTCAAAAGTTGATACTAAAATTTTGCTTGAGGTAAGAGGGAAAAAACATCCAGCAAATGTTTGCGCATTACCATTTTATAAAAAAAATTATGTGAAAGGAGTAAATTAATGAGTGAAGTAAAATTTTCAAAAGAACATGAGTGGATTACTTTAGAGGGAGATGTAGCCACAATAGGAATTACAAAACATGCAACAGAAATGCTTGGCGATATAGTTTTTGCAGAACTTCCTGAAAAAGGATCTAATGTTGAAAAAGATGGTACTGCAGGAGTAGTAGAGTCTACGAAAGCTGCTAGTGATGTTTATACTCCAGTTAGTGGTGAGGTAGTAGATACAAACCAAGCCATTGTAGATGATCCTTCTAAAATTAATGAAGATCCTGAGGGTTCAGCATGGTTTTTTAAACTTAAAATGAAAGATCAATCTGAAATGGATAGTCTTATGAACAAAGAAGAATACGATAAATTTGCGAAGGAGAGTGCTAGCTAATGTTACATAATTCTCAAAAAGATTTTTTAAAAAGGCACATTGGACCTTCAGATGAAGATCAAAATAAAATGCTTAAGGAACTTAATTATAAATCCCTTGATGATTTAATCAAAAGTACAGTTCCAGAAAAAATCCAATTGAAAGATGAATTAAATATTGGTGAGTCTAATTCAGAATATGAAGCATTAAGAAAATTAAAAGCAATTTCGAAAAAAAATCAAGTTTACTCTAACTTTATAGGAATGGGTTATTATGGCACTTACACTCCATATGTAATTCTAAGAAATATTTTAGAAAATCCAGGTTGGTACACTTCTTATACACCTTACCAACCCGAGGTAGCTCAAGGAAGATTGGAAATGCTACTTAATTTCCAACAAATGATAGTTGATTTTACAGGAATGGATATCGCAAACGCATCTTTATTAGATGAAGGAACAGCAGCTGCAGAAGCGATGGGATTAAGTCATAGATTAAATAAAAAAGATAATAATTTAGTTTTTGTCTCAGAAAATTGTCACCCACAAACAATAGATGTAATTCAAACAAGAGCGGAACCGATGGGATTAAAAGTACTTGTTGGTGATGAAGATAAAGTATTAGATCAATTAAAAGAAGATTTAGTTTGTGGCATATTACAATATCCGGGAACATTAGGAGATATAAAAGATCCTAGTGAAGCAATAAGTAAAATTCATAAAAAAAATGGTAAAGCAATTTTAGCTTGTGATTTATTAGCACTTGCTAAATTAAAAACACCAAGAGAACTAGGAGCAGATATTGCTGTAGGAAGCTCTCAAAGATTTGGAATTCCAATGGGTTATGGTGGACCTCATGCAGCCTTCTTTGCAACTAAAGACGAATATAAAAGATCTATGCCTGGAAGAATTGTAGGAGTCTCTGTTGATAGACATGGAAACAAAGCTTACAGATTATCATTACAAACTAGGGAGCAACATATAAGAAGAGATAAAGCTACAAGTAATATTTGTACTGCCCAAGCTTTGTTAGCAATTGTTTCAGCTGCATATGCCATTTATCACGGACCAGATGGAATAAAAACTATTGCTGAGAGAGTTTCTCAATTAGCTAAAAATTTTGCAGATAAATTGAAACAATCTGGATATGAAATTTATTCAGATCATTTCTTTGATACAGTTACAATTGTAACAAAAGATAAAACTGACCAAATTTATAAAAATGCTTTGGATCAAAAGGTAAACATTAGAAGAGTAAATTCTGAAATGTTGGCAGTTTCTTTTGATGAAAAGAAAAATGTTTATAGAGTAAATCAATTGTTGAAAATTTTTAATGCAGCTGAGTCGATTAAAAAAGAAGACCCAACAGTAAGTTTACCTAATTTACCAAAAAATTTATTAAGAACTTCAAAATATTTAGAACATCCTGTTTTTAATTCTTATCACTCAGAAACTGAGATGCTTAGATATTTAAAAAAGTTAGAAGATAAAGATATAGCTTTAAATAGAACTATGATTGCACTTGGTTCATGTACTATGAAATTAAACGCTACTGCAGAAATGATACCTATTTCGTGGAGAGAATTAGCAGAGCCTCATCCATTTGTACCTATTGAGCAGATGGAAGGATATAGAGATTTGTTCACTGATCTTAAAAATTGGCTGAGATCAATTACAGGTTTTTCTGGTGTTTCGCTTCAACCAAATGCAGGCGCCCAGGGCGAATATGCAGGATTAATGGTTATTAGAAAATATCATTTAGATAGAGGCGAAGAAAACAGAAACATATGTTTAATACCTAGTTCAGCACATGGAACCAATCCTGCTAGCGCACAAATGGTAGGAATGAAAGTTGTCGTTGTTGATTGTGACAAGGAAGGAAATGTTGATTTTGAGGATTTAAAGAAAAAAGTAGAAATGCATTCTGAAAATCTTGGAGCATTAATGGTCACTTATCCGTCTACCCACGGAGTATTTGAAGAAAAAATTACAGATATATGTGAGTTAATTCATAAACACGGTGGCCAAGTTTATATGGATGGTGCGAATTTAAACGCGCTTGTTGGTATAGCAAGACCTGGAAATTTTGGTCCAGATGTTTGTCACATAAACTTACACAAAACATTCTGTATTCCACATGGTGGTGGAGGACCAGGAATGGGACCAATTGCATGTAAAAGACATTTACAAGTTTATTTGCCTAATCATCCAGTTGTTAAGGACTGTGGACCTGCTACAGGAATAGGAGCAGTATCAGCGGCACCTTGGGGAAGTTCAAGTATTTTATCAATTTCTTGGATGTATATTAAAATGATGGGCTCTGAAGGTTTAAAATTAGCTACTCAAATTGCAATACTAAATGCAAATTATATAGCTCATAGACTTAAAGATCATTACCCAATTCTTTATAAAGGTTCAAACGGTAATGTAGCTCATGAATGTATTATTGATATTCGATCTATTAAAACTGAAACAGGGATTACTGAAGAAGATATAGCTAAAAGATTGATCGATTATGGTTTTCATGCACCAACAATGTCATGGCCAGTAGCAGGCACAATGATGATTGAACCAACTGAAAGTGAAAGCTTGTCCGAACTAGATAGATTTTGTGATACTTTGATTAGCATTAAATCAGAAATAGATATGATAAAATCAGGAAAATTTGATAAAGTTGATAATCCAATTAAAAATGCACCTCATACAGATATTGAATTAGCTTCAGATGAATGGAATCATAAATATTCAAGAGAGCAAGCTGCGTACCCTGCAAAATTCTTAAAAGCAAATAAATTTTGGCCTCCGGTTGCAAGAGTTGATAACGTATACGGAGATAAAAATATTTTTTGTACTTGTCCAAGTATGGATGAGTTTAAAGAAGATGCAGCATAATAATTAATGAAAATTGCTGTTGTTGGCTCAGGTATTTCCGGATTAAGTGCTGCTTATTATTTATCTAAAAAACATCATGTAGATCTTTTCGAGCGAGAAGATCATTTTGGTGGACACTCACATACAATAGATATTTTTTTTGATGAAAAAAAAGTTTCTGTAGATATTGGTTTCATTGTTTTCAATTTTCAAACTTATCCAAATTTAATTAATTTTTTTAAGGAAAATGATATTCAAATTGAAAAAAGCAATATGTCTTTTTCAGTTTCAGTAGATAATACAAACTTTGAATATTGTGGAAAAGGATTGAGTGGAATTTTCTCTAATAAATCAAATTTGTTTAACATAGAGTTCTTAAAAATGTTTTTTGATATAATTAAATTTTATAAAAAAAGTGATCAAGTAAATGTATCAAATGATAAAATTACTTTAGGTGAATATTTAAAAATTAATAAATTATCAAAAACATTTGTTGATTATCATATAATACCAATGGTATCTGCAATATGGTCTATGCCCCCTTATGAAGCCAGCAAGATGCCAATTAGTTTCTTTCTTAGATTTTTCCAAAATCATGGTTTGTTTAAATTGAAAAATAGACCACAGTGGTACACAGTAACTAATAGAAGCAGAACTTATGTTATTAAAATACTTTCTCAAATAAGTGGTGAACACTTCAAAAATTACAAAGTTACAAGAGTTAAAAGAAAATCATCAGGATTAGACCTGTACTATGGTGGAGAAAGCGAATTTTTTGATTATGATAAAGTAGTTTTGGCAACACATGCTGATGAAGCCCTAAAGTTAATTGAAAATCCAACTGAAGATGAGAGAAATATTCTTTCGAATTTTAGATATAAAGAAAATATAGCTTACATACATACAGATCAGCGGGCCATGCCAAAAAATAAAAAAGCTTGGTCTTCTTGGAATTCATCAATAGATGACAAGAATTTGGAGAAAAATTCAATAACCTACTGGTTAAATTTATTACAAAATTTAAAGTGTGATGAAAATATTTTCTTAACACTAAATCCTTACTTCAATATTGATGAGAAAAAAATATTGAGAAAAGTAAAATTTACACATCCATATTACGATCAAAAAGCATTAGATGCTCAAGCAGAGCTTATTAAAATACAAAATAAAAAAGATTTACTTTTTTGTGGCAGTTATTTTGGTTACGGATTTCATGAAGATGGAATAAAATCATCTATTGAAATGCTGAAAAACCTTAATGATTAGTTCATGTATATATAATGGAAATGTAATCCACAAGAGATTTAAACCAAAAGAACATTTTTTTAAATATAAAGTATTTTCATTATTTATAGATCTATCAGAGCTAAATGAGCTTAATGATAAATTAAAATTTTTTTCATTAAATAAATTTAATCTTATTAGTTTTTATGAGAAAGATCATGGTGATCGTGATGGGACATCTCTTTTTGAATGGGTAAAAAAGAATCTAATTAATAAAGAAATCAATGCAGAAAACATAAAAGTTAAACTTTTATGCTATCCAAGAATATTTGGTTATGTTTTTAATCCACTAAGTATTTTTTTTGTATACGATAAAAATGATAATTTAATTTCTATATTATATGAAGTTAAAAATACATTCGGTGAGCAACACACATATGTTTTTAAAGTAGAGGGACAAAACAAATTAATTCAAAATAATTGCTCAAAAAAATTTCATGTTTCACCATTTATTGAAATGGATTGTAATTATTTTTTTAGGATATTAAATCCAGAGCAGAAGTTGTCAGTTGTAATTGATCAATATGATCAAGAAGGAAAAATTCTTTTTGCATCTCAAGATGGTGAAAGATCTAATTTGACAAGCAAAAACTTAATGAATTCTTATCTTAAACACCCTTTAATGACATTTAAAATTATCTCAGCGATACATTTTGAAGCGTTTAAATTGTGGATTAAAGGAATTAAATTTATTAAGAAAAAATTTAAAATTAAAAATAATATAACAGTAGAAAATTAATGTTTTTAAATAACGCTGCAGATAAATTAGTTTTTAAATTTCTTAATAAAATAAATCATGGTTATCTAGAGCTTACTACATATGACGGAAAAGTTTTAAAGTTTGGAAATCCAAACGAAAAATTACATGCAAATATTTCAATCAAAAAACCAGATTTTAATTATAATTTAATTAGAGGGGGGAGTATTGGATTTGCTGAGAGCTACATGAGAGGTGAATTTGAAACTGATAACTTATCAAATTTAATTGAATTAACTGCAAGAAATATACAAGTCATATATAAATTTTCAGGCCTTCTTGATTTTCCAATAATTAATTTAGTAAAAAATAAAATAATCAAAAATACAAAAAGTAGAAGCAAAGAAAATATTGCTAAACATTATGATCTTGGGAATGATTTTTTTTCTCTTTGGTTAGATAATACACTTACTTACTCTAGTGCTATTTTTGATGATAAATCAAAAAATCTTTCTGATGCTCAAAATAATAAATACCAAAAATTAATTGATCTAATAAAACCAAATAATGGTGACAAAGTTTTAGAAATAGGATGTGGTTGGGGAGGTTTTGCTGAATATTTAGGTAAAAAATACGATGTTAAATTAGACTGTATTACAATATCAAAAAAACAATTTGAATATGCAAAAGAAAGAATTTTTAATTGTGGTTTAAACGAAAAAGTAAATATTGAAATAAAGGATTACAGAGATCTTAAAGGCAAATACAATTCAATTGCGTCTATAGAAATGATTGAGGCTGTTGGTCAAAATTATTTAGAGGGTTATTTTAAAACTATTAAAACCAACTTATCTGATGGCGGTAAAGCAGCTATTCAAGCAATTACCATCGATGATAGATTGTTTGATAGATACAAAAACAAACAAGATTTTATTCAAAAATATATTTTTCCAGGTGGTTTTTTGCCAAATAAAAATAGTATTAATCGATATGTTTCTGACAACGGTTTAACTATTAATTCATATATTTCTTATGCTGACCATTATGCAAATACATTGGCTATATGGAGAAATGAGTTCATAAAAAAATGGGATTTAATAAAAAATCAAGGCTTTGACTTAACATTTAAAAGAATGTGGGAGTTTTATCTTTCTTATTGTGAGGCTGGATTTAAGTCAAAAAATATTGATCTGATACAATTTTCAATGCAAAACAAATAAAAATAATGGAGATATTTGTGCGACATATAAAAATAATTAAGTCAATTTCATTGATAATTTCATTATTCTTAATTACAAGTTGCTCAAATAATAGCGCCATGAAACCAGAAGACTTTAAAAACAAAGAACCAAGATTAATTATTGAGGAATACTTGTCTGGAAATGTTAAGGCTTGGGGTGTTTTACAAAATAGATCAGGAAAAGTTACAAGACAATTTTCTGCAGATTTAAATGGAACCTGGGATGGAAAGCAATTAATTCTTAAAGAAAAGTTTAATTGGGACGATGGTGAAGTTCAAGACCGAGAATGGACAATCAACAAAATTGACGAACATAATTATGAAGGAACAGCAGGAGATGTTGTAGGTAAAGCAATAGGATACTCTTATGGTCCAGCGTTTAAATTTGAATATGTTTTGTTAGTTCCAGTTAAAGGTAAAGAATTAAAAATAACTTTCGATGATTGGATTTTTAAACAAGATGATAGAGTTGCAATTAATAGAGCAACAATGACTAAATTTGGTTTTAAAGTAGCTGAATTGACAGTTGTATTTGTAAAAGATTAACTATTTTTTTTGATATTTTGTTAGTTTTCCTACTAAACCAAAATAAATTTTACTCGGTAAAAAACTCAATAGTTTTAATGTAATTGTTAATGATTTTGGAAAATGTATTTCAAAGATATTTTTGTTAACTAAACCTTCATAAATTTGATCTGCAGCATACTCAGGAGTTTTTAAAAAAGGCATCTTAAAATCATTTTTATCTGTCATTGGTGTTTTAATAAATCCAGGAGATACCAAACAAACACGTACATTGTACCTTTTAAAATCAAAGTACAAACTTTCAGCTAAGTTATTTAATGCAGATTTAGATGGTCCATATCCAGTTGAATTAGGTAACCCCCTATATCCTGCAATTGAGGAAACAATAGTAATTATACCATTTTTTTTATCTCTAAAGTATTGTTCAACTGCTTTGATACTATTCACAGTTCCAAAAAAATTTACTTTAAAAACATCTTCCATTTGTTCGACATCTATATCTTTTTCTTTTTTGGGATCCCATGTTCCAGTTGAAAAAAAACAAATATCTATATTTTCATATTTGTTTTTAATTTCGTTAAATACTTCTTTGCACTTTTCTTTATCTGTTACGTCTAAAGGAAAACCTGAAATATTTTCATAAGAATTTGAAAGCTCATTTAGTAATTCAGCTCTTCTTGCAGATACAGCAACGTTCCATCCCTTACTTGCAAACTTAATCGCTAAAGATTTGCCAATCCCGGTACTACCACCTGTAATCCAAATAGTTTTTTTACTCATTTTTTGTTATGTATATATTTATCATGTTTAAAAATAAATTTTTAACATTTATACTCTTTCTTGCTATTACATTCTTTGCTTCATTGATTGGCGGTTTAGCTACCTTTACATTTAAAGAGCCATGGTACTCATTACTAAACAAACCATCATTTAATCCACCAGATTGGATATTCGGACCTGTTTGGACCACTTTGTATACATTAATGACAGTTGCAATATGGCTTTACTGGCATACAAAAAATAGAGATATGAATACTGTTTATATTTATTTTATTCATTTAGTATTCAATACAACTTGGAGTGTAGTTTTCTTTGTTTTCCACAATATGGCTTTAGCTCTTTTAGTATTAATCATACTTATAGCATTGATAATCAATCTTATTTTAAGGTTTAAACGCGTCAAGATGTTGAGCGCCTACCTAATGATTCCATATTTACTTTGGTGTAGCTTTGCACTAATTCTGAATACAAGCTTGATTATGTTAAATTAGATATGGATGATGTTGTAGTAATTGGTGGTGGAATAATAGGGGCGGCGACCGCTTATTTTTTATCCAAAGAAGGTCGAAAAGTAAAAGTTATTGAAAGAGATCCTACTTATAAGACAGCTTCATTCCCATTATCTCTAGGTGGTTTTAGAAGACAATTTTTCCAAAAAGAAAATATTTTATTAGGAAAATTTGCAAGAGAATTTATTTTTCAAATCCCAGAATTATTAAAAACAGAAAAAAATCCTAATCCAACAGCTAGTATGGTAACCAATGGATATCTTTTGATGTTTGGTCCTGAACATGCTGAAGAACAATATAGAGCATTAGAAAATCACAAAGAATGTGGCGCAGGAACAAAAAATATTAAAGGGTCAGAATTATCTAAGGTATTCCCTTATGTGAATAGTGAAGGGATAGAGACAGCAACTTATACGGATAATCAAAGCGAAGGCTGGATTGATCCATTTATGTTTCATAGCGCTCTTAAAAGTAAAGCAATAGAGCTTGGAGCAGAATTTATTAAAGGTGAAGTAAAAAGTATTTCTGAAATAAATGCTAAAACAATTGTTTCTGCAGCTGGTTGCTGGACAAAAGAATTGCTAGAAGATATTCCTGTTGTTCCTCAAAAGCATACTGTTTTTAGAGTTAAATGCCCAACATATATAAAAGAGATGCCACTAAGTGGAGACTTAACAACGGGTGTTTATTGGAGACCAGAGGGTGGGGAATATTTAGCAGGATCACCTATTTCTGTATTTGATGCAGATGATTTGGAACCAGCTTGGAATGATTTTGAGGAATTAGTTTGGCCAGCTCTTGCTAAGAGAATACCTGCCTTTGAAGAATTAAAGTTAACTGGTGGATGGGCAGGTTACTATGATTGTAATAGATTAGATAATAATGCAGTTGTTGGTAAGCACCCAAAATATGAAAATGTTTACATGGCCTCTGGATTTACAGGCCGGGGATTAATGCAGGCACCAGGTATCGGTAGAGCCTTAACTGAATTAATCACAACAGGATCATACCAAACAATTGATATAAGTGATTTTGCAGTTGAGAGAGTTTTGGGTAAAACCGCTAGGCCAGAGCCCTACGTTCTATAAATTAAGTTCCACAAAAAGTTTGATATTTTTCGTTACTCGATGGAGCAGGTGCTTGATATTCTTCAATATTATTCTGATTGTCATAAGGATTTTTTAAAATAGCTAATAACTTTTTCATTTTATCTAAACTTCCTTTGTCTGCTTCATCTAAAGCTTCCTCTACTTTATGATTTCTAGGAATTACAATTGGATTATTTGATTTCATAAGTTTGCTTTGTTTTTCCTTAGTTGAACTATTTAACTCAGATCTTTTTTTCCATTCATTTTTCCAATTAATAAAATTATTACTTTTGTAAATTTCATCAGAATTGAGATCCATTAAATTACAAAAAGTATTTGTGTAATCTGCTTTATTTTTTTCCATCCAATTAAATAAATCATTAATTAATTTTTTATCATTTTTATCCTCACCAAATAGACCAAGCTTATCTCTCATCATATTTAACCATTTATCTTCATAAATATTTTGAAAATTATCTATTAAATCTGTTGCTAATTTGATTGCTGTATCTTCATTTTTATCAATTAGAGGGATTAAACATTCCGCAAATCTTGCTAAATTCCACTTTGTAATTGGTGGTTGATTAGAAAAGGCATATCTTCCAAATTTATCGATTGAGCTAAATACAGTTTTTGGATCATAATGATCCATAAATGCGCAAGGACCATAATCAATGGTTTCACCTGAAATTGCCATGTTATCAGTATTCATAACTCCATGAATAAATCCAACTCGCATCCAATTAATTACTAACTGACATTGCTTTTCCATAACAAGACTTAACAAATCTAATGCTTTTGAATTTGATGATTTAATTTCTGGATAATGTCTGTTTATTGTGTAGTCGACTAAAGTTTTTAAATTTTCGATGTTTTGAGTTGCAGCTATATATTGAAATGTTCCAACCCGAAGATGACTTGATGCAACTCTTGTTAATATAGCGCCCTGCAAAAGATTTTCTCTTACAACTTTCTCTCCTGTTTTGACTACAGCAAGGCTTCTAGTTGTTGGAATATTTAACGAATGTATCGCTTCACTGATAATATATTCTCTAAGCATAGGACCTAGAGCTGCTCTTCCATCACCACCTCTAGAAAAAGAAGTTCTCCCTGAACCTTTAAACTGAATGTCAAAACGATTATCATTGTTTACTAAATGCTCACCCAATAAAACTGCCCTACCATCTCCTAACATGGTAAAGTGTCCAAATTGATGACCTGCATATGCTTGCGCAATGGTATTAGTTTCTTCTGGTATGGAGTTACCAGAAAATATTTCTGCTAATTTTTTTTTGTCTGTTTTTGAAAAATCTAAATTTAAAGTAGACGCTAGTTCCTCATTTAAAATTACTAATTCAGGATCATGAACAGGAGTTGGTTTAATATTTTCTTTAAAAGTATTTGATAACTTTGAATATGTATTATCAAAATGCCAACCAATGGTCATTTTAATTAACTAACTTCAGCTTGATTTTCTTTTGGTTTAACTTCTGTTTTAAATTGATTAGAGATTTTTTGTACTTCAACAGAAGATACTTTGTATTCTGCACACATTGTTTCTTCATCTTTACCATGACCTGTAACCATATTAACCATATGTTCTGGGAAATGGAACGTAGTAAACACAATTCCTTCTTTAACTTTATCTGTAACCTCAACTTTAAGCGCAACTTCACCTCTACCTGAATAAAGTCTTCCGATATCACCAGTATTTAGATCTCTATAAGCTGCATCTTTAGGATGAATTAATAAAACATCTTCATCAACAATATTTATATTTTTTGTTCTTCTAGTCATTGTTGCAGCGTTGTAATGTTGCAAAACCCTACTTGTTGTTAAAATCAAAGGATAGTCTTTTTGATTAGCTTCTATTTCTGATGATTCTTTCCAATCAAAGTTTTTTAATCTGCCTTTACCTAATTTAAATGTTTCTGTATGTAAAATTTTTGTATCAGTTCCATCTTCTTGAACTGGCCATTGTAATCCAAATTTTCCAAGTCTCTCTCTAGTAACTCCCTTAAAGAAAGGAACGATATCAGCAATTTCTGCTAAAACTTGATCTGCATCATAAGTTGGCTGATCAAAACCTAATTTCTGCATCATCTCGGTTACAATTAATCCATCAGGTTTAGTGCCTGGTAGAGGAGGTACAGCTCTGTTCACTCTTTGAATTCTTCTCTCAGTATTTGTAAAAGTTCCATCTTTTTCAAGGAAAGTTGTACCTGGCAGAACAACAGTTGCTAATTTTGCTGTTTCACTCATAAATATTTCTTGAACAACTAAAAGTTCTAAAGAATTCATAGCTTCAATTACATGAGCACTATTAGGATCTGTTTGAACAATATCTTCTCCAATGATCCATAAACCTTTTAATTCCTTGTTTATTGCAGCTTCAAACATTTGAGGAATTTTTAATCCTGGCTTAGTTGGGTGAGTTACTCCATATTTTTCTGTATAGAATTCTTGATGCTTTTCATCAGCCACAGGAAAATAACCAGCACCTTGGTGTGGTTGACATCCCATATCTGCTGCACCTTGAACATTGTTTTGACCTCTTAAAGGATTAACCCCGACACCTTTTCGTCCAATGTTTCCAGTGATCATTGCTAGATCTGCAATTAACATTACAGTTTTAGATCCCTGTTCGTGTTCAGTAACTCCTAAACCATGGAACTCCATTGAATTTCTTGCTGTAGCATATGCAATTGCTGCTTCTTTCACTAATTGTTTGTCTACACCAGCTACTTTTGCTAAATGATCAACATCTTGTCTTTCAATTTCTTTTAAGAAATTATCAAAACCTTCAGTTCTATCTCTAACAAAATCTGCATTATAAAGTTTTGATTTAATAATAAAGTGTAACATCATATTTAGAACTGCAACGTTAGTTCCTGGTCTTAGTTTAATATGATAATCAGCAAGTTTCGCAAGTTCTGTTGTAACTGGATCAAGTACAATTAATTGTTTACCTTTCATGACCTGTTGTTTTATTTTTGCGCCTGTTACAGGATGAGCGTTAGTTGGATTAGCTCCAATTACCAAAAATAAATCTGCATGATAAATATCTTCTGTAGAGTTAGTTGCTGCGCCAGTCCCAAAAGTTTGTTGCATTCCCCAAGCTGTTGGTGAATGACAAATCCTTGCACAACAATCTACACTGTTAGTTCCCACAGCTGCTCTAATCATTTTTTGAAAAACATAATTTTCTTCATTTGTACATCTTGCAGAAGAAATTCCAGCAAAGGCATCTGGACCATTATCTTTTGTGATTCTGTTCATTTCTTTTTTAATGAATTCATAAGCCTCATCCCACGAAGCTTCTTCAAACTTTCCATTTCTTTTAATTAAAGGTTTTTTTAATCTGTCTGGATGATCATAAAAACTAAATGCATATCTTCCTTTAATACAGGTATGACCAGCATTTACCTCTGTTTGTTTTGGAGTATCTATTGCTACAACTTTATCATCTTTTATTGATGCTTCTAAATTACATCCAACGCCACAGTATGAGCAAGTTGTTCTAACTTTTTTATCTACAGCTGCAGATTTAGATTGAAAAACATCTGAAATAGCATCTGTTGGACATGTATGTGCACATGCTCCACAAGATACACATGAACTATCTCCAAACATCATATCATTATCAGTTGTTATTCTAGATTCAAAACCTCTTCCACTCATTGTAAGTACAAATGAACCTTGAATTTCATCACAGGCTCTGACACATCTTCCACAATTAATACAATTGTCTAAGTTCA
This sequence comes from uncultured Pelagibacteraceae bacterium, assembly GCA_902574215.1. Taxonomy (GTDB): domain Bacteria; phylum Pseudomonadota; class Alphaproteobacteria; order Pelagibacterales; family Pelagibacteraceae; genus Pelagibacter. The sequence continues at coordinate 13,392 of CACGMR010000019.1, forward strand.
TTCTCATGTAATCGTGAGAAGTATCTCTTGGTATACCTTTGTGCTGTTTAGGACTGTTGTATCTGTGATCAGCAACCCCTAGATCGTTTGCTACTGTTTGTAATTCACAATTATTGTTTACCTCACAAGTATCACATTCCATTGGATGGTCTGTTAAAACTAATTCAACAATATTTTTTCTTAGACTTGTTAAAGCTTCATTTGAAGTAAAGATATGTTGGTTTTCAGCAACTGGAGTATGACAAGATGCGACCACTCTTGTTGGACCATCTTTTTCTAAAGCAACTTCTACAGAGCAAACTCTGCAAGCACCATAAGGAGCTAAGTTTGGATCATCACATAAAGTAGGTACTTTTTTTTCACCTACATAGCTTTTTACGAATTTTAAAATAGATGTGTGTTTAGGACCAATTTCGTATGGTTTTCCATCAATATAAGCAATTTTTCTTTTTTCTGAGCTCATTAATTATCTTTCACCATATCATTTTTCATTTCATCGCCAAAGTATTTTAGGATGTTCTGAATTGGAGTTGGGATTGCTCCACAAAGAGCACATAGGCACCCTTTTTGCATAGTAACTAACAATTCTTCTAGTAATTTTAAAGGAATTTTAGCTGTTTTCTTCTTAGCTTGATCAAACATCTCTTTGCCTCTGTAAGATCCTAGTCTTCCTGGGAAACATTTTCCACAAGATTCCTCTGCTGAGAATTCAAACAAGTGATGAATGTATTCAGCCATTGGAAAATCTTTTGGAATACTAACTACACTTGCGTGACCCAACATAAAACCTTTTGCTGTGAACTCTTGAAAATCTAAATTTAAATTTTCTATTTCACTTAAAGGAACAACACCACCTAATGGACCTCCTATTTGAAAAGCTTTAACAGGTTCTTTGTATCCACCACCAATTTCATTAAATATTTTTTTCATTGGCGTACCCATATCAATTTCATAAACACCTGGGTTGTTAAAGAAACTATCTAAACAAACTAATTTTGTTCCAGCTGATTTTTTATTTCCAACTGAAGAAAACTTTTCTGATCCATTTAATAAAATTCCAGATGCAGCAGCCAATGTTTCAACATTATTAACTACAGTTGGTTTCTTATATAACCCTTCAGTAACAGGGAAAGGGGGTCTTACATCTACTTCAGCTCTTCTTCCTTCAATAGATGCAATCAATGCAGTTTCTTCTCCACAAATATATGCACCTTGTCCAATACAAATTCCAAGATCAAAAGAAAAATCAGTTCCTAAAATATTTTCACCTAGTAAATTTAATTTTTTAAGTTCATTGATACAGCCATTAATTGCTTCAATAGATTTGGGATATTCACCTCTAATGTATAAAACTCCCTCATCACTTCCTATCACATAACCACAAATCACCATTCCAAAAATAACTTTTAAAGGCTGGTCTTCTAATAAATATCTATCTGAGAAAGCACCAGAGTCACCCTCATCTGCATTACAGATAACATATTTTTTATCTCCTTTTGCTTTACTACAAAAATCCCATTTCATTCCTGTTGGAAAACCTGCACCACCTCTTCCTGTTAAATTTGAATCTAATAATGATTTTACTATTTCTTTTTTATCTGTTTTTAGAAATTTACTTAATTGCTCTTTGAATTGATCTGTTGAGAATAACTTGTCATCCATTAAAAAACTTGTCGTTGCATAACTCTTAGAGAAAAATTTTTCTTGCTTAATTTCCTCACCTTTAATTATTTGGTCAATTTTTTCTATATCTTTACCAGCATAATTTTCTCCATCATAATGGAAAGCATGATTTTCATAACAATGACCTAAGCAGAACATTTCTCCAACCTTGTCATCACCTAGTTTTTCTTTTAGTTTATCTTTTAGTTTGTCTTGAGTACCTGCACACATGCATGCACTACCATTACAAACGAACGCTTTTTTTTCTCTATGAGAAGGTCTTAAAAATTCATAAAAGGACTCTGCACCATGTAGAGTTGAAACACCTAGGTTATGTTTTTTTAGCAATTTCATTAATATCTTGTGGATTATCGCTTAAGGTATTTTCTGATATTTGTTTAAATAGATTATCTTTTAAGCCTATTCTGCCTGATAAATTACTTATATTTTTTGACACAAATACCCTTTTATTAATTTAGTCCACAATAACTTTTTTGTTATTTGTGTAAATATTAAAACTGTCCCTCTTTACGAAACCTATAAGGGTAATGTCAAACTTATTCGCCAAATCGATAGCAAGACTAGTTGGCGCACCAACGCCAATCATTATACCTATATCCGTCATCAAAACCTTTTGAACCAATTCAAAATTTAGTCTGCCTGAGCATGTTATAAATTGGTTTTTCGGATCAATTTGATTGTTCTTTAATGCAAAACCAATAAGTTTGTCTAAAGCATTATGTCTTCCTACATCCTCTCTGACAGCAACTAATTCTCCATTACTATTAAAAAGACCACTTGCATGAATTCCACCTGTTTTACTGAACTCTGATTGTCTTTCTCTTAATATGTCTGGTGATTTAATTATTACCTCTTTTTTGATTTTAGGTTCTGATGGATTTGTTTTATTTTTTTTAATTATTTCTAGAGCATCAAGAGAAGATTTTCCGCATACACCGCATGATGAATTAGTTAAAAAGTCTCTTTTTATTTTTGAAATATTTATATTTTTAGAATTATTTAAAGTTGCTAAAATTTTGTTTTGAATATTGTATTGACCAACTTTATCTCCATAACTTCCTATTGAGTCAATGTCTCCAATATTAGTTATAATTTGCTCATTATATAAAAATCCTCTTACAAGATCCTCATCATCACCAGGAGTTCTCATTGTTATTGATAAACTTTGATTTATCCATTTATCAGATTCTTTATACTTTAATGAAATCTCCAATGGTTCTTCAATTGAGATTAAATCATCTATATTTTCAAACTTATTAGATGAATATTTTAAAACTTTGTATTTAGAATTCATAAAATTATTTTAGTGGATAGTTCCTTTTTAATAAATATTTGTTAATTATAATTGCTAGTAACAATATAATTATACAACCAAAAATTATTGGATTTATTAAATAATCATAAGAGGCACTTCCAATAATAACTATAATTGGATTTCCACCAGCAGGTGGGTGAACAATATTAAATAAAATCATTAAAAAAACTCCTGCTCCAACAGCGATTGCAATACTGATATAAATAGGAAGTGGGATAAAGTTTACAAAAATTACTCCTACTAAAGCGGTTACCAAATGTCCAAAAAAAACATTCTTTGGTTGTGCAAATGGGCTTTCAGGAAAACCAAATAGTAAAACCATTGAGGAACCGAATGAGGCAGCAATAAAATATCCTAGTGTACTTTTATAAGTAAGGACTGTTAGCACACCAATTGTAAATGCTGAAAAAAAACCTGCAATTAATGCTTTTTGCAATAATGGTTTTGTAATTTTGATCATTTATATTTTTAATGCTTTGGCAATAGTTCTTAAAGGTAAAAGCAAACATTCTTTCCTTGAAAGATTTTTTTTATCTAAAATTTCTTTAAAATCTTTCCAATGTTTTTCCATACTTACTTTTGCGTCCTCAAAAAGTTGCTCACCAACTTTTATAAATTTTTTAACATCATCAACTTTTTTTTCCTTAATTTTTCTAGATAATAGACTGACTGATGCCTGACAATAAACACACGATTTACATTGATATCCCATATCCTTTACAACATCTTCTTTGACAATTAAGCTTATTTCCATCTCATCACCACATAATGGATTTTTGTGTTTTGACTTATGAGTATAGTTTTCAACAACTTTATTATTTTCAGTATGGGCTGCTATTTCTAAAATTCTTAAATCCATTTAATTTCTTTAATTCAACTTTGAATGTTTTATATTTTATAGATGGATCATAACAATATTTTAGGCACTGTGCTAGCAGGCGGTAAGTCACAAAGATTTGGAGAAGATAAATCCCAAGTAAAGTTAGCCGGTAAATTGTTAATTGATCACATGTTGACTGAAATTATTGATGAATTCAAGGAACT
>CACGMR010000020.1 GCA_902574215.1 uncultured Pelagibacteraceae bacterium
GTAATACAAATGCAAATCCACCAGATAATATACCTGCATATAAAATTGAATAAATTTCCATTAAAATATTGCTGAAAATAAATTCTTCATAAATAATTCCAATTATAAATGAAAAAATAGCCACAATTAAAGTCTGCGCAGCTCCTAAGGTAAGTGGCAGATTGTATTTAGTTATAATGATCCCAGTAAAAATGATATGAGTACTCCAAAATAGAGCTCCGAGAACAACTAAAGTATCTCCTAATCTTACTGTTGCATCATGAAAATTTGTTAATAAATATCCTCCAATTAAACATAGAACTACAGAAGGCCATACACTCCAATGCATTGATTTTTTACCAAACAAAAAAATGATAATCGGTACCATTGGGACATAAAAAATTGTAAAAAAAGCAGCATTTGCAACATCTGTATAAAGCAAAGCAACTTGTTGTAGTGCTGAGCCTAAGAATAAAGAAATTCCAATTAATAATGAATAAATTATGAAAGTTTTTTTATCTAATTTAAATTCTGATTTAAAATTTTTTAATTCAAATAAAATCATAAGTGGAATTATGGCTAAAAAACCAACAAAAAACCTCACAGCATTAAATGTAAAAGGACCAATATTATCCATGCCCGTATCTTGGGCAATAAAAGTTGTGCCCCAAATGAAAGTACACAATAAGGCACTAAATAATGATATGGATTTACTCATTTTTAATTAGACAGCTAGTTTATAAGCAAAATTTTTGCCGAGGTTTTCTTTTAGATCATTATTAAACCTAGCTGCTTCAGCGCCATCAATAATTCTATGATCATAAGATAAAGAAATTGGCAGCATAGTCCTAGTTTGAAACTTTCCATTCATAAAAATTTGTTTTTTTTCTGATCTTCCTACTCCTAATATAGCAACTTCAGGATAATTAATTATAGGAGTAAAAAATGAACCTCCTATGCCACCTAAACTCGTAATCGTCATCGAGCCGCCAAACAATTCTTTTTTATCAATTTTTAAATTTCTACAAAGTTCGCTTACCTCTTTTAATTCTTTACTTATCAGAGAAATTTTTTTGTTATTTGCATTTCTTATTTTTGGAACCATTAATCCATTTGGCGTATCAACTGCTATCCCAATATGGTAATATTTTTTTAAAGTCATTTTTCCAGTCTCAATTTCGTCGATAGAAGAATTAAAACTAGGAAATTTCTTAAGAGATGCAACTAAAGCCTTTATTATAAATGCTAGAGGTGTAATTTTTATTTTTTCTCCAGTATACATATCTGTTAATGAACTTCTAAAACTTTCCATCTCCGTTATGTCGGCTTCATCATGATTTGTAACATGAGGAATTGTTGTCCATGAATTTGTAAGATATTTTGATGATAATTTTTTTACTCTTGGTATGTCTTTAATTTCTATTTCACCAAAATCAGAATGTTCAAATTCGTTTTTAATTTTATCTGGTTTACTATCTTTTACTACAACGTTGTTTTTTGAATTAGATGAAACAAATTTTTTAATATCATCTTCAACAACTCTGCCATCTTTCTGACTTCCTACTACTTGATTAATATCTACACCAAGTTCTCTAGCAAATTTTCTAACTTTTGGACTTGCAGATGAAATGTCTGAAATATTATTTTTAGAAAATGTTTTTTCTTGGGTTTCAGGTTTTATTACCTCAATATTTTTTGACTCTTTTTCAATTTCTGGTTTTTCTTTAACCTCTTCCTTTTTAACTTCTGTATCACTATCTAAAGTTAAAATTAAGTCGCCCTCAGAAACTTTGTCTCCTACTTTTATTTTTAAATTTTTAATTTTACCTTCTAAATTTGATGGTATTTCTACGCTAGATTTATCACTTTCAATTGTTATTAGGGCATCATTTTTTTTAATTGATTGACCTTCAGTAACTAATACCTCAATAACCTCAACATCTTTAAAATCTCCAATATTAGGTACTTTAATCTCAGTTTCTGACATTATAATTTTGTTGGCATTGGTTTGTTAGTATCAATATTATACTTCTTCATTGCATCTTTTGCATGTTTGGAAGTAATAAGCTGTTCTTTTGCTAAAATACTTAAACCATAAGCAACCAAATGTTCTTTATCTACCTCAAAAAATTTTCTTAAATTTTTTCTTGTATCACTTCTTCCAAAACCATCTGCTCCTAATGAATAAAAGCTTTTATTAGTATAAGGTCTGATTTGATCTGAATTCATTCTCATATAATCAGATGCAGCCATAATTGGGCCCTCTGTTTGGCCCAGGCATTGCTCAACATAAGATTTTTTAGGTTCTTTATCAGGATTCAAAAGATTAAATCTTTCTACCTCCATTCCATCTTTTCTTAATTCGTTAAAACTTGTTACACTCCATATCTCACTGTCAATTTGATAATCATTTTGTAAAATCTCTGCAGCAAACATCATTTCTCTTAAGATTGTTCCTGATCCTAAAAGTTGGATTTTAGTTTTTTTGTATTTGTTAAATTCTTTTATTTTATACATGCCCTTTAAAATGCCTTCCTCACAATTTTTATCTCTTGGCATTTCTGGGTGTGAGTAATTTTCATTCATTGTTGTAATATAATAAAAAACATTCTCATTTTTCTCATGCATTCTTCTTAGACCTTCTCGAAAAATTACCGCTAATTCATAATGAAATGTAGGATCATAAGTTACACAATTTGGAATTGTTGATGCTATCAAATGACTATGCCCATCTTGGTGTTGTAAGCCTTCTCCAGCTAATGTTGTTCTTCCAGCTGTTGCACCTACCAAAAATCCTCTAGCCTGACTATCCCCGGCTGCCCAAGCTAGATCTCCTATTCTTTGGAAACCAAACATTGAATAAAAAATATAAATTGGGATCATTTCGATATCATGATTAGTATATGCAGTGGCAGCAGCAATCCATGAAGACATAGCACCTGCTTCATTGATACCTTCCTCTAAAACTTGCCCGCTTTTATCTTCTCTATAAGAACTTAATTGAGCTGCATCCTCAGGTTCATATTTTTGTCCTTCATGCGCATAAATCCCTATTTTTTGAAAAAATCCTTCCATGCCAAACGTTCTTGCTTCATCAGGAATAATAGGAACCAGTCTAGGAGATATATTTTTATCCCTTAATAAATTTGTTAACATTCTTACAAGGGCCATAGTAGTAGACATTTCTTTTTCACCAGTTGATACTTTCATAAAATCAAAAATATCTTTGTTTGGTGCTTTTATTGGTTTTGCAAAAGTAGATCGTTCAGGCAAAAATCCACCTAATTTAATTCTTTTTTCTTTTATGTATTTTATTTCTGGAGATTTTTCGTCAGGCCTAAAATATTCAATATTTCTCACCTGTTCATCTGTTAAAGGAACATCAAATCGATCTCTGTAATACATCAGGTCATCAACATCTAATTTTTTAGTTTGGTGGGTAGTATTTACACTTTCACCAGATTTTCCCATCCCATAACCTTTAATAGTTTTAGCGATAATTACTGTTGGACTTCCCTGATGTTTGGTCGCTTTATCATATGCAGCAAAAACTTTGTGAGGATCATGACCACCTCTGTTAAGTCTCCAAATATCTGTATCTGACATGCTTGAAACTAATTCTAATGCTTCAGGAGATTTTCCAAAAAACTTTTCTCTTACATAAGCACCGTCTCTTGCTTTCATTGCTTGGTACTCACCATCTACAGTTTCATTCATAATTTTTACTAAATGACCAGTTTTATCATTAGCTATCAATGAGTCCCAATATGATCCCCAAATAACTTTTATTACATTCCACCCAGCTCCTCTAAAACTTCCTTCAAGTTCTTGAATAATTTTTCCATTACCTCTAACTGGACCATCTAATCTTTGAAGATTACAGTTTATTACAAATATTAAATTATCTAAATTTTCTCTTGCAGCTAATCCAATTGCTCCCATTGACTCTGGCTCGTCCATTTCTCCATCACCTAAAAAAGCCCATACTTTTCTTCCTTCATCTTTAATCAAACCTCTATTGATTAAATATTTCATGTATCTAGCTTGATATATAGCAAGCATAGGACCTAACCCCATAGATACTGTAGGGAACTGCCAAAATTTTGGCATTAACCAAGGGTGTGGATATGAAGATAGACCTCCAGGTTTCACCTCTTGTCTAAAACTATCTAATTGTTTTTCATTTAATCGACCTTCTAAGAATGCCCTTGCGTACATTCCTGGAGCACTATGTCCTTGAAAATAAATTAAATCTCCTCCAAATTTGTTATTTTTTGATCTCCAAAAATGATTCATCCCAACATCATATAATGTTGCAGCAGAAGCAAATGTACCAATATGTCCACCAAGCTCAGGATATTTTTTATTTGCACGTACCACCATCGCGGCTGCATTCCATCTAATTAACGATCTAATTCTTCTTTCAATATTTTGATCACCACTAGACTTTACTTCAGCCTCAGGAGGAATTGTATTAATGTATGGAGTATTTTGAGTATAGGGAATATTTGCTCCTTCACGATAAGCTTTATTAATTAATTCTTTTATTAAAAAATGGGCTCTGTGATTTCCATCTTTAGAAATTACCGCAGACAAAGAATCCAACCAATCCTGAGTTTCAAGTGGATCAATATCAGAACCATTAACAACTTGAATTGTAGATTGTTTTTTCTCTACTACTGTTTCTCTAATAATTTTTTTTTCCTCTTTTTTTTCAACCATTGCTTCTTCAGCTTGTTTAATTATATTTTCTGTATCTTTTGGAAGAGTGTTTTCAGATGATGTTTTTGATGATGATGTAAGATTGAGCAATAAATCTCCCTTAGAAACTTTATCACCAACTTTAACTGCTACATTATCTACTTTTCCAGAAACAGTAGAAGGAATTTCAACACTTGATTTGTCACTTTCAATTGTGACTATCGGATCATTTTCTTTAATTTGATCACCAGATTTTACAAGTATCTCTATAACCTCAACATTTTCAAAGTCACCAATGTCAGGTACAAGTATTTTTTCACTCATTTTTAAAAAGGGTTTATATACCCATATAAAAGTATGTTTAATGTTATTTTAGCACATTAATTAGACTTTTTGTGCAAAGCTGTATTTTTATTTAACAAAATTTGTTAATAAAATCAAAAAATGCAGTAACTTTGGTATATTTAGAAAAGCAATTTGAGGACCGCTGGCCAAATTGGATAAGGCGCTCGGCTACGAACCGGGAGATTCCAGATTCGAGTTCTGGGCGGTCCACCAAAAAGGAAATGAAAATGTTTGATTGGCTTTTAAAAGCATCTTTACAAAAATCTGTAATTTATTTTTTTATAATTATTTTAATTATTTTGTTAATTTTAACTTATGTATTATAAAAAATTATGAGCAAAGAATTTGAACAAATAAGTATTAAACCTGGTTTTATGAAACACAATGGTGGTGTTTTATTTAGAACTATTTCAGAGAACGAATACGAATTTAAATCTATAATTAATGAAAATCATTTAAATGCTGCTGGAATAACCCATGGAGGTTATTTATCTGCATTAATAGATGCGGGAGCGGGAACAGCTGCACATAGAGCTGCAGATAATGCACCCTGTGTAACTATCTCTTTAGATATTAAATTTATAGGTGCTTCAAAAATTGGGGATGAAATTATTGGACATACAAAAATTTTAAAAAAAACAAATACTCTTGTCTTTTTATTTTGTGAGCTAAAGTGTAATGATAAAATAATAACCTCTGCATCTGGAGTATGGAAAATTATTAAAATAAAGCCTTCTAATTTAGGACCAGGCGGGTAATTTTACTCTTTTCTTTTTAAGTTAAAGTAGCCAAATACTACTAATAATAATATTGCGATAGGATAAACGATATTTTTGGATGGTCTATCTGAATTTTCAATTTTAAATTCACTTATATAGTCTCCCATTTCTAAACCATTTTTTTTTGCTTCTCCATTCCATTTCAAATTATCAACAACAACTTTATCATCTTGTTTCAATAATGTGACTCCATAGTCCTCTAAAGTAAATTTATCCTCAAAAGTATTTTTTGATATCACAAATAACTTATATCTTTCTCCGTATAAACTAGGCCTTGTTATTTTAATTTGAATTTCTTTTGTTGAGTCTAATTTCATTGAATTAATTTTAGTAATTTCTTCATAATTATATTTTGGATAAAATTTGTTTAAAACAAAGTCGGGTGATAACAAGGAAATAGAAATTACTAAAAAAATAATTATTTCATACCATTTAAGTTTATTAATAAACCAACCTTGAGTGGCTGAGGTAAATACTAAAATTCCAATTAAAGAAGTTATAATTACAATCAATCCATGCCAAATGTTTTCAATACCAATAAGTAAAAGTTCATGGTTAAATAAAAATACAATCGGCAAAATTCCTGTTCTTAAACTATACCAAAAGGCTTGAACTCCTGTTCTTAAAGGATCTCCACCAGATATTCCGGCAGCTGCATAAGAGGCAAGTCCTACAGGCGGCGTTACATCGGCCATTAAACCAAAATAGAAGACAAATAGATGAACTGCAATTAGTGGAAAAATAAAACCTGAGGCGTTTCCAACATCTACTAAAACAGTCGCCATTAAAGAAGCAACTACAACATAATTTGCAGTTGTTGGTAAACCCATTCCTAAAAGTAAACATAGAATAATTGTTAAAAATAATAAAATAGTAACATTATCCTTAGCTATAGATTCTATAACTATTATTAAATTAGTACTCAAACCAGTAGATCCAACTGCTCCAACTATAATACCTGCAGTTGCAATTGCTATACCAACAGCAACCATATTTAGAGCACCTTTTTCAAAACCAACTATTGTTTGATTAAACCATTCTTTGAGAGCATTTTTTTTAATTTCAATTTTTATTAATAAATTTATTAAATTGACTAGAACCAAAGTAATCGTTGCATAAAAAATTGAATATGAGGCGGTAAATCTTAAGTAAACCAAAGTATAAATTAAAACAAAAATTGGTATTAAAAAATGAATCCCAGATAAAAAAGTTTTTTTTAAATGAGGAACATCAGCATCATCCATTCCCTTAAGATTTAATTTTAAAGCTTCTAAATGTGAAATATAGAATAATGCTATATAAGAAATAATAGCTGGTAAGAAAGCGTGTTTAACTATTTCAAAGTAAGTTACACCAATAAAACTTGCCATTACGAATGCTGCCGCCCCCATGACAGGTGGCATGATCTGACCATTGACTGACGAGGAAACCTCAATAGCACCAGCTTTTTCTTTTGAAAAACCAGTTTTTTTCATAATTGGAATTGTAAATGTTCCAGTAGTAACTGTGTTTGCAATTGAAGATCCTGAAATTAGTCCAGTCATACCTGAACCTAATATTGCTGCCTTTGCAGGTCCTCCTCGCATTTTTCCAACCATTGCAAAAGCAAGATCTAAAAAATATTTTCCACCACCAGCTGTTTCAAGCAAAGCACCAAATAAAACAAATAAGAAAATAAAATCTACTGATACCCCAATCGGAATTCCAAAAATTGCTTCTTGATCAAGCCACTGGAAGCCTACAAGTCTATTTAAAGATAAACCACCATGCGATATTATTTCAGGGGCATATCTTCCAAAGTATGAAAACAACAGAAAACAACTAGCAATAATTACCAAAGGTAAACCAATTGCTCTTCTTGTAGCCTCTAAAAGAATCAAAATTCCACATCCTCCTAAAATCAATTCTAACGGAAAATTTAATGTTTCTGATATCCTAAGATTTAATAGAACACCTCCTCTTTCAACCAACTGATCATAAAAAAAATAAATATAAAGACACGATATCGCTCCCACAAAACTAATCAAAACATCAAAAAACGAAATTTTCTTATCCTTTGATATTGGGTAAATTAAAAAGACTAAAGTTAAAGCAAAACCTAAATGAATTGCCCTTGCTGGCAATCCCTTAAACATTCCAAAATTTAACATAAATGGAAATGGTGAAGCATACCAAAGTTGAAATAATGACCAAATAATTGCTATTGCTGAAACAATTTTCAAATGAAAACCAGTAATATTTCTAGTTGGTGATAAGTCTTCGCTTATTTTATTTTTTATTTTGCTACTGATTGAGTCGCTCATTAAATTTATTCATACCATAAAAAAAAGGCCCGGTAAAAATTACCAGGCCTTTTTTAATTAATAAAAATTGGATTACATTAACCCAGCTTCTTTATAGTATTTTATTGCACCCGGATGTAATGGAGCAGATAAACCATCTTTAATCATATTTTTCTTCTCTAAAAATCCAAAAGCAGGATGTTGTTTTTTGAAATCATCAAAATTTTCCATCACAGCTTTAACAACCAAATATACAAGTTCTTCAGAAACATCTGCAGAAGTTACAACAGTTGCTTTTACACCAAAAGTTGTTGCGTCCTTTTTCTGTTTTGTATAAGTGCCTTTAGGAATTACAGCTTGAGCATAATAATCTGCACCATCTATTAAGCCTTGAACTTCTGGTCCAGTTAAATTGATTGGTGATGCTTTTGCTGCACAAGTTGCCGCTTGTTCCATAGCGCCGTTTGGAAATCCAACTGAATAACCAAATGCATCTATTTTTCCGTCACATAGAGCCTTAACTTGTTCAGAAGATGTAAGTTCAGTTGTTGATTTAAAGAAACTATTATCAACACCCATTGCTTTCATTAACTCTTCCATAGTTCCTCTTTGACCTGAACCAGGATTACCAATGTTAACAACTTTTCCCTCTAAATCAGCAAAATCTTTAATCTTTGCTTTTTTTCTTGCCCAAATTTGAAAAGGCTCGTTGTGAACTGAAAATACAGCTCTTAAATCACTAAATTGTTTTCCTTCCCATTTACTTGAACCATTTACAGCATGATACTGCCAGTCTGATTGCGCTACACCAAATTGGAATTCTCCAGCTGCTATCTGACCAATATTGTAGTTAGATCCACCAGTGGATGGAGCAGTACATCTATAAGCTTTAGCTGTACCTTTTTTTCTACCATGTTCAGCACTAATTGCTGATTTGTGCAACATTTTACATATAGCGTTACCTGTTTGAAAATATACTCCTGTAGGTCCGCCTGTTCCTATCGTAAAGAACTCAGCTGATTTAGCAACAGTTGTCAAAGACAATGATGCGAATAAAATCAGTAAAGCACTTGATAGAGATGTGATTATTTTTTTCATTTTTTACCCCTCTATTTATATGTCGTTATTTTTATAAGTTTATTCTAACAAAAAATAATCGTAGGTGTACAGAGTGATTTTATAAGTTTTCTGACCAATTCTTTAGTTTATTTACACCTTCTACTACTTTTGGCGCAAACTTTTTAATTAGATTTTCATCAATTTTTTTTGTTTCATCAATATTATTCATAAACTCTTGTCCATCAAAATCTGTAAAACTTAACCTTGCTAACATTTTATCTGGATTAAAACCAAAATCAGAACCTGGTAATAAAGCAACTCCAGTATTATTTAATATTTCTCTACACATGACTGATGAAGTTTTAAATTTACTGTTTAAAAATTCTGGCATCAAATAAAATCCTCCCTGAGGCTCATTAATCAATACTTTGTTTGATTTTAAGTTTGAAAAAACATATTTACCAACCGCACTTAAAATATTTACTGATTTTGTAATATAATTTGAATGATCATTTTCGTAAGCTTTGATTGCTGCATACTGAATAGGTGCACTAACAGCAGAAAAAGTTTCACTAGCTAATACATTGATCATATTTTTTATATTATTTAATTCATCTGGAATTATAAAATAACCAAGTCTCCATCCCCCTGCACCACACCATTTACTAATTCCAGTACTAATAATAGTTTTTTCAGGACAATAACTTGAGATAGATTTAAAATTTTTCGAAAATGTTAATTCTGAATATATTTCATCTGATAAAATTATTAGATTATATTTTTTGGCAATTTCTGAAATTTCTTCTAGTTTGTTACAAACCTGTCCTGAGGGGTTGTTCGGTGAATTTAAAAATAATAAATAATTTTTATCTTTATCTTTTGATATCATTTTCTCAATTTGTACTCCAGTAGGAAACCAATTGTTTTCTCTTTCTGTTTGGAGAATTTGAATTTTATTTCTCCCTAAAATAGCTTGTGGTGCATATGAAACCCAGCTGGGTGCTGGCAATATAATTTCACCATCAAAAATTACATTCAATAAAAACATTAATTCTTTAGATCCTGGTCCAATTATTACATTGTTCGCTTTGTAGTTATAATTTTTCTTTTTAGATGAATATTTCGCTACAGCTTCCCTCAATTCCTCAAGGCCCTGCATGGGTAAATATTTGTTTTGATAGGCATTACTTTTTAATTCTTCAACAACATCTTCAGGTACTTTAAATGGTGATTGTCCAAAACCAAATTTAAAGATTTTTTTTCCTTGTTGTTCAAGTTGTTTTGAAATTTCGTTAATTGCAAGAGTAGATGATGGCTTTAGATCTTTGACAAGATTTTTTAACATTTAATTGCTCAATTCGTTTAAATTATTAAATTGTTCTAAAGCTTCGGGGTTTGCTAAAGCTTCTATGTTTTTAATTTGACTTCCTTCTATCTTACTTTTAACTGCTAGTTCAACTATTTTGCCACTTTTTGTTCGAGGAATATCTTTTACAACAATAATTTTACTCGGAACATGTCTGGGAGATGCATTTTTTTTTATTTGCAATTTTATTTTGTTAATTAATTCTTCTGTTAATGAATAATTTTTGCTCATTACAATAAATAAAACTATTCTAACATCATTATCCCATGATTGTCCTACAACTATAGATTCTTTTATTTCTTTAAACTTATCAACTTCTGAATATATCTCGGCTGTTCCAAGTCTTACACCTCCTGGATTTAAGGTAGTATCTGATCTTCCATGAATTATATACCCACCACTATTTTTTATCTCTGCGTAATCTCCATGGTGCCATATGTTTTTAAATCTATTGAAATAAGCACTCTTAAATTTAATATCATTTTTATCATTCCAAAACTTTAAAGGCATTGATGGAAAAGGATTTCTACAGACAAGTTCTCCTTTACTATTTTTTAAAGACTTCCCTTTGTCACTTAGTACATCTACATCTAAAGCCAAACCATTGTTTTGTATTTCTCCTATTTTTACTGGCTGATATAAATTTCCTAACACGAAGCATGAAACAATGTCAGTACCACCAGAAATTGATGACAAGTGTACATTTTTTTTAATGTGCTTATAAACATATTTGAAACTTTCCTCTGAAAGAGGTGACCCAGTTGAGCAAATTGTTCTTAGTTTATTTAGTTTGAATTTATATTTTAATTTTGGTTTCAACTTTCTCAAAGCATCTACATACTTCGCACTTATTCCAAATAAAGTTATTTTTTCTCTTTTTGCTATTTTCAAAAGCAAATCGGCAGATTTAAACATTGGAGATCCATCAAACAGAACAATAGATGCCTTAGAAGCTAATGAACTAACTAACCAATTCCACATCATCCATCCGCAAGTGGTAAAATAAAAAACATTATCATTTTCTTTAATATTACAATGTAATTGGTGTTCCTTCATATGCTGAATTAAAACACCACCAGATCTATGACAAATACATTTGGGTTTTCCAGTAGTTCCACTTGAATATAATATTGCTAACTCTGTTTCAAAATCAAATCTTTTAAAATTAATTTTTTCAGCATTAATTTGCATTAATTTATTCCATTTAAAAAATTTAATTTTTTTAAATTTAAATTTATTTTTAATAAATTTTTTTCCAGGGTAATTACTAATCACAACATTTTTAATTGATGGGATTAATTTTAAAATCTCTGGAAGTCTTTTTAAAATATCTATTTTTTTTCCATTATAAAAATACTGATCTGTGATAAATAAAACTTTTGGATTAATTTGAGAAAATCTTTCTATAACACCTTTAGAACCAAAATCAGGACTACAAGAAGACCAAATACCTCCCAGGGAAGTTGTAGCAATGAATGCTTCAACTGTCTCAATAGTATTTGGCATATAGGCTACTACTCTGTCTCCTTTTTTAATATTTATTTTTTTTAGAAACTTTGAAATTTTATTAGTATTTAAATTTAATTGTCTCCATGATCTTTCTTCTCTAAATCCATTTTCACTAATAAAGGTTACTGCTTTTTCGTTGTTGTTTTTAGATAATAAATTTTCACCAAAATTTAGTCTGCTACCTGGTAAAAATAAATTTTTATAAAAAGTCTTTGATTTTCTAAATTTTTTATTACTTTTAATTCCCTTAATTTTGCTAAAATCCCAAAATCTACTCCAAAACTCAGGTGAATTTTTAATACTCCAATTTAATAATTTTTTATAATTTCTATTAAATTTTATTTTTAATTTTTTTGAAATGTAATTTTCAAATGCAGATAAATTTGAACTTCTTTTTACAAATAGAGAAGGTTGCCAAAGTTTTTTACTCATTTTATTAAATTAAATTACTGTTATAGAATTAATCTTATTTATGATAATCTCACTAACATTTAAAAGAAAATGAGAACTTTTTACCCTCCGATTCGGTCATGTTTTAGTCTATTTTTGTTCTTTAGCAGTAACAATATCTGGTAGGTAAAAAAAAAGAAGCACAAAAGATAGAAATGACTAAAAATAAAATTACAGCTGTTCTCGGTCCGACCAATACAGGTAAAACCCATCTTGCTATCGAAACCATGCTTTCTTTTGAGAGTGGAATGATTGGATTTCCACTTAGATTATTAGCAAGAGAAGTATATGACAAAGTAATCAAGAAAATAAGTTTAGACAAAGTTGCATTAATAACTGGCGAGGAAAAAATCATTCCATCTAATGCTAAATATTTTTTATGTACAGTTGAGTCTATGCCAATTGACAAACATCTAGAGTTTGTTGGTGTGGATGAAATTCAAATGTGTGCTGATCATGAAAGAGGTCATATTTTTACTGATAGACTTTTAAATATGAGGGGAGAAAAACTTACAATGCTAATGGGCTCAAGTACCATTAAAAATATCATATCAAAATTGAATGGAGACATTGAATTTATAAACAGAGAAAGACTATCTAAACTTACCTACGCTGGTCATAAAAAAATATCAAGAATAGACAGAAAAACAGCAATCATTGCATTTTCAGCAGAGGAGGTTTATGCCATTGCTGAATTAATAAGAAGACAAAAGGGTGGTGCTGCTATTGTAATGGGATCACTAAGTCCAAAAACAAGAAATGCTCAGGTTGAATTATATCAATCAGGGGATGTAGATTTTTTAGTTGCAACAGATGCAATTGGAATGGGAATAAATATGGATTTAGATTTTGTTTATTTTTCCAATGTTAAGAAATTTGATGGAAAAAAGTTAAGAAGATTAAATCTATCTGAAATAGGTCAAATAGCAGGTAGAGCTGGCAGGTACCTTAATGATGGTAGTTTCGGTATTACTGGAGATTGTAAAGAAATATCTCCAGAAGAGGTAGAATTATTAGAAAATCATAAATTTGAGGAAATTAGAACTTTGTTTTGGAGAAATTCAAATCTTAATTTTAATAATCCAATTAGTTTGATTAAAAGTTTAGAAGAAAAACCTCAAGTGGAATGGTTAAGAAAAATTCATGAATGTGAGGACGAAAAAGCTCTAAAATATTTTTTAAAAGATCAAAGAATTTTAAATATAGAATTTGATAAGAAAACTTTAAAGCTTTTATGGGAATGTTGCCAAATACCTGATTTTGTAAAAAAAACTTACGGAAATCATTTTGAGGTTATTGGAAATGTATTTAAATTTTTAACCAGCAAAAAAGGACTAATTTCTGAAGACTATATGAGATTACAGCTTATGAAGCTTGATAAATTAGAAGGAAATGTAGATTCTTTGTCAAATAGAATTGCAAATGTCAGAACTTGGTCATATGTTTCGAATAAAAATAATTGGGTAGAAAATCAAATTTATTGGATAGAAAAAACTAAACACTTGGAAGATAGACTTTCAGACAGATTACATGAAGAACTTACTAAAACTTTTATTGACAAAAGAGCAAGTGTACTCGCTAGAGGTTTAAAACAAGATATGGAATTTAAAACCGAAATTTTACAAAACAACGATGTTAAAATTGACGATCAATTTATTGGAAAGATAAAAGGACTAAAATTAGAACTAGATCTAAAAAAAGGGGCTTTAGAAACAGATATTAAATCTTTAAAAAAAGCTGCAAGACAAACTATTGGTCCAGAATTAGAAAAACGTGTTCAATCAATAATTGATACAGGATTAATAAATTTGAATGAAGACTTTAAAATTTACTGGAATGATTTTCCAATTGCCAAATTAATAACAGGTATTGACTATTTAAATCCTAATTTTGATTTAATCGTTGATGATATAATTGAACAAAACACTAAACAAAAATTAAATGATTACATTAACAAATGGATACACATAAAAATAAATAATGTGCTTAAAAGTTTAATTAATTTAAAGAATATAAAAGAAAATAATTCATCAATTAAAGCACTGGCATACCAACTCTATGAAAATAATGGAGTGTTAAAAAGAGATCAAGTTTCTGAATATCTAAAAAACTTAGAACAAAATGAAAGAAAAATTCTTAGAGACTTAGGAGTAAAGTTCGGGAGATATCATGTTTTCCTTTATCAGTTAATTAAACCAGAAGCCGTATCTTTGCGAACATTATTATGGAAAAATTTTTATCAAAAATTTCATAATTTAAAACCACCTACCTTTGGTTTGAATTTTTTAGACGATAAAGAAATAAAAAATAAAAACTTTATGCTTTTGTGTGGATTTGAAAGATTTGATAATTTTTATGTGAG
>CACGMR010000021.1 GCA_902574215.1 uncultured Pelagibacteraceae bacterium
AAGTTCCAGATGGTGCAAATAAGAAAAATTTAAAAAAGAATATTGAAAAAATATTTAAAGTTAATGTTACTAAGATAAATATTATAAACAAACAAAACAGAACAAAAGTTACCAGAGGCAAAAAAGTAAAAGTATCTGGATATAAAAAAGCAATAATTACTTTAAAAAAAGGTCAGAGCATTGATCTAACAACAGGAATTTAATAAATGGCATTAAAAACTTTTAAACCATATACAAAATCTACAAGAGGTACCATTTTAGTTGATAGAACTGGTTTATGGAAAGGCAAACCATTCAAGACCTTAGTTTCACCTAAAAATGCGATGAAAGGTAGAAATAATAACGGTCATATTACCTCTATTAATAGAGCTGGTGGACATAAAAAAATGTACAGACATGTGGATTTTTATCGAAAAAAATTTGACATGGAAGCGACAGTTGAAAGAATTGAATATGATCCTAATAGATCATGTTACATCATGTTAGTTAAATTTGAGGATGGTTCTCACTCATATTTCTTAGCACCACAAAAAATTAAAGTTGGAGATAAAGTTGAAAGTGGTTCTAAAAAAGAAATTAAAGTAGGTAATTGTATGCCATTACAAGATATACCAGTGGGTATTAATATACATAATGTTGAGATACAGCCAGGTGGTGGTGGAAAAATTGCTAGAGCAGCTGGTTCATCAGTTACTATTAGTGGTCTAGATGGAAATTATAGTTTAATAAAATTAGCCTCAGGTGAAGTCAGAAAAATAGATTCAAGGGCTTTAGCTACAATTGGAATTTTGAGTAATCCAGATCAAAAAAATATTAAAATTGGAAAAGCAGGAAGATCAAGATGGTTGGGTAGAAGACCTCATACTAGAGGTGTTGTTAAAAACCCGGTTGATCACCCACATGGAGGTGGTGAAGGAAAATCTGCTGGAGGAAGACATCCAGTTTCACCTACAGGACAATCTGCCAAAGGTTTGAAAACTCGAGATAATAAGAGAACAGATAAATTTATAGTTAAGAGAAGAAATAAGAGGAAGGATACTAAGTAATGGCTAGAGCAGTATGGAAAGGACCGTTTGTTGAGGAAAGCTTGATGAAGAAAGTAGATAAGTATAAAGACGATCCAAAAAAAATTCCTATTAAAACTTGGTCAAGAAAATCTACAATTTTACCTGATTTTGTAGGAGTAAGTTTTCAAATTTACAATGGAAAAAAATTTATACCAATAACAGTCTCAGAAGATATGGTTGGACATAAATTGGGTGAATTTGCACCAACAAGAACATTTTTTGGTCATACACCAGCTGACAAGAAAGCTAAACCAGCAACAGCAGAGAAGAAATAATTATGGGTAAAAAAAAGAAAATTGATAAAACTAACGGCAAAACAGTGAAATCTGTTAACAATGGTATTAGATCTAGTGTCAGAAAGCTAAATCCAATACTAAAAAGTATTGTTGGCAAAAAAGTTGATGTTGCAATAAGAGATTTACAGTTTTCTGAAAAGAGAGTTACTAGAGATATTAGAAAAACTATTAGTTCAGCTGTAGCCAATGCTGAAAATAATTTTCAATACGATATTGATAAATTAATAGTTAAAGAGGCATATTGTGGAAAAAAAATAGTTATGAAAAGATTTAGACCAAGAGCTAAAGGAAGAGCAGCACCAATACTAAAACCTTGGTCAACTGTTACTATAATTTTATCAGAAGCAAAACAAATGGAGAAGCATGGGGCAAAAAGTTAATCCTGTAGGTTTTAGATTAGGTGTCAACAGAGGATGGGACTCTGTATGGTATGCTAAGAAAAAAGATTTTGGAAATTACCTAATCGAAGATTTTAAAATTAGGGAATATATCAAGAAAAATGTAATCAACTCTGGTGTATCCAAGGTAATGATCGAAAGAACATCTAATAGATGTTATGTTACAATCTATACTTCTAGACCTGGATTTGTTATAGGAAAAAAAGGAAGTGATATAGACAAAATTAAAAATAATCTTTCAAAATTCACAACAAATGAAGTTAATCTAAATATTAAAGAAGTTAAAAAACCTGAAACTAATGCTTATTTAGTAGCAGAAAACATAGCTCAGCAGCTTGTTAAAAGAATTTCTTATAGAAGAGCTATGAAAAGAGCAATGCAATCATGTATTAGACTTGGAGCAAAAGGAATTAAAGTTTCTGTGAGTGGAAGACTTGGTGGAAATGAAATAGCTAGAACTGAGTGGTTAAGAGATGGGAGTATTCCATCACATACTTTAAGAGCTGATATAGATTATGCAGAGGCAGAGGCTCTTACAACTTATGGAATTATTGGTATTAAAGTTTGGATTTATAAAGGTGAAGTTTTTGCAAGAGAATTTAGCCAAGAGACTAACAAGGTAACGCCAAAGGAAGGTAAATAATAATGCTTCAACCAGTAAGAACAAAGTGGAGAAAAGCGCATAAAGGCAGAATTCACGGTACTGCTACTAGAGCAAGTACTATTAATTATGGTGCTTACGCATTAAAAGCTTTGCAGCCTGAAAGAGTTACTGGAAAACAAATAGAGGCTGCAAGGGTTGCATTAACAAGACACATGAAAAGACAAGGAAGAGTTTGGACAAGAATATTTCCAAATATACCAGTTTCTAAAAAACCGATTGAAGTCAGAATGGGTAAAGGGAAGGGTTCACCCGAATATTTTGCATGCAGAGTAAAACCAGGAAGAATATTGTTTGAAGTAGATGGTGTTTCTGAACAAATTGCAAAAGAGGCTTTATATAAAGCATCAGCTAAATTACCGATTAAAACTAAAACTATTAAGAGATTTGCATAATGAAAAAACAAGAAATTAAAAAATTATCAAAGGACGAAATTGTGAAGAATATTGATAAGCTTAAAAAAGATCTTTTTAATTTTAGGTTTCAAAAAATGAATTCACAAGTAACAAACCCAGCTAAAATTGGAGAAACTAGAAAAACAATAGCAAGATTAAAAACAATTTTAAAAGGAAAAGCAAATGCCTAAAAAAATACTTACAGGTGTAGTTATAAGCGATAAACCAAACAAAACAGTCACTGTTATGGTAGAACGTAAATACTCACACCCAGTTCTAAAAAAAGTAATAAAAGTTAGAAAAAATTATAACGCTCATGACGAAAATAATAAGTTCAAAACTGGTGACAAAGTTTCAATTATTGAGAGCAAACCATTTTCTAAAAATAAAAAATTTCAAGTTATGGAGAGTAATAAGTAATGATTGGTGTTCAAACAGAATTACAAGTTGCTGATAATACTGGTGCAAAAAGAATAGAGTGCATTAAAGTTTTAGGTGGATCAAAAAGAAGATACGCTAGTATTGGTGATACAATTGTAATTGCAGTTAAAGAGGCGATGCCTAAAGGAAAAGTTAAAAAAGGATCTGTCCATAAAGCTGTAGTTGTAAGGGTTAAAAAGGGAATTCATAGAAATGATGGTTCTAAAGTAAGATTTGATAATAATGCAGCTGTTCTAGTTGATGACAAAGGAGAACCAGTTGGAACAAGGATTTTTGGTCCAGTTACAAGAGAATTAAGAAGCAGAGGTCAAATGAAAATTATTTCATTGGCACCGGAGGTTCTATAATGATTAAAAAAGGTTTGAAAGTAAGAGTTTTAACTGGAAAAGATAAAAAAAAAGAAGGTGAAGTTATTGAAATTGATAGAGCTAACAACAGAGTGAAAGTTAAAGAAATAAATATGGTTAAAAAGCATGTTAAAACAACTAAAGAGAAAAAAGGTGGAATTTTTCCCAAAGAAAGTTTCATACATATTTCTAATTTAAAACTAATTGATGAAAAAGCGGCTAAGAAAAAAGAGGCTAAAAAATAATGATACCAAGATTAAAAGAAATATTTAATAAAGAAATTCAACCCGCATTAAAGGACCAGTTTGGTTTTAAAAATATTTATATGGCACCAAGAATTGAGAAGGTTATTTTAAATATGGGTCTTGGTTTAGATGCTTCAGACTCAAAGATTTTAAAATCATGTGAAGAGGATATGGCTAAAATTACTGGACAAAAACCAGTAACAACAAAATTTAAAAAATCAGTTGCGAACTTTAAAACAAGAAAAGGATCAAACGCTGGTTTAAAGGTAACGTTAAGAAAAAATAGAATGTATGAATTTTTAGATAGATTAGTGAATATTGCATTACCTAGAATTAAAGATTTTAGAGGTTTGTCACCAAAAGGCTTTGATAAATTTGGTAATTATACATTTGGAATTAAAGAACATATAATTTTCCCGGAAGTAAGCTTTGATAGAGCAGACAAAGTTAGAGGTTTAGATATAGTAATAGTTATTAAAGCAATAAATAAAGAACATAGTTTTGCATTACTAGAAAAAATGAATTTTCCATTTATTAAAAAAGGAGATAATTAAATATGGCAAAGTTAAGCGCTGTTAATAAAAATAAAAAAAGAATTAAGCTTTCAGATAGGCTTTATAAGAAAAGACAAGCATTAAAGAAGATTGTAATGGATAAAAAGATTCCATTAGAGGAAAGATTTAAAGCACAACAAAAATTATCTAAACTGCCAAGAAACTCGGCTAAAATAAGAGTTATGAATAGATGTGAGATTACTGGAAGACCTCACGGTGTTTACAGAAAATTAAAGATTTCAAGAATTGCATTAAGACAATTAGGATTACAAGGAAAGATACCGGGCTTAGTTAAATCTAGCTGGTAGAAAGGAAAATTATGAGTTTGAGTGACCCAATAGGAGATATGATTGCAAGAGTGAAGAATGCTCAAGCTAGAAATCATAAAAAAGTAGAATTACCTTCATCTAAATTTAAAGCAAAAATTGCAGATATACTTAAAAATGAAGGTTTTATAAAAGATTTCAAAGTAAGTTCTGAAGAAAAAAAACCAATGTTATCATTAGAACTTAAGTATCATTCTGGTAACCCGGTAATTAGTGCTTTTGAGAGAGTATCAAAACCAGGAAGAAGAATTTTTTCATCTGCAGATAGCTTGCCTAAAATAAATAATGGTTTAGGTATTGCTATTGTGTCAACTCCAAAAGGAGTAATGACCGATATAGATGCAAGAAAACAAAAAGTTGGTGGTGAAATAATTTGTAAGGTATTTTAATGTCTAAAATAGGTAAAATAAACATATCGATCCCTGAAAAAGTAAAAGTTGCTTTAGCTGGTAATATTATAAATATTGAAGGACCCTTAGGTAAAAAATCAATCAATGTTGATTTAGATATGTTTAATTTAGATATAATTGAAGGAAAAGAAATTTCTATTAAACCAAAAAAAGTAGATCAAAATTCAAAAAGACTTTGGGGCATGAATAGAAGTTTAATCAATAATGCTGTAATTGGATCAAGCACAGGTTATGAAAAAACTTTAGAATTAGTTGGCGTTGGTTATAGAGCAGCATTAAAAGGAAATCTGTTAAATTTACAATTAGGCTATAGTCATGATATCAATTTTGATATACCAGACGGCATTAAAATTGCTGTTGAAAAACAAACAACATTAAAAATTACAGGATCTGATAAGCAACTAGTTGGTGAAGTTGCATCTAAAATCAAAACATTAAGAAAAATCGAACCATACAAAGGAAAAGGTGTTAGAGAAAAAGGACAATATGTTCTTAAAAAAGAGGGAAAGAAAAAGTAATGAAACTAAACACTAGTATCAGAAAAAGATTTAGAGTTAGCAATAAAGTTAAGAAAGTTGCTTCAAAAGATAGATTTAGATTAAGTATTTCTAGATCATCAAAAAATATTTCAGCTCAAATAATTGATGATGCAAAAAATGTAACTTTATTATCAGCTTCATCTGTAGAAAAAGATCTTAAATCATCTGATAAAGTTAATAAAATTGAATTATCTAAATTGGTTGCTCAAAAATTAGCTAAAAAAGCTCAAGAGAAAAAAATTACTAAAATTTACTTTGATAGAGGTTCTTACAAGTATCACGGTAGAGTCAAAGTTTTTGCAGAAACCTTAAGAGAAAATGGAATGGAATTTTAATTATGGAAAATTTAAAAGATAAAAAAACTGACGATATATTAGAAAAATTAGTACACATAAATCGTATTACTAAAGTTGTTAAGGGTGGAAGAAGATTTGGATTTTCAGCTCTTGTAGTTGTTGGAAATCAAGCAGGTAAAATCGGTATTGCTCACGCAAAAGCTAAGCAAGTGCCTGATGCTATAAAAAAAGCAAATGAGATGGCTAGAAGAAAACTTACTCATATACCATTAAGAGAAGGCAGAACGATACATCATGACGTTAAGGCGAAAGATGGATCGGGCAGAATAGTGCTAAGAGCAGCTTCAAAAGGAACAGGTATTATTGCGGGTGGTCCTGTTAGGGCAGTATGTGAAGTTTTAGGAGTGAAAGATATTGTTGCAAAATCTATGGGAACTTCTAATGCGCACAATGTTATTAGAGCTACAATGAAAGCATTGATGAAACAAAGTTCACCAAAACAAATATCAGCAATCAGAAATAAAAAAATTTCTGAAATAATTGAAAAAAGAGGATAATGATTACTTTAAATAATAGAGAAAAAATCAATAAATCTAAAATAAGAGTTGGAAGAGGAATTGGTTCGGGTAAAGGAAAAACATCAGGAAGAGGAGTTAAAGGTCAAAAATCAAGATCTGGAGTAGCTATAAATAGTTTTGAAGGTGGTCAAATGCCATTATACAGAAGACTTCCAAAAAGAGGTTTTAACCCAATATCAAAAGAGAATGTTGCAATTTTAAATTTAGATAAAATACAATCTTACATAGACAAAAAAAATATTAATCCAAATGAAGTATTAAACTCAGAATTATTAAAAAAACTTAAATTAATAAATAAAAACTCAAAAAAATTAAAAATTTTAGGATCTGGAGAAGTAAAAGATAAAATTAATATTGAAGCTGACCTAGCCTCTAAATCAGCAATAGAAAAACTTGAAAAAATTGGTGGATCTATTCAATTAAAAAAATAGTTTGTTTATATGAGTGCATCATCATCAACAAATGATTTAAGAAATAGAATTATATTTACTATTTTAATTTTAGCCGTTTATAGGTTTGGAACTTTTGTACCTTTACCAGGTATAGATCCTGAACAATTGAAAATCATGATGGAAGGTAATCAAAAAGGATTGCTTGGAATGTTTAATGTGTTTGCAGGTGGTGCAGTTAGCAGAATGGCAATATTTGCATTAGGGATAATGCCATACATTTCATCTGCAATTATAGTTCAACTTTTGACCGGAGTTTCTGATTATTTCAAAAATCTAAAAGCTCAAGGTGAAACAGGTAGAGCTAAAATTACACAAATTACTAGATATGGAACAGTGTTACTTGCTACAGTGCAAGGATATGGTTTATCCGTTGGTTTAGAGTCATCGGCTGACTTAGTAATCAATCCAGGGGCTTTTTTTAAAATAACTACTGTTACAACAATTGTTGCAGGAACAATATTTTTAATGTGGTTGGGAGAACAAATCACTCAAAGAGGTATTGGTAACGGTATATCGTTAATAATTTTTGCTGGTATCGTAGCTGAAATACCAAGAGCTTTAGTTACAACTTTTGAATTAGGTAGAACAGGTGCAGTATCAACATTTATGATACTAGCTATATTTGTTCTATTAATAGTTACAATTCTTTTTGTAGTTTTTATGGAAAGAGCATTAAGAAAAATTCTAATTAATTATCCTAAAAGACAAATGGGTAACAAAATGTATGGAGGAGAGTCGTCACATTTACCTTTAAAAATAAATCAGGCTGGAGTAATTCCTGCAATTTTTGCTTCTGCACTTTTGTTACTGCCAGTAACATTTTCAAATTTTTCATTTTCTAACAATGAAACATTTTTAAACTTGAGCTCTTATTTTACTCAAGGACAACCTCTTTATATGTTGCTGTATGCGTCAGGAATAATATTTTTCACTTTTTTTTATACTTCTATAACATTCAATCCAACCGAAACTGCTGAAAATTTGAGAAAGTATGGAGGATTTGTACCAGGAATTAGACCAGGTGAAAGTACTGCGTTGTATATTGAAAATATTTCAACAAAATTAACTACGATTGGTGCTCTATATTTAACTTTAGTTTGTTTGATGCCGGAATTTTTAATTGCAAACTATCCAATACCTTTTTATTTAGGTGGTGCATCTATATTAATTGTTGTTGTAGTAGCTATCGATACTGTAACACAAATACAAACAAGATTAATGAGTTCACAATACGAACAACTGATAAAAAAAACAAAATTTGGTAAGTAAGTGAATATAATTTTATTTGGACCTCCTGGTGCTGGAAAAGGTACTCAGTCTAAATACCTAGTTAACAAATTAAATGCTTTTCAAATTTCAACAGGTGATCTTTTAAGAGAAGAAATCAAAAAAAATTCAGACATTGGCAAAGCTATAACCAATGATATGAAGAATGGAAAATTTATAAGTGATGATATTGTAAATAAGCTTATAGAAAATTTAATATCTGATCCTCAAAAAAAAAACAAATTAATCTTTGATGGATATCCTCGATCATTAAGTCAGGCTAAAAATTTAGAAGTGTTACTTAAAAATTCAAATCAGAGCATAGATTTAATTTTATTTCTAAACGTAGATAAAAAAACAATTCTCAAAAGGCTTGAGAAGAGAAAAATTATAGAAATGAGATCTGATGATGATACTCATACGATACTTACAAGGTATGAGAAATACATGGATACAACCCAACCAGTTCTAAATTTCTACTCTGAGAATCCAAATTTTAAGGAGATTGATGGAGGCCTTGAAATTGAAGAAATAACAAGGAAAATAGACGCTTTTATCAATGTATAAGACGTTGACTTTGATTAATCTTCTTATATAAAAGGCACAATTTATCACAAAAATTATGGCTCGTATCGCAGGTATAAACATTCCACAGAATAAACTTGTTCACATAGGTTTAACTTATATTTATGGAATTGGTGATAAATTCTCTCAGCAAATTTGTTCATCTTTAGAAATTCCAAGAGCCAAAAGAGTAAATGAATTAACTGATGAAGAAATTTTAAAAATTAGAGAATACATCGATCAAAACTTTAAAGTAGAAGGTGATTTAAGGAGAGATTATTCATTAAGTATAAAAAGATTAATTGATCTAGCTTGTTACAGAGGAACAAGACATAGAAAAAAATTACCTGTTAGAGGGCAAAGAACTAGATGTAACGCAAGAACAAGAAAAGGAAAAGCAATCGCTATTGCTGGAAAAAAATTAACACCAACTAAGAAATAGTTATGGCTAAAACTGATAAGGTTGAGAATAAAGATCAGAAGGTAGAAAAGTCTACTAAGAAAAGTGTAAAAAGTTCTTATTCAAAAAAAAAGAAAGTTAAGAAAAATATTTTAAATGGAATTGCTTATGTGCAATCAACATTTAATAATACTATCATCTCTATTGCTGATACAAATGGAAATGTAATATCCTGGGCATCTGCTGGACAAAAAGGTTTTAAGGGATCAAGAAAATCAACTCCTTATGCTGCACAGATTGCAGCAGACTCAGCAGCTTCTAAAGCACTTGAGTATGGAATGAAAACGTTATCTGTTGAGGTTAAAGGACCAGGATCTGGAAGAGAAACTGCTTTAAGAGCGCTACAAGCTAGAGGATTTAAGATCTTGTCAATCAAAGACACCACGCCTATGCCTCACAATGGAACTAGACCACCAAAGAAAAGGAGAGTTTAATGGAAGTCGAAAATGTTAATGTAAAAAATTGGAAGTCATTAATCAAACCATCTAAATTAGATGTTCAAATAAGTGATGACTTAACACATGCAAAAATAGTAGCTGAGCCTTTAGAAAAAGGTTATGGTTTAACTTTAGGAAATTCTTTAAGAAGAATTTTATTATCATCGATAAGAGGTGCTGCTGTTACATCAATTCAAATTGATGGTGTTTTACATGAATTCACATCTATAAAAGGTGTTAGAGAAGATGTGACCGATATCGTTTTAAACGTAAAATCTTTAGCATTAAAAAGCAATTCAGAAGGTACAAAAAAATTAATTTTAGATGCAAAAGGACCTGGAGAAATTAAAGCCTCAGATATAGCTCCAGTTGCAGATGTTGAAATTTTAAATCCTGACTTAGTTATTTGTAATTTAGATGAAAATACTACTTTTCATATGGAGATGAATGTTAATACTGGTAAAGGATATGTTCCTGCAGAGCTAAATAAACCTGAGGAGCCACCATTAGGCCTTATAGCTATTGATTCACTTTATAGCCCAGTTAAAAAAGTTTCATATTCAGTAAGCACTGCTAGAGAAGGTAAAGCATTAGATTATGATAAATTAATTATGGAGGTGGAGACAAATGGGTCAATTTCTGCTGAAGATGCTGTGGCTTATTCGGCTAGAATTTTCCAAGATCAGCTAAAAATGTTCGTTAATTTTGATGAGCCAGTTGAAGCTCCTGTAAAAGAAGTTTCTACAGAACCTGAATTTAACAAAAACTTACTAAGAAAAGTAGATGAGTTAGAGTTATCAGTTAGATCAATGAATTGCCTAAAAAATGATAATATTATTTATATAGGTGATCTAGTTCAAAAATCTGAAGGTGAAATGTTGAGAACACCTAATTTTGGGAGAAAATCATTAAACGAAATTAAAGAAGTTTTAACAGGTATGTCTTTATATTTAGGAATGGAAATACCCAACTGGCCACCAGACAATATTGCTGAAATGTCTAAGAAACTGGAGGAAGCAATTTAATGAGACATGGTTTGGCAAATAAGAGGTTGAATAGAACATCAGAGCACAGAAAAGCTCTACTTAAGAATATGCTTAATTCTTTGATAAAGTATGAGCAGATTAAAACTACTTTGCCAAAAGCTAAATTTTTAAAACCACAAGCGGATAAAATAATAACATTAGGAAAAAAAGAAACTTTACAGACAACCAAAATGTTGGTTTCTAAACTACAAGATATTAAATCAGCTAATAAAGTTAAAAAAACACTTTCTAAAAGATATCAGAATAGAAAAGGTGGTTACACAAGAATAA
This sequence comes from uncultured Pelagibacteraceae bacterium, assembly GCA_902574215.1. Lineage (GTDB taxonomy): Bacteria > Pseudomonadota > Alphaproteobacteria > Pelagibacterales > Pelagibacteraceae > Pelagibacter. The sequence continues at coordinate 11,049 of CACGMR010000021.1, forward strand.
TTAAAGCTGGATTTAGATATGGGGATAATGCTCCAATGGCAATAATTGAATTTGTTGATAGAGACGTTGAAGCAAAGAGAGTTGATAAACCAAAAAAAGATACAACTAAAGAATCTCCTAAAACGGAAGAGAAAAAACAAGCTTCAGCTTAAATCTTAAATCATGAAGAAATCTTACATCGTTGATTCAACGTGTAATGATATGCGTTTGGATAGATGGTTAAGATTAAAAATTGGTAAAATTCCACAAGGACTTGTGGAGAAATATTTAAGAATAGGAAAAATAAAACTCAATAGAAAGAAAGTTAAAAGCTCTTTTAAAGTAAAAACGAAAGATGAAATAAATATATTCAACATTGAATTTAAAGAAACAATTCAACAAAAAAAAATTAAGTTTTTACCATCAAAAGAAATTATAAAATCAAATGAAGATCAAATTATTGACAACAATGATAATTTTGTTGTTTTAAACAAAGCATCAGGCATATCAGTGCAAGGTGGAACTAAATCAAAAAAAAATCTAGTTGATATTTTTGCTAAAAGTGAAATTTTTGAGCGAACAAAACCATATTCTGTTCATAGATTAGATAAAGATACTTCTGGTGTTTTTATCATGGCTAAAAACAGAGAAAGCGCTCAATTGCTTACTTCTTTATTTAGACTAAGAAAAGTACACAAAACCTATTTAGCCATATGCCAAGGGGAAATTACTAGAAAATCTGGTGTATGGGATGATGATTTAATTAGGTACGACGGTGATAAAAAAATAATCGAAAAAGCAAAAACAATTTTTAAAGTAATTGATAAAAATTCTGAAGCAAGTTTATTAGAATTAAAACCTATTACAGGGCGAAAACATCAGTTAAGAAAACAATTATATGCAATTGGAAACCCTATATTTGGAGATACAAAATATAAATTATCAAATTCTAATAAAGGAATTAATAAAAATTTAATGTTACATTCATACCAAATTAAATTTAAAATTAACGACATAAAACATACTTATTCAGCATTGTTACCTGATTATTTTCAAAAACTTTTAAAATCTAAAAGACTTAGATTTTTAAATTTGAAATAAAATTTTTAATTAATATATCATTTAGATTTGAGTAATCCTGATCTAAAATATTTTTCAAATTAGTTACTCCTTTATCTGAAATACCACATGGTATAATTTTTTTATAATTTTCCAGATCATTATTTATATTTATTGCAAAACCATGATAGGCAATCCATTTGCTAACTCTGATACCTATTGCAGCAATTTTTTTAACTTCATTATTATATTCATGCCATATTCCAATATTATCTTTATCTGGAAAAGTTTCTATTTTATAAAATTTTAAAGTTTGAATTATTGTTTTTTCAATAATTGTTATAAATTTTCTGATATCCTTTTTTTTTCTTAAATCTAAAACAAAATAACAAATTAATTGGCCTGGCCCATGGTAAGTAATTTTACCACCTCTATTAGTTTCTAATATATTAATGGATTTATCAATAATCTCATTCTCTTTATAAGAAGTTCCTCCTGTAAAAACTTCATTATGCTCCAAAGTCCAAATTAATTCTTGCTCATTATTTTCATACAAATCCTTTAATCTTGACTCTAGTATATTAATAGCATCAAAATAATTTACTGGTTTTATTGACTTTTTGATCTCTATGTTCATTTATAATTTGTATTATCTTTATTATGTATTAATAGTGCAAATCTAAATTATAGGTAGATTTATGTCTTTAACTAAAAAAACTAAAGATAAGAAAGTAAATTTTGAATTTAATAAAGAATATATAAGAGTTGTTACTAGTAAAATAGCTAATAATGACGCCCAATTTATTACTAATTCATTTAATGAAATGCACCCTGCTGATGCTGCAGATATTATCGAACATCTTAGCGAAGGGGATAGAGAAAGTTTAATTAAATTAAATAATTTCAATATTGATCCGGATGTTTTTGTTGAATTAAATGAATCTATTCAAGCGGAAATTATTACTTTTTTATCCTCAGACTCTATAGTTAGTATTCTAAAGGGTCTCGAGTCAGACGATGCTATATCTATATTAGAAAATGTTCCTGAAGAGGACAAAAATGCAATTCTTAGTTCTTTACCACCAAAAGATAGATTTGCTTTATTAGAAAGTTTAAGCTACCCAGAGGACACCGCTGCTAGACTTATGCAGCGTGAATTTACAGCTATACCAAGTAATTGGTCAGTAGGTCAAACAATTGACTATTTAAGAGAAAACAAAGATTTACCTGAGGAATTTTTAGAAATTTTTATTGTTAATGAAGATTTCAAACCAATAGGCACAGTTCCTTCATCTAGAGTTTTAACAACACCACGTGATACTAAAATGGCAACAATTATGTCAGAATCACAATTATTAATCCCTGTTGAAATGGATAAAGAAGAAGTTGCCAACCTATTTGAAAATTACAATTTAAATTCAGCTGCCGTTATAGACAAAAACAATAAATTAGTTGGTATGATTATGAATGATGATGTTTTAACGGTTTTGAAAGAGGAAGCCGAGGAAGATGCTTTAAGATTAGCGGGAGTTGGAGATGAGGAAATTACTGATGGAGTTGTAAAAAAAACAAAGAGAAGGTTCAATTGGCTTTTACTTAATTTATTTACTGCCTTTCTAGCCACATGGTGCATTAGTTTATTTGGGGCAACCATTGAACAAATGGTTGTATTGGCTTTCTTAATGCCTATTGTGGCTTCGATGGGTGGGAATGCTGGAATGCAAACGCTTGCAGTTACAGTACGAACTATAGCTACAAATGATTTAACTCAAAATAATTTCTCATCAAATGTATTTAAAGAATTTTCTATTGGTATTCTAAATGGAATTATATTTGCAGCAATAAGTGCTTTTATTGTACAGATATGGTTTCAAGATAGTATTCTCTCACTGATCATAGCAATATCAATGGTACTAACAATGATCATAGCCGGATTATTTGGTATACTGGTTCCATTCACATTGAAAAAAATGAATATTGATCCTGCAATTGCCTCAAGTGTTTTTGTGACAACAATTACAGACGTAATTGGTTTTGTCTCTTTTTTAGGTGTTGGAGCGTATTTTTTATAAAATCAAATGTTATCAATTAATCTCACATTATTTAAATGATAAGCAATAAATAATCTTGAATTTTTTTTTGTACTTGAAATTTTTAGATTATT
>CACGMR010000022.1 GCA_902574215.1 uncultured Pelagibacteraceae bacterium
AAAAAATTTGGACTTTCAAAACAAAAAACCAAAATTCAAGGGACTTCTAACAACTGGTAATGTGGGAGACCAAAAAGTTTATGCGATTAAACCTTTAACATTTATGAATAATTCTGGAATTTGTATTAGAGAATTAATTGAATATTTCAAAATAGATGCTGAGGATGTTATCGTATTTCATGACGATCTAGATGTAGAATTTGGAAAAATAAAAGCAAAATTTGGTGGCTCTGATGCAGGACATAACGGAATTGCATCAATAGATAAATTTATTGGTAAAGATTATTCAAGAGTGCGAATAGGAATTGGTAAACCAAAAGATAAAATGGAAGTTGGTGATTTTGTTCTTCAAAATTTTGATGAGGATGAAATGCTTGGATTGGAAAAAATTACCAATAACATCACAGATTCTATTTCAATACTTATCGACAAAAAATTAGATTTATTCTCTAGCACTGTAAATAATAAATAATGAGTTTTAAATGTGGAATTGTTGGTTTGCCTAATGTGGGTAAATCTACACTCTTCAATGCTCTAACAAACTCAAGCAAAGCCCAAGCTGCAAATTTTCCATTTTGTACGATAGATCCCAATGTGGGAGTAGTCCCTGTTCCAGATGAAAGATTGAACAAATTATCACAGGTTTCAAAATCAAAAAAAACAATTAACACAACTATTTCATTTGTAGATATAGCTGGTCTTGTGAAGGGAGCATCTAAAGGCGAAGGATTAGGCAATAAATTTCTGTCCCACATAAGAGAAGTTGATGCAGTTATTCATATGATTAGATGCTTTGACTCAGATGATATTCAAAATGTTAATCCAGACGTTGACCCTATAAGAGATCTTGAGATCATTGAAACTGAGATGATGCTAGCTGACCTAGAATCTATTCAAAAAAGACTTGAAAAAAATAATAAAAAAAAAATGTGGACGAAGACCAGCTTAAGATTTTAGAGATTGCATTAGACTGCATTAATAATGATAAAGATATATCAATATTAAATTCTCAATTTGACACAAAACAACTTAATCAAAGTGGTCTTTTATCAATAAAACCAAAGATCTTTGTTTGTAATGTAGATGAGCAAAGCGTACAGGATGGAAATAAATATACTAAAGGCTTCATCGAAAAAATTTGGAAAAGATAACACCCTGATTGTTTCCGCAGATATAGAAAACCAAATAAATGAATTAGCAGATGATGAAAAAAAAAATTACATGGATATGATTGGTTTAAAAGATACAGGTTTAAGTATGTTAATTCAAAAGGGGTATAAAATATTAGAACTTGATACATATTTTACCTCTGGACCTGAAGAAACCAGAGCGTGGACAATACAAAAAAATTGTACTGCTCCTAAAGCTGCAGGAGAAATTCATACAGATTTTGAAAAAGGTTTCATTAGAGCAGAGACTATATCTTATGAAGATTTCGTAACTAATGATGGATGGGTAAATTCTAAAGCTAATGGAAAAATGAGATTAGAAGGTAAAGATTATATTGTGAAAGATGGAGACGTACTAAACTTCAGATTTAACACGTGACCATATCTTTTTCATGCTAAAGTCCTTCAGCTGGCATCGCGCCCACATAGCCAAGTATCAAAACATCTGCAACTAGTATCCAGTAAAATTGTTTATATAATGGTCTAAATACTGCCGATCTTATTTTTGAGGTATCTAACCAAGGTAAGACAGCTAAAATTAATATTGCAGATAACATAGCCACAACTCCTAGCAATTTATCAGGAACTGATCTTAATATTGCATAAAAAGGTAGCAAATACCATTCAGGAACAATATGTGCAGGTGTTACCATTGGGTTAGCCTCTATATAATTGTCTGCATGTCCTAAAATATTTGGTGCATAAAATACAAAGAAAGCAAAAACAATCATGAACATTAATAAAGCAAAACCATCTTTAATTACAATATAAGGATGGAACGGAACTGTATCCTTTGAAGGTTTTTTAATATCAATTCCAACTGGATTGTTGTTACCAGGAACATGTAAAGCCCATATGTGTAAAACAACTAATCCTAAAATTAAAAATGGAATTAAATAGTGCAAAGTAAAAAATCTAGTTAACGTAGGGTTGTCAACTGAATAACCGCCCCATAACCAAGTAACTATTCCCTCACCTACCAGAGGAATAGCACTAAACAAATTTGTAATAACTGTTGCTCCCCAAAAACTCATTTGACCCCATGGCAACACATAACCCATAAAGGCTGCAGCCATCATTAATAAATAAATTATTATTCCTAAAATCCATATTATTTCTCTTGGAGATTTATAAGAGCCATAAAACAAAGATCTAAAGATATGAATATAAACAGCTAAGAAAAACATTGAAGCGCCGTTTGCATGAATATATCTAATTAACCATCCATAGTTAACATCACGCATGATGTGCTCTACACTTTCAAAAGCCATATCAGCATGAGCAATATAATGCATTGCAAGAGTTAATCCTGTTACAATTTGAGTGATTAAACAAAAAGTTAAAATTCCACCAAATGTCCACCAATAGTTTAAATTTTTAGGTGTTGGGTAATCTGTTAAATGATTTGCTAGAGTTAATAGTGGCAATCGATCATTGAACCATTGCCCTACTTTCGATTTTGGTCTGTAATCGTGGTCACTCATTTTTTTCTCTTTTTTCTTTATCCAATTTTAATTGTATTGGCGTTAACAAATTCATATTTGGGAACTTCCATATTCCAAGGTGCTGGTCCTTTTCTAATTCTTCCAGAAGTATCATAATGGGATCCATGGCATGGACAGAACCAACCATTATAGTCACCTTTATCATTTAGAGGTACACATCCAAGGTGAGTACATACACCTAACATAACAAGCCACTCAGGGTTTTTTGCTCTATCTTCATCTTTTTCAGGATGAATTAAATCCTCCATCTTCACAGATCTTGCTTCATCAATTTCTTCTTGAGTTCTTCTTCTTATAAATACTGGTTTCCCTCTCCATAAAACAGTCAATGTATTTCCAGGTGTTAATGAACTTACATCAACCTCTGTACTAGCTAGTGCTTTAACAGAAGCATCTGGATTCATTTGATCTATCATTGGCCACACTACTGCAGCGGCACCAACAGCTCCTACAGCTGTGGTAGCCGTAAATAAAAAATCTCTTCTTTTTGTTTTTTTTTCAGACACTTTTAGTAGCTTTAATTATTATCTCTTTTTGATTTAAAATAGTTAATATACGAATTCATATAATATAAAATAATTATTTTACTACTGAAAGAATGACACATAATTCAACAATTTTAGGACCCAAAATAGCTTTGTACGAGCCTGATATACCTCAGAATACTGCTGCAATCATAAGAACATGTGCTTGTATGGGTGCTAAATTAGAAATAATTGAACCATGTGGCTTTCTATTATCAGACAAACGTTTTAAAAGAGTGGTTATGGACTATATGGACTATAGTCAAATAGAGTTCTATGAAAGTTCGGAAAAATTTTTTGAGGCAAAGAAAAAACAGAGAGTCGTATTGATGACAACTAAGGGTTCAATAAATTATACTAAATTTAAATTTAAGCCTGATGATACTATTTTGTTTGGAAGAGAAAGTGCTGGGGTACCCGAAAAGGTTCATAAAATTATTAAAAATCGTTTAAAAATACCAATGAATAACCAAGTAAGATCTCTTAATATTGCATCGTCTGTTGCCATTGTTTTGGCAGAAAGTTTGCGTCAGATAGAATTAATATAAAATGGATATTTCAATCAAAAAAGACTTGGCGAGTAATTGGTTTAAGCTATTACAAAATGCAATATGTGACGACATTTTAAAAATTGAAAAAAACAAAGTAAATTTTCAATCAACTTCTTGGAATAGAAGCATTAAAAAAGATGAGGGTGGTGGTGAATATAGAATTCTTAAAAATGGAAAAATTTTTGAAAAAGTAGGAGTAAATTTTTCAAAGGTTTATGGAAAATTTCCTAAGCAATTTCAAAAAAATATACCGGGCGCAAGTAAAGATCCTAGATTTTGGGCATCAGGAATATCAATAGTTATGCACATGCAAAATCCCCATATTCCTGCAATGCATTTTAATACCAGATTTATTTGTACAACAAAGAATTGGTTTGGTGGAGGTATGGATGTAACCCCAGCAATAAAAGATGAAAAAGAGAAGAAAAACTTTCATAAAATATTAAAAGCAATGTGCGATAGACATAATAAAAATTATTATAAAAAATATAAAAATTGGTGTGATGAATATTTTTATTTACCTCACAGAAAAGAAGCAAGAGGTATAGGTGGAATCTTTTTTGACTATAAAAATGATAATTTTGAAAATGACTTTAAATTTGTCAGAGATGTTGGTGTTACATTTCAAATGCTATTTAATGAAATAATTAAAAAAAAAATAAAAAGAAAATGGACTTTAAAAGATAAAGAGTTTCAGTATATTAAAAGAGGTCGATACGCAGAATTTAATTTGCTCTATGATAGAGGAACAAAATTTGGGCTACAAACTGGTGGTAATGTTGAAGGAATTTTGATGTCATTACCTCCGATTGCAAAATGGAAATAAAAAGATGGATAAAGAGCCAATAACATTAAACGGTTTAAATAAACTAAAAGAAGAATTAGTTTTTTTAAAAGAAAAAAAAAGACCTGAGATAGTAGCCGCAATTGCTGAAGCGAGATCTCATGGAGACCTTAAAGAAAATGCTGAATATCATGCAGCTAAAGAAGAACAATCTCATAATGAGGGAAGAATTACAGAAATTAACGATATTATTGCAAGAGCAAATGTTATTGACGTTACAAAACTAAACAATGAAGGAAAAGTAATTTTCGGATCTACAGTTTATTTAGAAGATTTAGATACTGGTGAAAAAATTAATTATAAAATTGTTGGAAGAGATGAGGCAGATTTAAAACAAAAACTAATTTTCTTTCAATCACCAATTGGCAAAGGTTTGATTGGAAAAAATAAAAGTGATTTAGTTGAAATAAATACACCCTCTGGTGTAAAAAATTTTGAAATTAAAGACGTTAAATATATTTAACTTTTAACTATTTGTTGTAATTGCTTATCTGAAATTTGAAATCCGTTTTGAACCCAAGTTTCTTCTATCCTTTTTAATTTATTACCTAAAGTTTTACCTTCAGGAATTTGAAATTTAGACATTAATAGATCAGCTCCTATTGGCAAAGTTGGAATTACTTTCTCTTTATAAGTATCTAATAGTTTGATTAGTTTTTTCTCTACTTTGTTTGAGATAAATATTTTAAAATTAATTACATCTATTACAGCCTGTCGCCCATTAAAATAAAAAAATTTATTCAAGTTTTTCTCTGTAAAGTTGTTTAAAGTTACTTTTTCTCTATAAAAAAGATCTATCAATTTTAATCTTTTCTTATCTTTGTTAGATATTTTAAATTTATAAAGAAAATAATCAGCATTATCAGTTCCATCAATCACTAAAAGCGCAATTAAGAATATAAAGTCAATTTTTAAAAAATTCTCTGTAGCATAAGAATTTTGTTTTTTAAAATTTTTAATATTCTTTAATTGAGGGAAAATTATTTCTATTAGTTCTAAACTTTCTTTATCATTAAAGAGTTTTAAAAATCCATTTGAACCAGTTATTTTTTTTAGTTCATCGATTAATCTTTCAGGTGATATATTTGAAATTCCATCAATATTTTTTTTTATATTTTTTATTATTTCTGGCTGGTGGTTATGATTTGAGTAATTTAAATAAAATCTTAAATACCTCAAAATACGTAAATAATCCTCTTGAATTCTTTTTTCCGCATTGCCAATAAAATTAATATAACCCTCCTCCAAATCTTTTTTGCCGTTAAATGGATCAAATAAATTACCATCGCCATCTGCATAAATTGAATTGATAGTAAAATCCCTTCTAGAGGCATCTTCCTTCCAATCTAAAGAGAATTCTACTTCAGCATGTCTTCCATCAGTTGAGACGTCTTTCCTTAAAGAAGTAATTTCATATTTATAATCGTCAATTATTGCGGTTATAGTTCCGTGTTCAATTCCTGTTTCATAATAACTTATTTGTTTGTTTTTAAGAGCCTCACAAACTTCCGGGGGAGTTAAATTTGTTGCTAGGTCAATATCATCAACATTTTCTTTTTTTATCACTTTTCTTACACACCCGCCTACATATCTGATTTCACTTTTCTCTGAAAAATTATTAATTGCTTCAAAAATTTTATTTGTGGGAGTTGTTAAAGTAATTTGTTTTAAATTTTGACTGATATAATCAAGATTTTTTGATCGGGAAAAAAATTTATCTAAAAAATTTTTCATAAATGGCTGGGGCGCTAGGATTCGAACCTAGGATGCAGGTACCAAAAACCCGTGCCTTACCGCTTGGCTACGCCCCAATACTAGCTTCCTATAACATAAAAATATAAAATTCATATAGTTTTTGCTGTAACACACCAATAATTTTTATATTTTCTTTTAAATTTAGCTTTTGCCAATTTACAACTCTTTAATGAATTATAATAGGCAACAATTGTTGATCCTGAACCAGTCATTCTTACAAATAATGGATTATTTATACTTTCTAAGAACAACTTTATTTTTTTAAGTTTTGGATATTTTTTAAGTGCTATTGTTTCAAGGGCATTTTGTTGATCAATCAAATATTTTACTCCAAACATGTTTTTTTTAGGTTTGTTATATTTTGATTTTGTATACTTTCGAACAGCTGAGTATATTTTTTTAGTTGAGCACCCAAAATTAGGCTTTACTAAAGTAGAGTAATATTTTGGAGTATTGTAAATCTTTTTTATTATACCACCTGATGACAACACACAGCTGGATGAAATGGTGCCTAAAATTACATCAGAACCAACTAAGTCACAGATACTTCGAGTTTTTTGATGATTAGGATTAATAATTTTTTTTTTAACCAGATAATTAAACACACTAGCTGCATTCATCGATCCCCCACCTAACCCAGCTTCTTGAGGGATTAATTTTTTAATTTTAACTTTAAATTTTTTATTTTTTAATAAATTTTCTTTATCTAATATTTGAAATAATTTTTGAACAGTATTTTTTTTTCCAATATTTTTAGAAAACTTTCCATAAAAAGAAATATGATGTTTTTTTCCATTATGCTGATTTATCGAAATAACATCATGTAAATCTATGAAACCAATTATACTTTCAATTTTATGTAAAACCTTTTTTTTTCCAGTGATATTTAGTGCTAAATTTAACTTTGCATTAGATTTAATTTTATTAATTTTCATTTAGGAATTTTTAAGACCTTCAATTACTTTAATATTGATTTTTTTTCTCATATCGTCTTCGGTGTCATCAAAAGTTAAAACGTTGTTCCAAAAATATCTTGCTTGAATTTTTCGATTTAATTTCCACAAAATGTCTCCATAATGATCATTCACGATTGGGTCATCTGGCATTAATTCTACAGCTCTTTTTAAATACTTTTCTGCTTCTACATAATCCTCTATTAAAAAATAAGCCCATCCAATTGAATCAATAATATATGGGTCATTGCTTTTTAAATCATATGCTGTTTTCAACATATCCATTGCTTCATTAATTTTATAATCACGCTCTAACCAAGAGTAAGCAAGGTAATTTAAAATATATGCATCACTAGGATCAATTTTAAGCGCATGCAATAAATCTTCATCTGACTTTTCATAATTGCCCATTCTTTCATAACTACCACCTCTTCGATACAATACATCTGATTTAATAAGTGAATTGTCATCTAGTGTTAAAATAATTTCCGTATAACGATCTATTGCCTTTTCATAATTTTTAGAATTTTTATAAAAATTGGCTAAATCAAAAATCATTTTTATATTTGGATTTTGAATTTTATTAAATTTTAAATCTATATATTTAATTCCGTTTTCATAATCCTGCTCTTGAATTATTATTTGAGCTTCTTTTTTTAATCTAAACCAATAATAAAATTCATCTTCTTTTTTAAAGTTTTTTAAAATCTTTTTTACTTTGTCAAATTCATCATTAAGATAAAAATTTTCTGCAACCAATGACAAATTAAATTCAAACTTAGGATTTAAATAGTTTGACAAATTTAAATAAAAATTTGATTTTTCAAAATTATCCTGAGAAGAATAAAGATTAGAGATCAAAAATAAAAACTCACTTACAAGATCATTATGATCTTTGCATGAAAAAATTTTTCCAAAATCCTCGAATTTTTCTTTATCTACCCACCTTTTACTTTGTGAAAGTAAAAGTGTTGAATTAATATAATCAATTTGCTCAACAACTAATCTTGCTTCATTTAATTTGTTGTTGTCAATTAAATGATTAAGATAAAAGAAAATGTATCTTGAATAATCACCTTGTTGATTATTTATTAAATTAAGAAAAAATGATGAGGTTCTTTTATCTTCAATATAACATCTTTGGAATGTCTCAGCTATAAGAGACAGGTTCCCAAAATTTTTTTTGTTATCTAATATTTTTTTATTTTTAAATGTATAAATGTACTGTTTTAGAGTTTCAAATATAACTAGGTTTATCCTATCTTCATCTTGAAATTTTAAACTTTGTGTTAAATATTCGTCAGCCTTTTTAAAGTTATTTTTTTTTAAACTGTCAATTATTAAAATTATATAAGCATCATAAAAATCTGAATTAGATTTGTTTGCATTGTTATTTAATACATTAATTGCTTGAGGTACTTTGTTATCTAAAACTAAAGAGTTAACATATCTTTTTAAATAACTGTCATGTTTGTTAATTAATACTTTGGTTAAGTTAAAAAATTTTAAAGCTTCAGAATTATCTCGATTTTCAAATGCAATAATTCCAGAAAAATAATTTGATAAATCTCTTGAGTTGAAATCATTAAAAGTAGCACTTTTAGAATACAAAGGTGTCTGATAAGATATAAATATTAATAGTACTAATTTTAGAAATTTTAGGAACATGTAACCATACTATGACTAAAAAAGTTATAAATCAAAATACCAAATTAAACCAAGAACTAATTAATACTATTGAGCCAAAATTTATATTCGCAGATAAGCCAATAAATAGATTTAATATTTTAGAAACGAACAATGGCACCCTGCAAATTAATAAAGAAGAATTACTTAAAAATTTAAAAGATCAAATAAATTCAATTGAAAATTGTAAATTGAAAGAAAATTCAAACAAAATCATTTTAGGTGAGGGAAATATAAATAGCCCTTTAATGTTAATTGGAGAGTCTCCTGGGACTGAAGAAGAAAAATTAGGTGTCCCATTTAGAGGAGAAGTTGGCGAACTTCTTAACAAAATGCTTATAGCCATCAATATTAAGAGACAAAATATTTACACCAGTTATGCAATCAATTTTAGACCACCTGATGACAGAAAACCAACCTCAACTGAAATTAAAAGATACTCAGTATTTTTGAAGGAGCATATATCGATTATAAACCCAAAGATTATTGTTTTGATGGGTAGTTCGGCAATGGAGGCTGTAACAGGAATAAGTGAAAAAATAACTACTGAAAGAGGAAATTGGAAGGAAGTGATTTTAAAAAACAAAACATTCCCTTTAATGATAACTTTTAATCCATCTTACTTAATCCGTTTTCCAGAAAATAAAAAACACTCATGGGAAGATTTAAAGAAAATTAGAGATAAAATCAAAGATCTTAAGTTAAAAATTTGATGAAGATAATTGCTGGAGTTGATGAGGTTGGTAGAGGTAGTTTAATTGGGCCTGTTTATGCTTCAGCAGTAATTTTAAAAAAATCAATTAATCAAAAGTTATTAAAAGATTCAAAATCATTAAGTAAAAAAGATAGAGAGTATCTATGTACATATATAAAAAAAAATTCTACTTGGTCCATAGGCAAAGCTTCTGTCAAAGAAATAGAAAAGCTGAATATACTACAAGCAAGTTTGCTGGCTATGAAAAGAGCTATAAAAAAACTTAAGAAAAAACCAACACACATCCTGATAGATGGAAATAAAGCTCCAGAGATAGAAAATTATAATTTAAAATCAGTTATTAAAGGAGATAAAAAAATCCCCTCTATTTCGGCAGCTTCTATAATTGCAAAAGTATCAAGGGATAAATTTATAACTAACTTATCAAAAAAAAATAAAGGCTATGATTGGGATAAAAACTTTGGGTACGGAACAAAACAGCACTTAAAAGCTTTGAAAAAATTAGGTATTACTAAACATCATAGAAAAACTTTTTCACCAATTTCTAAAATAAATTAACACTACATCTAGTTACCTTCTAATTTATAAACACTAATCGAATCCAAATTTTTCAATCTCAGGTTGACCGTAGAATCCATTTGGAGTCTAATTAATTTTTACAAATGAAAACTGATTTCAAAAATAAAATAATTAATGGAGATAGTCTCGAAGAATTAAAAAAAATTCCACGTGAAACTTTTGATTTAATTTTTGCTGACCCTCCTTACAACTTACAATTAAAAAGTGAATTAACTAGACCCGATAGATCAAAGGTTAGTGGGGTAAATGATAAGTGGGATCAATTTGAAAATTTTAAAAAATATGATGATTTCACTTATGAATGGCTTAGTGAATGTAAAAGAATTTTAAAAAAAGATGGAGCAATTTGGGTTATAGGAAGCTACCATAATATTTTTAGAGTTGGCGCGGCAATCCAAAATTTAGGTTTCTGGATTTTAAACGATGTCATTTGGAATAAAAATAATCCAATGCCAAACTTTAGAGGAACACGTTTTACTAACGCTCATGAAACTTTGATATGGGCTTCTAAAAGTGAAAAATCAAAATACACATTCAATTATCAATCTTTAAAATGCTTAAATGATGATTTGCAAATGAGATCTAATTGGGATCTTCCAATATGCAATGGTTCTGAAAGACTCAAAAAGGATGGAAAAAAAATTCACTCTACACAAAAACCAGAAGCACTATTACATAGAATTTTACTAGCTACATCTAATAAAAATCACCTCATACTTGACCCTTTTTTAGGATCAGGAACAACGGCTACAGTAGCAAAAAAACTAGGAAGAAATTATTTTGGAATAGAAAAAGAAAAAAATTATTTTAAAGCTGCTGAGCAACGCATAAAAGCTACAAAGCCTATTGAGGACGACTTATTAGATACGCTTAAAAATAATAGATCAAAACCAAGAATTCCTTTTGGTTCATTAGTTGAGCTTGGAATAATTAAACCTGGAACTAATATTTTTGATAATAAGAAAAAAATAACAGCCAGAATTATGGCTGATGGTAGTATAAAACATAATCAAGCAGAGGGCTCTATACACAAAGTTGCAGCTACTATTTTAGGAGCTGAAAGTTGCAATGGATGGACTTTTTGGCATTGTGATATAAATGGACGAACTTATCCTATTGATTATCTAAGACAAAGATTAATTTCTAAAAATTAACTTTTATAAATTTTACCCAAATAACTTTGTAAAAATTTTTTATTATTAGTTAAAAGTTTTAAAAAAATATTTCTGAATAAGATCATAATTGGATTTGATAAATGGAAGGCAAATTGATTGAAATTAGATCTGCTGTTAATCATTTTAACTCTCTTTACTCTAATATCATAAAAATTATTATTATTAATTAAACATTGATATAATTCATTAGCTCCCTCAATAGATTGGGAAGCTCCCTGCGCAAATGAAGGTGAAAAAGCAAAAAATGCATCCCCAACAAGGAATATATTTTTTGGAGGATTATATAAATTTTTACTTACAAATATTGGAAATAATTTAATATTTTGAAGACTTTCCAAAAAACTTTGAGAAACTTTTTGAGATAATTTAAATTTAATATTTTTTATAAAAGAACTCTCGGTAAAAAGATTGTAGTTCGCTTGCTCATTTGAATTTAATTTATGTTTTAAAATGCCAATAAAATTTAAATTTTTATCATTATTAATTGGATAAACAACATAATGAAAATTCGCTCCTAAAAACAAAGAAATATTTTCTTCATTTATATTTTGAAGATTTTCTCTCGATATACTGCCCCTAATAGCAATCGTATCATTGTAAATTGGTTTTGATTTATTGGTTGAGATTAATGACTTCCCCTTAGAAAACACACCGTCTGAAATAATTAAGTAATCGCAAATTATTTTATTTTTATCAAATATTAATTTTATTGAATCTTTATCGTAATCAATCTGTTCAATACTGTGGTTATATTTAATTATGTTTTCGTTTATTTGTTTTTTTAAAAATTGAAGTAATTTTGATCTTTTCAATGTTGTGTATTTACAATCTTCAGAATTAAATTTTGAAATGTCTAAGTCACAAATTTTTTTTGAATTTTTAGTTTCATAAAAATCAATTTTTTTTGGATTAAATTTTTCCTCATCAGCGAGAGAAGCAAAGCCTATTTTATTTAAAAGCTTTACGCTATTTACCGACAACTGAATTCCATAGCCTTCTTCCATTTCTATTGAATTCCTTTTTTCATAAATCGTAACCTGATAATCCTTATGATCTTTGAATAAATTGGCAATATACAAACCAGAAATTCCAGCGCCAATTATTGCTATTTTTTTCATTTATAACTTTCTAAAAATTTTACTATCTTTTTTGTAAATGTTGGCAGAGTATAATTTTGAAGCTTTGTTGGATTAATCCAATAATTATTTTTATTTAAACTATATTTATTTTTAAATTCAATTTTAATGTTCATATTCATATTAGACATTTTAAAATTCAAATCTTTATTAAAATTTTTAGGATTATTAACTTCCTCCATTGGGAAGATATTAAAATTTTTTAAAAAATTAAATTTGTTATTTTTTATTAATAAATAATGATTATTTTTTTTATAAACATTTAACTTATAAAAAGTTTCTTTGTCTTTTTTTTTAAATTTTACTAGATCAAAATTTTTATTTTTAAATGATTTGCATTTTTTTACTAATGGACAGTTCTTACAATCAGGACTAACAGGTTTACAAATTAGCGCTCCTAATTCCATTAAAGCTTGAGCATAATCACTAGACCTCTTGAAAGATGTTCCAAAGATTTTTTTCTTCTCGTGTAAATTTTCCTTTTTTATTTGATCTTGTTTTTTTAAAAATAAGTATCTCTTTAGCACTCTTTCAATATTACCATCTAGAGGAATTATTGGTTCATTGAATGCAATTGCAGAAATTGCACTAGCTGTATAATCTCCAATTCCTGGAAGAGACTTTAAATCTTCAAA
>CACGMR010000023.1 GCA_902574215.1 uncultured Pelagibacteraceae bacterium
CTTCATCTTCAAACTTTGGTAATTCTTCAAAAGTATGAAAATTAGGTGGAGATGGCACAGTCCATTCTAAAGTTGTGGCGCCTTCTCCCCATGGGTTTTGTGCTGCAGCCTTTTTCTTATAAAACGCATAAGCAAGGTTAATAAAAAATACTACCAATCCAATTACTGAAATATAAGAACCAATTGACGAAATGTAATTCCATCCAGCAAAAGCATCTGGGTAGTCAGCATATCTTCTTGGCATTCCTGCAAGACCTAAAAAGTGTTGTGGGAAGAAAACCAAGTTTACTCCAATAAACGTTAACCAAAAATGTAATTGACCCATCCACTCTGAGTACTCGTAACCAGTCATTTTTCCAAACCAGTAATAAAAACCAGCGAAGATGGCAAATACAGCTCCTAAAGATAACACATAATGAAAGTGAGCAACAACGTAGTAGGTATCATGCATTGCAGTATCCACACCAGCATTTGCTAGAACTACTCCAGTAACTCCACCTACAGTAAATAAAAATATAAATCCTAAAGCCCAAACCATTGGAGTTTTAAAAGAAATCGAACCACCCCACATAGTTGCTATCCATGAAAATATTTTTATACCGGTTGGAACTGCAATAATCATAGTTGCAGCTAAAAAGTATGCTTTAGTATCTGTACTTAAACCAACTGTATACATATGGTGAGCCCAAACAACGAAACCAACTATTCCAATTGCAACCATTGCATAAGCCATTCCTAAGTATCCAAAAACTGGTTTTCTAGAAAATGTTGAAACAATATGACTAATCATTCCAAAACCTGGTAAAATTAAAATATAAACTTCCGGGTGACCAAAGAACCAAAATAAATGTTGGAATAGAACTGGGTCTCCACCAGTTTGAGCATCAAAGAAAGCTGTTCCAAAGTTTCTATCTGTAAGAAGCATCGTAATTGCTCCTGCTAAAACTGGTAATGATAATAATAATAAGAAAGCAGTTACTAAAATTGACCAAGCAAATAATGGCATTTTATGAAGTGTCATGCCAGGTGTTCTCATATTTAAAATTGTAGTAATAAAGTTTACTGCACCTAAAATTGAAGAGGCCCCAGCTAAGTGTAGACTTAAAATTGCAAAATCCATTGCCGGACCTGGTTGACCAGCTGTAGATGATAAAGGAGGATAAATAGTCCATCCACCACCAACACCTGTTTGACCCGGAGGGCCATCCATGAAAATTGACATTATTAATAAAATGAATGATGTCGGTAGTAACCAAAATGAAATGTTGTTCATTCTAGGAAAAGCCATATCAGGTGCCCCAATCATAATTGGAACAAACCAATTTCCAAATCCACCAATCATTGCTGGCATAACCATAAAGAAAATCATGATCAAACCATGACCAGTAACTAAGACGTTATATAAATGATAATTTCCACCTAAAATTCCATCACCAGGATGCATCAATTCCATTCTCATTAAAACTGAGAATGCAGTACCAATCACACCTGCAATAATTGCAAATATTAGATACATTGTTCCAATATCTTTATGGTTAGTTGAATATGCCCAACGCTTCCAACCTGTTGGTGTATGATGATCGTCGTGTGATGCTGTTTGTGTATACATGTTATTTGCTCGCTAGTTTTTTAAATTGATCTTCTTCATTAATTTCTTTTGCAAATTTGACTTTAGCGTCTAACAACCAGTCTTGATATTCTTCTTCAGTTACAACTCTAACTTCAATTGGCATAAACGCGTGTTTAATTCCACATAATTCAGAACATTGACCATAATAAGTTCCAACTTTTTCTGCTTTAAACCAAGTTTCATTTATTCTTCCAGGTACAGCGTCTCGTTTTACTCCAAATGAAGGAAGTGCCCACGCATGCAGAACATCATTGGCAGTGATCATTACCTTAACAACTTTATTAACTGGAACAACCAGTTCATTATCTACAGCTAAAAGTCTTGGCTCATTTTCTTTTAAGTCTTTAGTTTCGATCATGTAAGAGTCAAAGAAAATATTTTCGTCAGGATACTCATATCCCCAGTACCATTGGTATCCTATAGCTTTTACAGTTATGTCTGCCTTTGGAATTGCGTCTTGTTTGTATAAAATTTTAAATGATGGAACCGCCATCACGATCAGAATTAAACACGGGATCAAAGTCCATAAAACTTCAACAGCAACATTATGAGTTCTTTTTGATGGAACTGGATTTGCTGAAGCTCTAAATCTTATACAAGCATAAACCATCAGAAATAGAACAAAAACACTGATTGCTATTATAATTGGTAACAACAATTTATCATGGAAATTAACTATATCTCTCATTGTCTCGGAAGCAGCCTTTTGAAAACCTAGCTGCCAATCGACAGGTTGATTAGCGAATGCGCTTGAAGTGATAAAGAATGTTAGAAATATATATAAAAACTTTTTCATTTTTTTTACCTATATAGAGTGTCTTTTAAAAAAATACACTTTTACTTTTAGCGACAAAATATCAATTAATGGCGTAATTTATGATTGATAGAGCAGAAATTACAGCCGTTTCAGATCTCAATATGTTTTCATTGATTTTAATAGGCTGAACACCACTAAATTTAAGAATCTCTTCCCTCTCCTCCTCAGAAAAATCTCCCTCTGGTCCTATGATTACGCAAGTAGGCTTGGTGGTTAACTTTTTAATGTCAATTTTTGTATTAGTAGTGTTGAGATCAGTAAAAATTAAATCCATATCATTATTTAGAAAGCTTTTTAATTTTTGAGGCTCTTCAATTGATGGAACAGTTATTCTGTTTGATTGTTCGGCAGCTTCTATGATTACTTTTTCCAATCTCTCTTTATTAATCTTCCTGACAATGGTTCTTTCAAAGATAATTGGTAAAAACTTAGTTACCCCAAGCTCTGTAGCTTTTTGGATCATAAAATTAAAGTAATTTGATTTGATTGGGGAGAAAGCCAGCCAGAGATCAATGGTATTTTCTTTCTGTCTTAATTGTTTCGTAACATTAAATTCAACTATGCTTTTAGTGATATTTGCGATTTTCGCTTCCCATTCGCCACTACTATTAAAAAGAGAAAAAACTTCTTTCTCTTTAAGTCTCATAACTTTTGAAACATAGTGTGATTGAGATTTATCAAGTTTGTCAGTCAAATTAAGAGATAAACTTTTTGAATAAAATAATCTAATGTTACTCATATTGATAAGTTAGTTTATGAAAAATATTAAAGCAATAATTTTTGATGCTTACGGCACCTTATTTGATGTCAATTCAGCTGCTGAAAAATGTAAAGATAAAATAGGTGATAAGTGGGAAGGTTTCGCCAATTATTGGAGAACAACACAATTAGAATATACTTGGCTAAGAAGTTTAATGAAACGTCATAAGGATTTTTGGCAAGTGACAGAAGACAGTTTAGATAAATCTATGAAAGCTTATAAGATAGATTCTTCAATGAGAAATGAGTTATTAGATCTTTATAAAATTCTTTCACCATTTAAAGAAGTTCCTGAAGTTTTAAAATCATTAAAAGAAAAAGATTTTAAACTTGCTATTCTTTCAAATGGGACACCTGCCCTTCTTGATCAATTAGTTAAAAGCAACAATTTAGATAATTTATTTGATGATCTCTTTTCAATTGAAGAGGTCGGAGTTTATAAACCAGACTCTAAAGTTTACGATATACCAATTAAAAAATATAATATTAGAAAAAATGAAGTTGCTTTTTTAAGTGCAAACACTTGGGATATTTCAGGTGGTGGAAACTATGGTTATAATTCTATTTGGGTTAATAGAAGCAACAATACTTTTGATAATCTAGATTATGTCCCAAAACATCAAATCAAAGATCTTGGTAAGTTACTTGATATATTATAAAAAATTCTTATTTACGAAATATGAAAAATATTGAAGTTAGTAAAATTATTGAGCCTATCCCTGCTTCTGATGGTGCTGGAGTAAAATTAAAAAGAAGTATTGGTGTTGAGCCAAATTATTTTGATCCTTTTTTAATGCTTGATGAATTTGGATCAGAAAATAGTGAAGATTATATAGCAGGTTTTCCACCTCACCCTCATCGAGGAATTGAAACAGTTACTTATATGTTGGCTGGAGATTTTGAGCATAAAGATAGTACCGGTGGTGAAGGTAGAATGACTGCAGGAGATGTCCAGTGGATGAAAACAGGAAGTGGGATCATTCATTCAGAAATGCCTGCTATGAAAGAAGGAAGACTTCATGGATTTCAATTGTGGATTAACATGCCTGCTAAATTAAAAATGAGTAAACCTGAATATCTTTATATTGATGCTGATAAAATGAGTGTTCATAAAGATGATGATAAACAAGTAAAAGTAATAGCTGGAAAATTTGAAAAAGCTGAAGGTCCTGTTAAAGGACACAATGTTGAGCCAGTTTATTTTGATGTAGAATTAAACAAAGATAAAGAGTTCAATTTTAAATTACCATCAACTCACAATACGTTTATTTATTTAATTAATGGTGAAATAGAGATTGGAAAAGATAAACACGATCAAGTTATAGATAGTACTCTAATATTACTAACTAGAGGTGAAGATTTAAGTGTTAAAACCAAATCAAATGCAAAGTTTTTAGTGATTTCGGGTAAACCAATAAATGAGGAAATAGCTAGAGGTGGACCATTTGTGATGAATACTAAAGCAGAAATCTTGCAAGCAGTTCAAGATTATCATAATGGTACATTTGTAAAATAAATTATGAAAGCTGTAGAAATTAATAAAACTGGTGGACCTGATGTTTTAGAAGTTAAAGATATATCTTTAGATAAACCGGGTCCTGATCAAGTAACCATTGAACAAAAAGCAATTGGTCTTAACTACATTGATACTTACCATCGATCAGGCCTATACCCCTTAAAACTACCAATTGGTTTAGGTTTAGAAGGTGCTGGAGTTATTACTGATGTAGGGAATAATGTAAAAGACTTTAAAGTTGGTGATAAAATTTCTTACGCAGGTATTCCTTTAGGTTCATATTGTTCACACAGAAACTACCCAACTAAGAATTTAGTAAAAGTACCAAATGGTATTGATCTTGAAATAGCTGCAACTTTAATGACAAAAGGTTTAACAACTTTTTATCTTTTGCATAAAACTTATCCAGTTAAATCTGGCGAAACAATTTTATTTCATGCAGCTGCTGGTGGTGTTGGTCAGATTTTTGGGCAGTGGGCGAAAAGTTTAGGGTGTACTGTTATAGGTACAGTTGGATCAGATGAAAAAGTAAATATAGCGAAAGAAAATGGTTACGATCACGTAATAAATTATAATAAAGAAAATTTTGCAAAAAAAGTTTTAGAAATTACAAATGGTAAAGGTGTTCCTGTTGTATACGATGGTGTTGGTAAAGATACATTAGATGGATCTATAGAGTGTTTAGCTGTGAGAGGTATGATGGTTTCATTTGGAAATGCATCGGGACCATTGTCAGATATTAATGTGCCAAAAGTAATTCAGCCTAAAGGGCTATATCTTGTAAGGCCCTCTATGCAACAATACCTTTCAACGAGAGAAGAATTAGATGAAGCATCAACAACAATGTTTGAAAAAATTAGCTCTGGTAAAGTAAAAATTAAAATTTTTAAAAAGTATAAGCTAGACGAAGTTGTTCAAGCTCATCAAGATCTTGAAGGAAGAAAAATTTTAGGCCCAGCTGTATTAATCCCTAATTAACATCAACATCCATATCCGACATATGGAGTTTAAGAGCATTCGTTGATATTTGAATTTCTCTTATAAAAAAAATGATAGATACAATCATTGATAGACAACAAGATCCGAAAATTACTCTAGCTAAAAAAACTTCGTCTAGGTAAAGGGCAAATACAGTCAACATATTAAAAAGAAACCCAAAAGACGCAAATAAGATTGTCCACCTTAATAAAGTTATTCTGCCACTCAGGTTAATAAATTGTTTTTTCCATTCTGGAGGGATGTGTTTTTCGTATACATGTTCATCATGAAGCTGACGAATTAAAATACTCAAAGAATGAAATCTATTACTATACACACTCATTAATAAAGGAATTGCCGGAAACATAAGGGCTGTGACTGTGTAATCTATATTCATACGAATCAATTTGATTATGAATCTAGCCTTTGTTATTTACAAGTAAATTATGAACCAATTAAACTTATTTATTGAATTAACAAGATTAAAAAAACCAATCGGTTTTATGTTGTTATTTTGGCCCTGCATTTGGGGACTAACATTGGTTTATGATTTTAATTCTTCTTTAAATAACTATTTTTTTTTTAGTTTGCTATTTCTAACTGGATCAATTTTGATGCGTTCAGCGGGGTGTATAGTAAATGATATAGCCGATAAGAATTTTGACCAAAAAGTTGAACGTACAAAAAATAGACCTATAGCATCTGGCAAGGTATCAGTAAAACTTGCTTTAATTTATTCAATTGTATTATGTGGATTAGCCTTTTTAATATTAATAAATTTTAACAAATTTACAATTTACATGGCTCTATTATCAATGCCATTAGCATTCACTTATCCTTTGATGAAAAGAATTACTTACTGGCCACAATTATTTTTAGGAATTACATTTAATTATGGTCTAGTCTTAGCTTGGATCTCTGTATCTAACGATATATCTTTAGTTTCTATAGCTTTTTATGTGGGAGCCATATTTTGGACACTCGGCTACGACACAATATATGGATTTCAAGATATTAAAGATGATGAAATTATAGGAGTAAAATCAACTTCAATTAAATTTAAGAATGATCCAAAAAAGTTTTTACAATTTTGCTATTCGATTTTTATTGTCTCATTGATTTTTGTAGGAATAAAGATGAATTTTAAATTTTACTATTTTATTTTTTTGATCTTACCAACAATTCAACTTTTTATTTTCCAAATTAAAAAATTAGATATTTCAAACACACTTAATTGTTTAAATAAATTTAAAAGTAATAATTTTTTAGGAATGCTGGTGCTAATAAATATTTTTGTTGGAAAACTAATTTAGGATATAAATGAATAACAGTGCTATTTTTAAGAGACTTTATAATCAATATACTAGCAAATTTATAATTAAAATAATTTTGGCTGCCCTACTATCAGTATTAGTTGCGATTAGTACTTCCGCAACAGCCTGGTTATTAGATCCAGCAATTGAAAAAATTTTCATTAATAAAGATCAAACTTTAATAATATTAATTCCTTTTGCTATTATTTTAGCTTTCACAACTAAAGGTATCTCGCTCTATTTTGCAAAATTAATTATGATAAATATAGGTGAGGAAGTAAAAAAAATACTTCAAATAGATATGCTTAATTCATTTATTAAAGCAGATACAGAAACTATAGAAAATAAGCACTCAGGTAATTATATTTCAAATTTAAATTTTGACGTTCAACAAATAACAAGAATGTTATCAGAGGCATTCCTTAGTTTATTTAAAGACGGTCTTACATTAATAGGGTTGTTAGTAGTAATGTTTTATCAAAATTGGAAATTATCTTTAATAGCGATCATTATGATACCTTTAGCATCTATAACTGCGAAAGTTCTTGGTAAAAGAATGGGTAAAGTTTCTACTCAAGCACAAGAAAGATCTGGGGATTTAAATAGGTATTTAATTGATTTATTTAAAAATCATAAAATAATAAAAATTTTTCAACGAGAGGATTTTGAAAAATCTAGATCTGAAATATTTGTAAGTAATCTTAAGGAAAAATCTGCAAAAATTGCTGCTGTATATATCAGATCTGCTCCAGTAATGGAGGTTCTTACTGGAATAATGATTGCAATATTAATTTTTTATTCAGGAAAATTAATAATAAAAGAAGAATTGGGAATTAATAATTTTTTCTCATTTTTAGCAGCAATGATGTTGGCTTATCAGCCAGTTAAAACTCTTACAAAGGTAAACGTTGCAATTGGTCAAGGGTTAGCAGCTGCAAAAAGAATTTTGCCTATAGTAGATATGAAAGTCGAAATAAAGTCTAATGAAAACAGCAAAAACCTAGATTTAAAAAATGGTAATATTTTATTTAATAATATTAATTTTTCTTACAAATCAAATTTTGAAAATAAAGTTTTAAAAAATATATCTGCTGAATTTTTAGGAGGAAAAATGACAGCTTTAGTTGGACATAGCGGATCAGGAAAATCAACTTTACTAAATATGATACCTAGAATTTATTCCCCAATTGAAGGTAATATCGAGATAGATAAACAAGACATTTCAAAAATAAACTTAAATTCTTTAAGAAAAGAAATTTCAATTGTAGACCAAAATGTAACTCTTTTTGATGATACTGTCTTGAATAATATTAAGTATGCAAATCCAGATGCAAGTTTAGAGGAAATTTATGAAGCAGCAGAAAATGCAATGTGTAAAGACTTCATCGAAAATTTAGATAATAGATATGAAACGAGAATTGGCGAAAATGGAGTTAAATTATCAGGAGGAGAAAAACAGAGATTATCAATAGCTAGAGCATTTTTGAAAAAAAGTAAGATAATTTTACTTGATGAAGCAACATCATCTCTGGATTCTGAAACAGAAGAAAAAATTCAGTTTGCACTTAAAAAACTTATATTAAATAAAACTACTATCGTAATAGCTCACCGATTATCAACCATTCTCAACTCTGACAAGATATATGTTGTTGATCAAGGCAAAATTATAGATTCTGGTAATCATAAAGATCTTTTGTCAGGTTCAACTGTTTATAAAAATTTTTATGAAAGGCAAATAAAACAAAATTAATGTTTTTTATATACAGTATATTAACAAATATTTTATTTTTATTATCACCAATAATTTTTGTTTTTAGAATTTTAAATAAAAAAGAAGACATAAATAGATTTCAAGAAAAGTATTGTGTTTATTCAAAAGAAAATTTTCAAAAAACAATATGGTTTCATGCAGTTAGTGTTGGTGAATTAATGAGTATAATACCAGTTGTACGCAAATTAGAAAAAGATAAAAAAATAAAAAAAATGATCATAACCTCATCTACAATTAGTTCGTCTAAAATTTTCAAAAAACAAAAATTTAAAAAAACAATTCATAAGTTTTTTCCTTTAGATACGAACTTTTTAACAAATAAATTTATTAATTTTTGGAAACCTGAAGTAGCAATTTTTGTAGATTCAGAAATCTGGCCAAATATGATAAAAAATTTAAGAAAACATCAAATTCCAATAATTTTATTAAATGCAAGATTTACAAAGTCTAGTTTTAAGAAATGGTTGATTGTAAAAAGTTTTGCAAAAGAAATCTTTAGCAAGATCTCAATTGCTCTCCCTCAAAATATAGAAACAAAAAAATATCTTAAAATTCTTGGTATTAAAAAAATTATCACAGCAGGAAACATAAAATACTACGGAGAAAAAATCTCTTTGAATAAAAAAAATAAAGAATTATTCAAAAAGTTAAAAAAATTTAAAATTTTGTGTGCTGGTAGTACTCATGAAACTGAGGAAATATTAATATCTAAATTACATATCGAATTAAAAAAATATTTACCCAATTTAATTACAGTTATAATCCCGCGACACATTAATCGATCAGAAAATATAATTAATGACTTAGATAAACTTAAACTTAATGTAGTGAAGCACTCCGCAAAACAAAAAATATCAAAAAAAACGGATATTTATTTGGTTGATACTTTTGGTGAAACAAAGAATTTTTATAATCTTTCTAATATTGCTTTCTTGGGAGGATCAATTGTAAACCATGGAGGGCAAAATCCATTAGAGGCTGCTCGAATGGGTAATTATATCATAAATGGACCCAATATTGATAACTTTACAGAAATATACGACTATTTAAAAATAAATAAAATATCTTATACAACCTCAAAAATTTTAAAAATGAGAGATATAGTTTTGTCAAAAATAAATAAAAAACTACCATTTAATAAAAGAAAAAAAATTTATGATAATGGAAACAAAATTTTAAAAAATAACGTACATATTATCAAAAAATATATTCAATGATTTTCATGAAACCAAATTTTTGGCAAACAAAAAATTTTGTCTCTCTTTTGCTATTTCCATTAACATTAATTACTTTCAGTATTAATTTTTTAAAAAAATTTAATATAAAAAATCGTTTTAAAATAAAAACTATTTGCATAGGAAATTTAAGTGTAGGTGGTACTGGAAAAACATCTTTGGCAGTAGAGTTAAATGAATTACTTAGTGCTAAATTTAAAACTGTGTTTATTAAAAAAAAATACTCAAATCAAAAAGATGAATACAATTTGCTAAAAAAAAGAGGTAAAATCATTTCGTCAGAAAATAGAATAAATGCATTGAAGAATGCGGAAAAAAACTTTGATTTAGCTATTTTAGACGATGGCTTGCAACAAAAAAATATAGAATATGATTTAAAAATCGTATGTTTTAATTCTTATGAAGGTTTTGGAAATAATTTTCTTTTTCCAGCAGGTCCTTTAAGAGAAAATTCAAACGAATTAAAAAATTATGATATTGTTTTCCTTAATGGTTTTAAAAAAAATCAAAAATTAAAAAACAAAATTAAAAAAATAAATAATAGTTTAAAAATTTTTGATGCAATATATGAACCTACCAATCTTAAAAAATATAATTTAAAAAACAAATTTTTATTTTTTTGTGGTATAGGAAATCCACATGAATTTGAAAATACTCTTAAAAAATTTAAGTTTAAAATAAAAGAAAAATTTATTTTTCCTGATCACTATAATATGTCAGATGAAATAATAAATAATATGAAGGATATAGCTATTAAAAATAAGTGTAGCATAATTACCACGGAAAAAGATTATTTAAGATTAACTAAACAGCAGCAAAAGGGTATTAATTTTTTAAAAGTAAAATTGAAAATTAAAAATATAATTAAATTGAAAAAATTTCTTAAATCGAACATATGAAAAATATTAAACATATAATTCAATTCATTATTATAAAAATGTTTTTTACTATTTTTAAGATAATTGGGTTCAGAGCATCTTCTAAGTTAGGATTTCTAATAGGTAAGTATTTTGGACCAATTTTTAGATCAAAAGAATTGATCATAAATAATCTTAAAAAAGCAAATATTGACAAAAAAAATAACTTTGAAAAAATAGCTTCAAATGTTCTAGGAAATTATGGGAGAATATTTTCAGAATATGTACATTTAAAAAAATTCAAAAATGATAGTTTGCAAAAATACTTTTCTATTGAGGGACTAGATTATTTAAAAAATATTAGAAAAAATGGTGAAAAAGTTGTTTTTATTTCGGGTCATTTTAACAACTTTGAATTAATGGCAATGCAAATTGAAAAGGCTGGAGTTGATTGTGCTGCAATTTATCGACCACTGAACAATCCTTATTTAAACACAATAATGGAAACAATTAGAATTAGAGATATTTGTAAAAATCAAATTAAAAAAGGAAGAGCTGGTACAAGAGAAATTATACGTTTTTTATCAAAAGGCACCTCAATTGCTTTAATGATCGATCAAAGAGTTAGAGAAGGTGAAAAAATAAATTTTTTTGGAAATCCTGCAACTACAACAACAATACCGGCACAATTAGTTAAAAAATATGGTTGTAGTGTTGTACCAATTTATATTGAAAGAAAAAAATCACATCATTTCAAAATGTATGTTTCAAAACCTATCAAGATAAATAGTTCAAGAAGTGTATCTGAAATCACAGAATATTTAAATGATATTCTTGAAAAAATGATACTGAAAAATATTGACCAGTGGATTTGGACGCACGACCGTTGGAAGGTATAAAAATTATTTTTCTTTTTCTCGATGTAATGAAGCTTCAATATATGAGTAATATGCTTCCTGTTTGTCCACATTCCAATAAGTTAAATTTTCTAACATAATTTTCTTACCTGAGATAGCACATATTACATAATCACCAGCTTCCAACACATTAAAGTTGTTAGGTAGATATTTTAATTTAGCTAATTTATTTTTCATTTCTAAGATATATAAATAGTTATATGAAAATTGCAATTTTAGGTAGCGGAGGAAGAGAGCATGCTCTTACATTTTCAATATCTAAATCAAATAAAGTTGAAAAAATTTACTGTATACCAGGTAATGCGGGAACATCTGAGCTAGCTGAAAATATTTCATTAGATATAAATGATTTTAAAACAGTTTATGAATTTTTAAAAAAAAATAATGTTAATTTTGTTGTTGTTGGTCCTGAAGATCCACTTGTAAATGGGATTGTGGACTATCTAGAAAGATTAGGTCTAAAAGTTTTTGGACCAAATAAAATTGCTTCACAATTAGAAGGTTCAAAAATTTTCACAAAAAAACTTTGTAAAAAATATAATATACCAACTGCAGAATTTGGTATTTTTGAAAATGCTGATGACTCTTATAGATATATTGATAATG
>CACGMR010000024.1 GCA_902574215.1 uncultured Pelagibacteraceae bacterium
TGGAGCATTAACACCTTCTCTTTGGGGTTTTGAGGAAAGGGAAACTCTAATGACATTTTATGAGAGAGCTTCAGGATCAAGACTTCATGCAAATTATTTTAGAGCGGGAGGTGTTCATCAAGATTTGCCAAAAGATTTAGAAGAAGATATTGCAAAATTTTGTGAAACGTTTCCGAAAATAATTAACGATTTAGAAAGTTTACTAACTGATAATAGAATTTTTAAACAAAGAAATGTCGATATAGGAGTAGTCACAAAAGAAGATGCCTTAGATTATTCTTTTTCAGGAGTTATGATTAGAGGTTCAGGTGTTCCATGGGACTTAAGAAAATCTCAACCTTATGATTGCTATGAAAGTTTAGACTTTAAAATTCCGGTTGGAAAAAATGGAGATTGTTACGACAGATATTTATGTAGAATTGAAGAAATGAAAGAAAGTGTTTCAATTATTAAACAATGTCTAGCTAAAATGGAAAAGGGTCCAATTAAATCATTAGATGGCAAGATTAGCCCTCCACCTAAGGCAGAAATCAAACAATCAATGGAAGCTTTAATACATCATTTTAAACTTTTCACAGAGGGATACAGAGTTCCAAAAGATGAAATTTATACAGCTGTTGAGGCACCGAAAGGAGAATTTGGTGTTTACCTGATATCTGATGGATCAAGTAAACCTTACAAATGTAAAATAAGAGCACCAGGATTTTCACATTTACAATCGATGGACTATTTAATTAAAGGTCATATGCTGGCTGATGTTCCTGCGGTATTAGGTTCTTTAGATATTGTTTTCGGAGAGGTAGATAGATGAGTTTAAGAAGACCCGCTAAAGATCAGCCAGAAAGTTTTGAGTTTAATGCTTCATCATTAGAAGCAGCAAATGTTATTGTCGCGAAATATCCTGAAGGTAAACAGCAAAGTGCTGTGATGGCCTTACTTTATATTGCTCAAAAACAAAATAATAATTGGATACCTTTAGCTGCAATGAAGTACATCGCTAAGTTTTTAGACATGCCTTATATTAAAGTTTATGAGGTAGCTACTTTTTATACAATGTATAATTTGGCACCTGTAGGCAAATACTTTGTTCAAGTATGCACAACAACACCCTGTATGATAAGAGGTGCAAATAAATTAGTTGAGGCATGCAAGGAAAGAATTTCTGAAAATGAGTTTGAATTATCCCATGACAAAACCTGTTCATGGATGGAAGTTGAATGTTTGGGAGCATGTGTCAATGCTCCAATGATGCAAATTAATGATGACTATTATGAAGATTTAGATAAACAAAAAACTTTAGATATTTTAGATAAAATTTTAAATGGAGAAACTCCAAAACCTGGTTCATATAGAGGAAGAGTAAATAATGAACCAGAAAATAACAGGAAAACCTTAATGGATTTAAAAAATGCTTAAAGATCAAGATAGAATTTTTCAAAATTTATATAATGATAAAGGCTCAGATGTATCTTCATCACAAGAGAGAGGTGATTGGGTAAATACAAAAGAAATTACTAATAAAGGAAGAGACTGGATAATTAATGAAATTAAAGAATCTCAATTAAGAGGTCGAGGTGGGGCAGGATTTCCTACTGGTTTAAAATGGTCATTTGCGCCAAAAGAAGTTGGATCTAGACCACATTACCTAGTTATTAATGGCGATGAGTCTGAGCCAGGAACTTGTAAAGATAGAGACATTTTAAGATTTGAACCTCACAAGTTAATAGAAGGTTGTTTAATAGCATCGTATGCTGTGCAAGCACATGTTTGTTATATTTACATAAGAGGAGAATATTTTGTTGATGGTCAAAAACTTCAAGCAGCAATAGATGAAGCTTATGAAAAAAAATTATTAGGTAAAAATGCAGCTGGTACAGGATGGGATTTAGATATTTATATTCATTACGGAGCTGGTGCATATATTTGTGGTGAAGAGACTGCACTGCTTGAAAGTTTAGAAGGAAAAAAAGGCCAACCTAGATTAAAACCACCTTTCCCAGCTTTGATAGGTTTATATGGATGTCCTACAATAATTAATAATGTTGAAACAATTGCAGTGGTTCCAACTATTTTAAGAAGAGGAGCTAAATGGTTTGCTTCCTTAGGAAGAGAAAAAAATACCGGAACTAAAATTTTTTGTATTTCTGGAAATGTAAACAATCCTTGTAATGTTGAAGAAGAAATGAGTATTCCGTTAAAAGAATTAATAGAAGTTCATGCTGGTGGTGTAATTGGTGGATGGGAAAATTTACAGGCTGTAATACCTGGAGGTTCATCAATGCCATTAATACCGAAAGAAAGATGTGAAACTTTAAAAATGGACTTTGATGCTTGTGTTGAAGAAAAAAGCGGACTTGGAACAGCAGGTATTGTAGTTATTAACAAAGATCAAGACATAATTAAATGTATGGCAAGGATTGCAAGATTTTACAAGCATGAGAGTTGTGGTCAATGCACACCTTGTAGAGAAGGTTCTGGTTGGATGTGGAGAATGCTTGAGAGGATGGCAAAAGGTGATGCAACGAAGGATGAAGTAGATATGTTAGGTGATGTTACAAATCAAATTGCAGGACATACTATTTGTGCTTTTGGAGAAGGTTCATCATGGCCAGTCCAGGGATTGCTTAGACACTTTAAAAAAGAAATTGAGAAAAGAAACAATTTGGATCCTATTGTCCAAAAGAAAAAAAATATTCCATATTTAGTAGATCAACATTTATTGGATAAAAAAAATGCTTAAATTAAAAGTAAATGAAATTGAGGTAGAAGTCGAAGAAGGATTAACAGTACTTCAAGCTTGTGAAAAAGCTGGAGTTGAAATACCAAGATTTTGTTACCATGAAAAATTATCAATAGCAGGTAACTGCAGAATGTGTTTAGTTGAAATGGAAAAATCTCCTAAACCTATTGCTTCATGTGCTATGCCAGCTTCTGAGGGTATGAATATTAAAACAAATACTGCTTTAGTAGAAAAAGCTCGTAAGGGAGTGATGGAATTTTTATTAGCTAACCATCCCTTAGATTGTCCAGTATGTGATCAAGGTGGTGAATGTGATCTTCAAGATCAATCAATGTACTACGGGGTAGACAAATCAAGATTTAAAGAAAACAAAAGAGCAGTTCCTGAAAAAAATATGGGACCATTGATTAAAACTCAAATGACAAGATGTATTCACTGTACTAGATGTGTGAGATTTGCAACGGAAGTTGCTGGAGTTCCAGAGCTTGGCGCTATTGGAAGAGGTGAAGATATGCAAATTACAACTTATCTAGAGCAATCAATGCAATCTGAATTATCTGCTAACGTTGTAGATTTATGTCCAGTAGGAGCTTTAACATCAAAACCTTATGTATTTGAAGCTAGACCATGGGAACTAAAGAAAACAGAAACAATTGATGTAATGGATGCAATAGGATCAAATATAAGAGTAGATACATATGATTGGGAAGTTAAAAGAGTGCTTCCAATTATAAATGAAGATATTAATGAGGAATGGATATCAGACAAAACAAGATATGCTTGTGATGGTCTTTTACATCAAAGATTAGATACTCCATTTATCAAATACAACGGCAAGTTTGAAAAGGCCTCATGGGATGAAGTGTATAAAATAATTAAATCTAAATTTGAAAACACATCAAAAGAAAAAATATGTGGTTTTGTTGGTGATTTAACCAATATGGAGACTAGTTATATTTTTAAAGAATTTTTTGATAGAACAATTGATAATAAAAATTACGAGTCAAGATCTGATAATAGATTTATAAATACTTCAAAAAGAGAAAACTATTTATTTAATTCTTCTATAAATGGCATTGAAGATGCAGATTTAATTTTTATAGTAGGTTCAAACCCAAGATATGAAGCAACTATTTTAAATGCTAGAGTTAGAAAAGCTTATTTAAACAACAATACAAAAATTATTTCACTTAATGATGTTGGTGATTTAACTTATCCTTATCAAAGTTTAGACGGTCAAACGCAAACTTTAAATAATATTCTTGAGGGAAAGCATGACGTATCTAAAGAAATTATTAATTCAAAAAAACCAATAATTATTATTGGTGAGTCTCTACTTAGATTAAAGTCTTCAGAATTTTTGTTTAATAAAACAAAAGAATTTTTATCAAAAAATAATAAAATTTCAGATGAATGGAACTCTTTAAATATTTTATCAACCGATGCAGCAACAGTAGGAAATATTGATCTTGGAATAATTAATAATGAAAATAACTTATTAAGCGATTTGAAAGAACATAAATTTGATATTATTTATCTTGTAGGTCAAGACAACTTAGAATTTGATAAAAAGGATGAATTTATAATTTACCAAGGTAGCCATGGTGATAAAGGCGCTGAATCTGCTGATATTATTTTACCAGGCGCCGCTTACACTGAACAAGATGGATACTTTACAAATTTAGAAGGAAAAATTCAAAAAGCCTATAAAGCATCATATCCACCGGGTGAGGCAAAAGAAGATTGGCAAATAATTAATGAACTCACCGAATATATGAACAATAGAAAATTATTTAATGACAAAGATGAATTAGAAAGCAGTATGTTTAATTATTTAAACTTGCAAAAAGAAAAACAATTAAATGACCAAAATAATCTTGTTAAAGAATTTCAAAATGAAAATTTAACAATCAATGTAAAAGATTATTATTTTTCAAATGTTATTGCTAGATCATCAAAAACAATGGTTGAATGTAATAATTCAAAATTAAATTTGAAATTAACAGGTACAGAAGGTTAATATGGAATACTTGAGTGCAGTTTTTCAAGAAGTGTATAAGATTTTATTTTTACTAGTTCCTGTTCTTGTTTCAGTAGCAATGATTGTTTGGCTTGATAGAAGGGTTTGGGCTTTTGTTCAAAAAAGACAAGGACCTAATGTTGTTGGACCGTTTGGTTTGTTACAATCTTTAGCCGATGCTTTAAAATATATATTTAAAGAAATAATTATCCCATCTAGCTCAAATAAAGTAATTTTTATATTAGCCCCTATAGTCACTATGACTTTAGCTTTAATCGCTTGGGCAGTAATACCATTTAGTGCAACTCAAGTTTTAGCTGATATCAATGTAGGAATTCTTTACTTATTTGCCGTTTCTTCACTAGGGGTCTATGGAATAATAATGGGTGGATGGGCATCAAACTCCAAATATCCTTTTCTTGGAGCAATTCGTTCTGCCGCTCAAATGGTATCTTATGAAGTTTCAATTGGGGTAATAATTATCAATGTTTTACTTTGTGTTGGTTCATTGAATTTAAACGACATTGTTATTGCTCAAAAAAATATGTGGTTTGTAATTCCATTATTTCCAATGTTTGTAATATTTTTTATTTCTGCTTTAGCTGAAACCAACAGGCCTCCTTTCGATTTACCAGAGGCAGAAGCAGAGTTGGTTGCTGGTTATCAAACAGAATATTCAGGAATGATGTATGCAATGTTTTGGTTAGGTGAGTATGCAAACATTTTATTAATGTGTGCAATGGGAGCAATATTATTTTTAGGCGGCTGGATGTCTCCAATTGATGTTTATCCATTTACATTAGTACCTGGTGCAATATGGCTAATATTAAAAATTCTTCTTTTATTTATCCTTTTTGCTTTAGTTAAGGCAATAGTGCCTAGATACAGATATGATCAATTAATGAGACTTGGTTGGAAAGTATTTCTTCCCCTTTCTCTAACTTGGGTGGTATTAACAGCTAGTTATTTGTTTTATTTTAACCTTTTACCAGTGAATTAATTATGAAGATTTCAAGATTTTTTAAAACAATATTAATGACAGATTTCATTGGTGGTTTGTTTATTGCTATTAAAGAATTATTTAAATCAAAAAAAACAATTAATTACCCTTTTGAGAAAGGTAAAATAAGCCCTCGATTTAGAGGTGAACACGCTTTACGAAGATATCCAAATGGAGAAGAGAGATGTATAGCTTGTAAATTATGTGAAGCAGTTTGTCCTGCACAAGCAATTACTATCGAGTCAGCTGAAAGAGAAGACGGAAGTAGAAAAACTACACGTTACGATATTGATATGATGAAATGTATTTATTGTGGTTTGTGTGAAGAATCTTGTCCTGTAGATGCAATAGTACAAGGTCCAAATTTTGAATTTTCAACAGAAACAAGAGAAGAACTTTATTATACAAAAGAAAAATTATTAGATAATGGGGATAGATGGGAGAATGTTTTGGAAGCTAATATTAAAGCTGACAATATCCATAGATAAAAATGATTGCACACGCTATTTTCTTTTATACATTTTCTATAATTGCAGTTGTTTCAGCGATAATGGTTACCGCTTCGAAAAATACCGTTCACTCAGTATTTTTTTTAATTCTTGATTTCATAAGTATATCTTGTCTTTTCATTATGATAGGTGCTGAATTTTTGGGAATGATAATGCTAATTGTTTATGTTGGAGCTGTAGCTGTTTTATTCTTATTTGTTGTTATGATGTTAAACGTAGCCCAACAAAAAAACCAATGGTTTGCAGGCCAACAAAGTTCCAGACATATCCCTGTAGGATTAATTATCAGTACGCTTATATTTTTTGAAATAATAATTGTAATTGGAGGCTGGAAATATAAACCAGAAATTTTTGATATTAATAATTCAATTAGTCAAGCAAGCATTAGCAATACTCATTCACTGGGACAGATTTTATATACTGATTATATTCATGTGTTTCAAATAAGTGGAATGATTTTATTAGTAGCTATGGTTGGGGCTATTGTATTAACATTTAGACAAAGATCAGGTGTTAAAAGACAAAGTTATATCAAGCAAATATCTAGGGAAAGAGCTGAAGGTGTAGAGGTGCTAGAAGTTCAGAGTAATAAAGGAGTTAAATTAGATGATTGATATAGGTTTAGGACATTATTTAACTCTAGGAGCAGTGATATTCTCAATTGGAGTAATTGGTATTTTTCTTAATAGAAAGAACATCATTGTAATATTAATGAGTATTGAACTGATATTACTTGCAGTGAATATTAATTTAGTTGCTTTTTCTATTTATTTAGGAGATTTGGCTGGACAAGTCTTTACTTTATTTATTCTTACAGTTGCGGCAGCAGAAGCAGCCATAGGATTAGCAATTATTGTCGTTTATTTTAGAAATTCTGGAACGATACGAGTTGAAGAAATTGATAAGTTGAAAGGATAATCATGGAACTATCAATTATATTTCTTCCACTTATTGCATCAATTATTTCAGGTTTTTTTGGAAAATACATCGGTGATAGAAATTCTGAAATAGTAACCAGCGTACTTGTATCAATATCTGCTCTCTTATCAATTTTTGTTCTTTATCAAGTAATAGTAAATCAATATGAAGAAAATATTGTTATAGCTACCTGGATAAGTTCTGGATCACTTGATGTAAATTGGTCGATGTTAATTGATCCATTATCAGCTGTGATGTTAGTAGTTGTAACTTCTGTATCTGCTTTAGTACATATCTATTCAATTGGTTACATGTCTCATGACCCTCATAAACCAAGATTTATGGCTTATTTATCATTGTTCACATTTGCGATGTTGATGCTTGTGACTTCAGATAATTTCATACAATTATTTTTTGGTTGGGAAGGTGTTGGCTTATGTTCTTACTTCTTAATTGGTTTTTGGTTCAAAAAGGAAAGCGCAAATGCTGCTGCAATAAAAGCATTTGTTGTAAACAGAGTAGGTGATTTTGGTTTTGCTTTAGGAATTTTCTTAATATTTTATTTATTTGGAACTGTTAATTACTCAGAAGTTTTTCAACAAATTCCAACAGTTGTAGATAGAAATTTATCATTTTTAGGTTTTGAAGTTAAAGCAATAGATTTAATTTGTTTACTTTTATTTATTGGAGCAATGGGTAAATCTGCACAGATATTGCTACATACTTGGCTTCCCGATGCGATGGAGGGTCCAACTCCAGTTTCTGCATTAATTCATGCAGCAACGATGGTTACAGCCGGAGTTTTCCTGGTAGTAAGATGTTCTCCAATTTATGAATATTCGCCGTTAATACTAAATTTTATAACCATTGTTGGAATGACTACAGCGTTCTTTGCAGCAACAGTGGCTTTAGTTCAAACAGATATTAAAAAAATAATTGCTTATTCTACATGTAGTCAACTTGGTTATATGTTTTTTGCAGCTGGAGTAGGTGCATACAATGTTGCCATGTTTCACTTATTTACTCACGCATTTTTCAAAGCCTTATTATTTTTAGGATCTGGTTCAGTAATCCATGCATTTAAAGATGAGCAAAATATAAATAACATGGGAGGTGTATGGAAAAAGTTACCATATACTTATGCTTTAATGATAATAGGAACACTTGCTTTAACAGGTTTTCCATTTTTATCAGGATTTTATTCTAAAGATGCAATTATAGAATTTGCTTATTTAAAAGGAAATACTACTGGTTATTATGCAGCAGGCATTGGAATAATTACAGCATTTCTAACATCTATTTATTCATGGAGATTAATTTTTAAAACTTTCCATGGAGAGTACAACAATAAAGATATCAAGATAGAGGAAACACATGAATCTCCTTTAGTAATGCTTATTCCTTTATTTATCCTTTCAATTGGAGCAGTATTTGCTGGTTTTCTATTTAAAGGACTTTTTATTGGTTACGGTGATAATTTATTCTGGGCAGAGTCTATAAAGTTTTTGGAGCCTTTAAGCACTGAACATCCACCTTTATGGTTTTTGCTTTTAACACCTTGTTTGGTTTTATTATCTATTCCAATTGCTTATTATTTTTTTGTTAAAAATAAAGAGCTACCTAATTCAATAGTTTCTATGAATAAACCTTTGTATAATTTTTTAGTGAACAAATGGTACTTTGATGAGTTATACGACGTATTATTTATTAAATCCTCAAAAAAATTAGGATTATTTTTATGGAAATTTTGTGATGGAACTTTAATAGATGGTTTTGGTCCTGATGGAATTTCTTCATTTATAAAAAAATGTTCAATTAAAGCAACTAAATTTCAAAGTGGTTTTATTTATCAATATGCATTTGTAATGTTGTTAGGTTTTTCTGCTTTACTAACTTTTTTAATACTTAAATAATGAATTTTCCTATTCTTTCATCTCTAATATTATTGCCAACAATAGGAGCTTTGTTTTTATTTTTTACAAAAGAAAAAAAAGGAAATAATACTACAATTAAATATGTAGCTTTATTCACAACAGTAGTAAATTTTTTAATTTCCATTTACTTATGGATTGCTTTTGATCAATCTACTTCTAGTTTTCAATTTATAGAAGATAGAACATGGATTAAAGGTTTTATTAATTACAAAGTGGGCGTAGATGGTATTTCAATTTTGTTTATTATACTAACAACATTTATCACACCATTATGCATTATATCTGTAAATAACTCTGTTAAAAATAGATTAAGAGATTTTTTAATTGCAATACTAATTATGGAAAGTTTTATGATTGGTGTTTTCTCTGCACTTGATTTGGTTGTATTTTATTTATTTTTTGAAGCTGGATTAATCCCAATGTTTTTAATTATTGGTATTTGGGGAGGAGCAAGAAGAGTTTATTCAGCATTCAAATTCTTTTTATATACATTGTTAGGTTCTGTTTTAATGTTAGTTGCAATAATTTCAATTTATTGGATTACAGGAACAACTGACGTGGTTCAGCTATATGAAATTGGTATTGATGTTAAATATCAAAATCTATTGTGGTTAGCATTTTTTAGTTCATTTGCAGTTAAAACACCTATGTGGCCAGTTCATACTTGGTTGCCTGATGCACACGTTGAGGCTCCTACAGCAGGATCTGTATTACTAGCCGCAATTTTATTAAAGATGGCTGGATATGGTTTTATAAGATTTTCTTTAGGTCTTTTCCCGGTTGCATCAGAGGTATTTACACCATTAATTTACACCTTGAGTGTTATAGCAATCATATTTACTTCGCTGATAGCTTTAATGCAGGAAGATATGAAAAAGTTAATTGCTTATTCTTCAGTTGCTCATATGGGCTTTGTAACTTTGGGTATATTCACTTTGCAACAACAAGGAATTGAAGGAAGTATAATTCAAATGATAAGCCATGGCTTAGTTTCGGCAGCATTATTTTTAACTGTTGGCGTAGTTTATGACAGAATGCATTCTAGATTGATAAGTACATATGGTGGACTAGTTTCTGTAATTCCAAAATATTCAATATTATTTATGTTATTTGCTTTAGCATCACTTGGCTTACCTGGAACCAGTGGTTTTATTGGTGAGTTTTTAATATTAATGGGAGCTTTCAAGGATAATTTTTTAGTAGCTGTTATAGCAAGTATTGGAGTGATTTTAGGAGCTGCATACATGTTGTGGCTGTATAAAAGAGTAGTGTTTGGAAAATTACTTAATGAAGATCTTAAAAAAATTTTAGATTTAAATAGATCTGAATATTTTATTTTATCTTGTTTAGCTGCACCAATCTTATTTTTTGGTTTTTACCCCGATCCATTAATCAACACTATTGAAGTTTCTGTTACTGATTTAATTAATATGCATAACACAAATATAGCTAGTAAATAATATGGAAAATTTAAATTTAATATTACCTGAAATTTTTATTTCTTTATCAATTATGTTTTTACTTATTTTAGGTGTGTTTAAAAACGACAGTTCTAAAATTACTTTTAATTTATCTTTGTTTGCAATTTTAATTACAACAATAATAACATTCAATGAAACTTTCTCTGTAACTAGAGAAACTTTGTTTAATGAAAGCGTTGTGATTGACAGTATGTCCTCGCTAATGAAAATTATAACTTTAATTGGAGGTTTTTTAGTTTTAGTTATTTCGTCAACTTATTTAAAAACATTAAAGATATATAATATAGAATACCCAGTTCTTATTTTGAGTTCAATTCTTGGAATGATGGTAATGATCAGTTCAAATGATTTAATTGTTTTTTATATGGGCTTAGAATTACAGTCATTAGCTCTATATGTTTTAGCTACATATAACAGAGATCAATTAAAATCATCAGAAGCTGGTTTGAAATATTTTGTTTTAAGTGCATTATCATCAGGATTATTGTTATATGGATGTTCTTTAGTTTATGGTTTTTCAGGTTCTACCAATTTTGATATAATATCAAATCAACTAAATTCTGAGGAATATGTTTTAACTTTTGGGATTGTCTTCATATTAGTTGGTTTGGCATTTAAAATTTCTGCAGTTCCATTCCATATGTGGGCACCTGATGTTTATGAAGGATCTCCAACAACTGTAACTTTGTTTTTCACAATAGTAC
Organism: uncultured Pelagibacteraceae bacterium; assembly: GCA_902574215.1. Taxonomy (GTDB): domain Bacteria; phylum Pseudomonadota; class Alphaproteobacteria; order Pelagibacterales; family Pelagibacteraceae; genus Pelagibacter. Next base: position 11,307 of record CACGMR010000024.1, read on the forward strand.
CAAAGGTAGCTGCTTTGACTGTATTTATTAGATTTTTATATGTTCCTTTTTTAAATTTAATTGATCAATGGCAAATGATAATAGTTTTCTTATCTATAGCTTCTATGGTTTTTGGAGCAGTTGCTGCTATAGGGCAAAATAATATTAAAAGACTAATTGCTTACAGTTCTATAGGACACATTGGTTATACATTAGCTGGTTTAGCCACAGCATCAAACGAGGGAATTCAAAGTTCGATAATTTATATTTCTATTTATGTTGTTATGAATTTAGCTCTTTTTTCATGTCTATTAATGTTAAGAAGAAAAGATCAATATTATGAAAATATTGATGATCTCTCAGGATTATCAAAAAATCATCCATTGTTGTCATTGTGTTTGATGTTAATACTATTTTCTCTAGCAGGCATACCACCACTAGCAGGTTTCTTCGCAAAATTTTACATTTTTAAAGCAGTATTGGAACAATCAATGTATTTCTTAGCTATAATAGGGTTGTTATCAACTGTGGTTGCAGCTTTTTATTATCTAAGAATTATAAAAATTATGTATTTTGATAAGGAAAAAGATAAATATGATACTGACCATAACTTATGGCTAAAATTTTCACTGACAGTTTCAACTATATTAATTCTTTTATACTTCATATTCCCAAGTCAGTTAGTAGAAGTTGTTTCAAGAATTAATATTATTTAATGAAATTTAAAAAATTTAAATTTAAAAAAGTTAAAAGTACAAACAATACTGCGATAAGAATTATTAAAGAAACTAAACACAACTTAGGTATGGTTGTTGCCGAAACACAAACAAATGGTAGGG
>CACGMR010000025.1 GCA_902574215.1 uncultured Pelagibacteraceae bacterium
GCAACATAAATTCACTTACTAAAGTGTAGTATTGCTTTTTTGTTTGAGAAACATTCTTTCTCCAAGGTAAAGATCTTTTATTTAAATCATACCAATTAAGAATATTATTTGTTATTATTGGATCTTTCATATGCAATCTAAAAATAATACTAAGCAGAGAAACGCTAGCATTCAAGGATTAAGATCTTTCAAAGACACTTTGCCGAAAAATGTCAAAAAAATAATAAATAAAAAAGGTCATGTATATTCAGAAACGCTGAGCAATTGGAAATATTTAGTTGGAAGCGAATTATTTAAAATTTGCTATCCAAAAACATTTAAAAATTCAAATAAATTTGGTGTTAGCACCTTAGTTGTTATGGTCAAGCGAGGACATGAAGTTGACGTAGAATATTCGAAAAAAGATATTTTAGATAAAATGAATAATTTTTTTGGCTATTCTGTTGTTGAAAAGCTTAAATTTATAAGTTTTGATGATGAACAAGAAATGACAGGCTCAAGTGACACAAAAGTTAAAAATGTGGCAATTAGTAAATATCAAGATAAAATTAAAGATGTTAAAAACGAAAAAATTAAAAAATCATTAACAGAGTTAACCAAGGTTTTTAAAGAGAAATGAAAAAAATTATATTCTTATTATTAATATTTTTTACCACAGTCTTAAATGTACAAGCGGAAGAAATTAAAAGGATAACCGTTGGAAACAAAGATGCAAAAATAACTATTATAGCTTTTGAATCATTGACTTGTAGTCATTGTGCTAATTTTCATAAAAATGTTTTCCCCGAACTTAAAAAAGAATTTCTTGATACTGGAATCGCTAAGATTGAATTTAGACATTTTCCATTGGATATTGCGGCCTTCAATGCATCAAAAGTTGCTCAATGTAAAAATGATGGAAACTCTGATATTTTGGAAAGCTTATACGCAAATCAGCAGAAATGGGTTAAAGGAAGTTCGATACAGGAAGCAAATAAAAATCTCCAAAAATTTTTAAAAAATGAGGGTTTTAGTATTGATTTCGATTCTTGTGTAAACAATAAAGAAATTGAGGATTTTGTTTTAAATGATCGAATCGATGGTACTAAAAACTTTAAAGTGAGCTCAACTCCTACGATAATTATCAACAATGAAAAATTTGAAAAAGCTCTAACTTATAAAAATTTGAAAAAAGCATTAGAAAAACTGATATAAGTTAGTGCATGGAGTTTAAAAAAATCCAATTAAACGGATTTAAATCTTTTGCTGAAAAAACCAACTTCTTAATTGAAGATGGTCTTACTGGTATAGTGGGTCCTAACGGCTGTGGCAAATCTAACATTGTAGAATCTTTAAGATGGGTAATGGGAGAGACCTCAGCAAAGAGTATGCGTGGATCTGGTATGGAGGATGTTATATTTTCAGGAACATCTAATAAGGCATCAAAGAATATTGCAGAAGTATCAATCGAAGTTGAAAACAAAGATAAAGAAGGTCCTATCCAATACCGTGAATTGGAACAAATACAAGTAAAAAGAAAAATAGAAAAAGATAAAGGATCTAAATTTTACATTAATGATAAAGAAGTAAGAGCAAGAGATGCTCAAATGTTTTTTGCGGATCTTTCGACTGGTGCACATTCTCCATCTATGATTAGTCAAGGAAGAATAGGTGCATTAGTAACTGCAAAACCAACAGATAGAAGAGCTATTTTAGAAGAAGCTGCAGGAATATCCGGTTTACACGTTAGAAGACATGAGGCTGAATTAAGATTAGGTGCGGCTGAGAACAATTTAAAAAGAGCAGATGAACTAAGAAGACAGCAAGAAAAACAATTAGCAAATCTTCAAAAACAAGCTGAAGAGGCAACAAAATACAAACTAATTTCAGATCAAATTAAAAAAATTGAAGCAGGTTTATATTATTTAAAATTATTAGAAATAGACAAAGAAATTAGAATAGAAAATGAAATTAATACAGAGGCAGAAGGAGAAGTAGAAGGATTTAATAACAAAATATCTGAATTAGAAAATTCAATTAAAACTTTTACAGATAAAGTAAATCCATTGAGAGAGAAAAATATAGAAAATTTATCAAGGATACAAAGACTTAATTTAGAACTTCAAAGTTTAGATGAAGAAAATACAAGAATTCAAGATGAGATAGAAAGCATTAAAAAATCAATTCAAACACTCGACGATGATATTACGAGAGAAAAAGGAATAATTATAGACGCTAACTCAAATGAAAAAAGATTGAAGGAAGAAAAAACTGAATTAATTGAAACAGACTCGAAGTATTTTGAAACAGAAAAATTATCTAATGAAGAGTTAGAAAATGCAAAAAATAAACTTAAGGAAGAACAAAAAGCTGTTGATGAAGTTGTAAACAGTTTAGCAGAAGAAACTGTAAATATAAGTGTTGGTCCAATAAGAAATGTAAAAAATACAATCTCAAGAGTAAAAGAATTAATAGATAGTAATGAAATAAATCAAGCAGTAGCACTTCTAGATAGATGTAATATGGAGCTAGATAGTTTTTTAAATGATTTAAAAAATGAGAGATCTAGAAGTGAGTTATTAGGAGTTAGTGAAAAATCAGAAAATATAAAATTACTCCAAGAAAAATATGCTGATGCATATAGTAAAAATCAATCAATTAAAAATGAGTCTATAAAAAGAAATGAGAGAATTAAAACCATTGAAACGGAAATTGAAAGCTGGAAAAATTTATTAACTAACTCAGAAAAAATGGTTAATGAACTAACACAAAGAAAAGACAAATTATCAAAACAATTAAGTGATTTAGAAAACCAACCTAGAGCACAGGCTGAAAGAAAAGGTCAAATTTCAGAAAATTTAAGAATTTCAGATAAAGAAAAAATTGATAATGAAGCAATTATAGATGAAACAGATCAAAAAATTGAAATGTTAAGAACGCAATTAAATGAAATACAAGAGCAATCAATTCAAATCAGAGAAAGAAAAGCAAGCTCAGGAGCTACAATTGAAGGCCTACAAAAAAGAAAAAATGATCTCCTTGATAGAATTAGTTCTGAGTTAAATTTGAATGAAGGTAATATTTTAGAAAATTCAAATTTAAACGGAGTAGAAGAGCTTCCAAATCCAGTTGATCAAGAAGATGCTTTGGACAAAAAAAAACAAGAAAGAGAAAAATTAGGGTCTGTAAATTTAAAAGCAGATGAAGAAACGAGTAAATATGAAGAAGAGATAAAAAAAATGGAACAGGATCGTGCCGATCTTGTTACTGCCATTGTAAAACTAAAAGATAGCATCAATGAACTTAATCAAAAAGGAAGGGAAAGATTGATTGAAGCTTTTGAAAAAGTTAATAGAAAATTTAATGAAGTTTATACAAAACTTTTCAATGGCGGAAATGCTAAATTAGAATTGGTGGACTCTGACGATCCACTTGATGCAGGTTTAGAAATGTTAGTTAGTCCTCCTGGAAAAAGACTTCAATCTATAACTTTGTTATCTGGAGGTGAACAAGCATTGACTGCGCTCTCTTTAATCTTTGCAGTATTTTTAACAAACCCTTCACCTATATGTGTATTGGATGAGGTTGATGCACCACTTGACGATGCTAACGTAACAAGATTTTGTAGTCTACTTGAGGAATTAATAAAAATAACCAATACTAAATTCATAATTGTAACTCATCATGCTTTAACCATGTCAAAAATGAACAGACTATATGGGGTGACGATGCCTCAAAAAGGAATTAGTCAACTTGTGGCTGTTGATTTACAAAAAGCAGAGAGTATGGTTGCTTAAACTATATAGATGCCAAAAGACCCTTTCAAAACTCGCTTAGAGATTGCAAAAAGCAAGATTTCAAAGAAAAATCTATACAATAAGAAGAATGACCCCTCACCTATAGGAACTGCATTCAAATTAAGCACAGAACTTGTTTCTGCAGTGGCTGTGGGGACAATTATTGGGTTTATTTTTGACAAGACCTTTGGTACTAAACCCTGGTTTATATTAATATTTTTTTTTGTTGGTGTAGTTGCTGGAATAACCAATGTGATTAGATCCGCAAAAAAAATGCAAAAATAAATAAGTATTATGGCAGCAAATCCTATGTCCCAATTTGACGTTTATAGAATTGGACCTGAAATTAAAGTTGGAGCATTCGACATATCATTTACGAACGCAAGTTTGTTTATGATTTTAAGTACTATATCTATTTTGTTAATATTTAATTTAGGATCAAAAAAAAATTCAATACTACCAAACAAAATTCAATTATTAGCAGAACTTAGCTATACCTTTGTATCCAAAATGATTAGCGATACAGCTGGATCAAAAGCTAAACCATACTTTGCATTTATATTTTCTCTATTCATGTTTGTTTTATTTTGTAACATGTTAGGAATGATACCTTATACTTTCACTGTAACCAGTCATATCATTGTAACATTTGTGCTCGCAGCATTTATATTTATTGGAGTGACTGTAATTGGCTTTATTAAACATGGATTTGGGTATTTAAAATTATTTGTTCCAAGTGGAGTGCCTGCAGTATTACTTCCTTTAATTGTTGTTATAGAAATTATTTCTTATTTGAGTAGGCCCATAAGTTTATCAGTTAGATTATTTGCCAATATGATGGCTGGTCATACAATGATGAAAGTTTTCGGAGGCTTTGTAATTAGCCTTGGAATAGTTGGTGGGTGGCTTCCACTAAGTTTTTCGGTTGCGTTAACTGGTTTGGAGATCTTAGTTGCTTTTCTTCAAGCTTATGTTTTTGCAATCTTAACCTGCATCTATTTAAATGATGCATTAAATTTACACCATTAATAACAGAGGAGGATATAATGGAATTAGAAGCAGCAAAAATGATCGGGGCAGGTTTGGCAGCAATTGCTTTAGCTGGAGCCGGTGTTGGTATCGGAATAATTTTTGGAAATTATTTGTCTGGTGCAATGAGAAATCCATCTGCAGCACAAAAACAATTTCCTAACTTGCTTTTAGGTTTTGCACTTGCAGAAGCTACGGGATTATTCGGATTGGTAGTTGCATTAATCATTCTCTTTGCGTTTTAAATTGATGTTTAAAAAAATATATTTTCAGTCAATATTTTTTAGCTTCTTTTTTATTAAAGAAGCTTTTGCAGCTGAAAGTGGAGGTATGCCTCAATTAAATCCAGAGTTTTGGGTTTCTCAAATTTTTTGGCTAATACTTACTTTTGGTATTATGTATTTAGTTTTGTCTAAACTAATACTACCAAAAATTAGTAACAACTTAGAATCGAGAAAATCTCAAATATTAGAAAATATTGAGGCTGCTGAGAAACAAAGAGAAGATAGTGATGCAAAACTAAAAGAATACGATGAAATTATATCTCAAAGCAAACTAGAGGCTAATAGTATTTTCAATCAAGCAAGAGAAAAAGCACTAAAAGACATTGGTGCAAAAAGAGAAATACTTGATAAGCAAATTGATAATGAAATTGCTGAGGCTGAAAAAGAAATAGATGCATTAAGAAAAAATGTGCCAGATAAAATAAATAAAATTGCTATTGAGACTTCATCTGAGTTATTGCAAAAACTAATTGGAGCTGAAGTAAATAATAGTAGTATATCTGCAATTGTTGAAGATCTATCTAAAAGAAATGGAGACAAATACTATGGCAATTGATGCAACATTTTGGGTAGCCGTATCATTTATAATTTTTTTTGGAGCGTTAATTTACCTTAAAATTCCTCAAAAAATTTCTGAAATGTTAGATAAAATGATATCTGACATTAAAAATGAAATTGACGAAAGTGAAAAATTAAGAACCGAGGCAAAAACACTATTAGATAACTCACAAAAAAAATTAGATACAGCTCAATCTGTTAGCAACGAAATTCTTGAGAGCGCCAAAAAAGATACGGATAGATTAATAATTGAGATGAATGATAAGTTTCATAAATCATCAGAAATAAAAAAAAATTTAGCTGAAAATAAAATAAGTCAGATGAAAGAAGCGGCTTTAAAAGAAATTAAAGACGCGTCAATAAAGATTGCTGTGGATTCAGTTAAAAAAATAATAACTACATCTGTAGACAAGTCAAAATTAGATGCTGTGTTTCAAAAAAATTTAGATGAAACTAAAGCAGAGTTAAAAAAAATTAACTCATAATACACTTACAATTTTTCAAAAAAGCTATAAATTATTAAAATGAACTCTATAGTCATTGGATCGGGATTTGGTGGGATCGCAGCAGCACTAAGGCTTAAGGCGAAAGGACATAACGTAAAATTAATAGAAAAACACCCAGACCTAGGTGGTAGAGCTAGAGTTTTTAAAAGAAATGGATTTATATATGATGCTGGACCAACAGTAATTACCGCACCTTACTTAATTAATGAATTGTTCGAGTTATTTAATAAAGATCCAAAAAATTATATAGAACTAACTCCACTTAAAATTTGGTACCAATTTATTTTTGAGGACAAAACTAAGTTTAACTATTCAGGTGACGAAATAGAGATGAAAAACCAAATTGAGAAGCTAAATAAGGAAGATGTAAATGGATATGAAAAATTAGTTAATTTTACAAAAAAGATATTTGATAAAGGTTTTTTAGAACTTGCAGATGTACCATTTGATAAACCTTTTGTAATGATGCAACAATTGCCTGCTCTATTAAAACTTAAAAGTTATAAATCAGTTTACTCTCTTGTTTCATCTTATATTAAAAATGAGAAATTAAGAAGAATGCTTAGCATGCATCCTTTACTAGTTGGGGGAAATCCTTTTACAACCACTTCTATTTATGGATTAATTCTTTATTTAGAAAAAAAATGGGGAATTCATTATTCAGTTGGAGGAACAGGAAATATAATTAAAGGTTTTGAAAAGTTAATGAATGAGGTTGGTATTGAAATAATAAAAAACAGTGAAGTAACCGAAATTATAACAAAAAATAATAAAATAAGTGGTGTAAAATTAAATAATGAAAATGAAATTGGTGCAGATAATGTTGTTTGTAATGCAGATCCACCTGCATTTTATGAAAAAATGTTAAGAAAAAGCAACGAGAATTCCATGTTGTTTAATTGGAAAAAAAATCGAATGGAATATTCTATGGGTTTATTTGTTTACTATTTTGGAACAAAAAAAATTTATGGGAATGTTGAACATCACACAATAAAGTTTGGAAACAAGTATAAAGAACATCTTGATGACATATTTGATAAGAAAAAATTAAATAACGATATTAGCTATTATCTTCATAGACCTACAGCAACTGATAAAACTATGGCCCCAGAAGGAAATGATTGTTTTTATGTTTTAGTGCCTGTTCCTAACAATCAGTCAAAAATAAATTGGGAAACTGAAGGTGAGATAATGAAAAATCTTGTAATTGAAAAAATGGAAAAAGACTTAATGCCGAATCTTAAGAATAATATAGTTGAGGATTTTTATCTAACACCTGATTACTTTGAAAAGGAATTAAATACAAAATTTGGATCTGGGTTTTCAATTCAACCTAAATTTACACAATCCGCATACTTTAGATTTCATAATAAATCAGAAATATATGATGGTTTATACTTTGTTGGTGCGGGCACACATCCAGGGGCCGGTGTTCCAGGTGTTCTCTCTTCAGCGAAGGTTTTAGATAAATTATTTTAATGTTAACAAAGAATTATTTAGCTATTTACGCAAAATCTTTTAATTGGGCAGGTTTTTTTTTACCAAAAAAAACCTATGAAAAATGCTCTGCACTTTATGATTTTTGTAGAGAAGCAGATAATATTGCTGACGATGCAAATAAGATTGAATTAAAAAAAGATAATTTTATCAAATTTAGGAATAATTTTATTAATAAAAATTATGATGATCCAGTTATTAAAAACATGTGGGATCTTATTAATGAATTTAGTATTTCAACTAAAATTGTAGACGATTTATTTGAGGGTATTAATTCTGATATAAAAGAAAATGTTAAACTTAATTCAAGAAAAGAATTATTAATTTATTCCTATAGGGTGGCTGGAACAGTTGGATTGATGATGGCTAAAATATTGAATGTTCACAAAGAACAATCTCTAAAATCAGCAATTGATCTTGGGATTGCTATGCAATTAACAAATATTTCTAGGGATGTTATTGAAGATAAAAAAAATAATAGATTTTATATAAATGAAAGTTTTGAGGACATAAAGACTACAATCAAGCTTTCAGAAAAGTTTTATGAAAACTCATTTTACTCAATAAAAGAAATACCATTTAGTTTCAGATTTTCTATTTTAGTTGCAAGAAGAGTTTATAGAAAAATAGGATATAAAATTTTAAATAAACAGAACATAGAAAATTATAAAAAGTCAGGAAAAATTTATGTTTCAAATATTGAAAAAATTATTGAAACTTTTTTATCTATTTTTGACTTAATTAAGTTATCACTTATAAATAAAAACGATGATAATATTAATCATGATCATAATTTAATTAATGAGGAAATAAATTTAAATGAAAGAATTTGATTACATAATTATAGGTGGAGGTTGCGCAGGTCTTTCATTAGCATATGAACTGGAAGTTTATGGTAAATTAAAAGATAAAACTTTAGCAATTATTGAGCCAAGAGAAGATTATAAAAGAGATAAAACTTGGTCATTTTGGAAGGTTTTTTCACATAACTTCGATGACTGTGTCAAAAAGAGTTGGAATAATTTTACAATAAATACACCCAATAATACAAAATATGTAGATTGCGAACCTACACCATATCAAACGATAGATAGTGGTATGTTCTACGAAAAAATACTTTCAAAACTTAAATTAAATAAAAATATTCAGTTTTTTAAAAGTATTGACCGAATAGATAGATCAAATTCAATTGTATTTAATAGTGTACCTAGTTTTGAGAATAAACAGAGTGAGTTATGGCAACACTTTTGTGGAGTTGAAATAGAAACAGATAAAGACTTCTTTGATGAAGAAATATTCAATTTGATGGACTTTGCTTGTGATCAAAGAAATAAAGTTCATTTTTTTTATACGCTACCATTTACAAAAAGAAACGCCTTAGTTGAAACTACTTGGATATCTGAACTAAATAATGAAAAACTAAAAGATTATGATGAACAAATTGATAATTATTTAAACAACCACCTAAATATCAGAAACTGTAAAATCAATTTCAAAGAAACTGGAGCAATCCCACTTTTTAGACAAAAAAATGTAAATAAATTAAATGAAATTTATATAGGCTCAGCAGGAGGAATGACTAGATTAAGTACGGGCTATACTTTCCTAAATATTCAAGAACAAAGCAGATATATAAGAGAAAACATAGAAAATATAAAAAATGTAAATCTATTTAAAATTAATTCGAAATATGATTTTTTAGATAAAATCTTGTTGAGGGTTCTTAAAAATAATTCCAATGAAATGGGAAATATATTTTTCAAAGTTTTTAATTCAAAACCTAAAACAGCTATCAATTTTTTATCAAATAAAAGCAGTTTTTTTGAAGATTTAGAAGTAATTCTAAAAATGCCAAAGTGGAAATTTTTAAAAGAGTTAATTTAAGATGATCAATAAAATAAAAAAAATAAATCTAAATCATTCATTTATTTTTTTCTTTGTTGTAAACCTTTTTTGTATTTTGCTATTTAAATTTAATAATTTAAATATTTCATCAATTTTGTGTTTACTTTTAATTTTAATTATAGGTGTTTCCCATGGGTCTTTAGATCATATAAAAGGAAAAAAACTGCTAAGATTATTTAATATAAAATCAACTTATATATTCTATATAACGTATATTTTAATTGCAGCAATAGTAATACTAACTTGGATAATATTGCCATCAATAACTTTAATTGTTTTTTTAATGATTGCCTCCTATCACTTTGGAAAAGAGGATACACAATTTTTGATTAATGATAGATCTTATTTCACTCAAATACTTTATTTTTTTAAGGGATTTTTAATTATACTTGCTCCTTTATATTTTCATTTTCAGGAAACAATAGCGATTTTTAAATTATTATTAATTGATAATGAGGTATTTTATTCAAGTTTAAATTTTATCGAGACAAATAATGTAATTCAGATAGGAATATTCTGTAGCACCCTGTCTAGTATTTTTCTTTTTCTAAAGAATTTTGAAATCAAAAAATTTGTAGTTTTTTTAGATTATTTTTCAATTTTAATTTTAAATTACTATTTATCTCCACTAATAGCTTTTACTGTTTATTTCTGTTTTTTACACTCGATCAGACATTCAATTTCACTAGCTATTGATCTTGATCCAAATAGTTTAGTTAATGGATTTAGATTGTTTGTTAAAAAAGCTTTACCATTAACAATTTTGACAGCTATTTTTTCTTTTATTGCTCTATATCTGCTAGAAAATTCATACAATTTGGATAGTGCAATTTTAAAAATAATATTTATAGGTTTGGCGTCTTTAACCTTTCCACATATATTGCTGGAATATTTTCTAGAAAAAAATGAAAAATAAAGAATTAAAAATATTATTATCTGCGCCCCGTGGGTTTTGTGCCGGGGTAGAAAGAGCAATTGAAATAGTTGAAAAATCTATACAAAAATTTGGAGCTCCAGTTTATGTGCGTCATGAAATAGTCCACAACAAGTATGTTGTAGATGATTTAAAAAATAAAGGGGCAATATTTGTCGAAGAGCTGGAGGAGATAAAAGATAAATCAAGACCAGTAATTTTTTCAGCACATGGTGTTCCAAAAAAAATACCTGAAGATGCAAAAAATTATAAAATGACTTATGTGGATGCTACATGTCCACTTGTTTCTAAGGTTCATAGAGAAGCAGAAAATCTTAATAAGGCTGGCTACCATATAATATTAATTGGTCATGAAAATCATCCTGAAGTAATTGGAACTATGGGTCAATTAAATGAAGGTTCTATAGATCTAATCCAAAATGAGGAAGATGCTTTAAACTATCAAAATAAACTAGACAAAAAATTAGCATATATTACTCAGACTACTTTGTCAGTTGAAGATACAAAAGAAATAATCAAAATTTTAAAAACCAATTTTCCTAATATAAAAGAACCAATGAAAGAAGATATTTGTTATGCAACTACTAACCGTCAAATGGCAGTAAAAAATATTGCAAAAAATTGTGATATGTTTTTTGTTATTGGAAGTAGAAACTCCTCAAATTCTGTTAGGCTAGTTGAGGTAGCAAAAAAATCTGGCTGTGAAAATTCACAACTTATTCACTCAGAAAGCTCAATACCGTTTGATCAAATAGAAAATTGCAATACTATAGGTATATCTTCAGGAGCATCTGCACCAGAAATATTAGTTGAAAATTTTATTAATGATTTAAAAAATAAATTTTCTATAAGTATCGATGAAGTTGAAATAATTAAAGAAGATGTGGTATTTAAAGTTCCCAAGAAATTAAACTAAAAATGGCTGTATATACAAAAATAAATCAAAAAGAAATTAATATCATTAATAAAAATTTTAATATTGATAAAGTAATAAGTTTTAAAGGTATCAAGCAAGGAATAGAAAACACAAACTATCTTCTTAAATCAAAAAAGAAAAAATACATTTTAACTATATTTGAAAAAAGAGTTTTACAAAAAGAAATACCTTTTTTTATGAAATTGATGGATAATTTAAATAATTCAAAAATAAATTGTCCTAAGCCTCTGAAAACTAGAAATAATAAATATCTTATTAAATTAAAAAATAAAACCGCATGTATTGTATCATTCTTAGAAGGTAAAGATAAAAAAATATTAAATATAAATGATTGTTATAAAGTTGGTAAAACAATTGCTCGAATGCATGTGGTCACAAATACAATGAAGCTTAATAGAAAAAATTCGATGGGTATTAAGAATTTAAAACCTTTGTTGGAAAGTATTAAATTTAAGTCAAAAAAGTTTTCAAATTTAAAAGTATTCTTAA
>CACGMR010000026.1 GCA_902574215.1 uncultured Pelagibacteraceae bacterium
TTCATTGTTGGTGTCATTAAACCATTTTCAATAGAAAAATTTTCATCTATTAATTGAATTCTTTTTATCTTTTCTAATAAAGTTAATTTTTCATTTATTTTTTCAATTACTTTATTTATTTTTTCTTTTTCATTCAGAAAATCTTTATTAGGTACGATTAAAGCTACTAAATAATTTTTTTTATCACCATAAACCATACATTGATCTATCTCAGGCTCATTTGTAATCATATTTTCAATTTTAGCAGGTGAGATGTTATCTCCACCAGCGCTTACTATGATATCTTTTTTTCTATCAGTAATTTTTAAATAACCATCATTTGGATCTATCTCTCCAATATCACCTGTATGTAACCATCCATTTATAATTGCTTTTTCAGTTTCTTCTTTTTTATTCCAATATCCTAGCATTACATTTTCTCCTTTAACTAAAATTTCTCCATCTTCAGCAATTTTAACTTCGTTACCTTTAAATGGAGGGCCTACAGTTTCCACTTTAATTTTATGTATTGGATTGCAACTTACTACTGGAGATGTCTCAGTTAATCCATATCCTTGAAGAGTAGGCAGCCCAACAGAATTCAAAAATTGTCCTATTTCTTTATCTAAAGCACCTCCACCAGAAACAAAAGCTTTTAAATTTCCACCAAACTGTTTTTTTATTTTTTTTCTAACTAATTTATCAACTATAAAATTTAGTAATTTTTCAGAAAAAGTCATTTTTTGATGCAATAATTTTTTTCTTCCCAATCGAAGAGTTGCCTCAATTAATTTTGCTTTAAAACCTGTCTGTTTTTTTAAATTCATGTTTATTTTATTGTAAAGATTTTGGTAGAACCTTGGAACAGCTGTCATAATCGTGGGTTTTGCTTCAGATATATTTTCTAAAAGTTTTTCTATTTTTTCTGCATAGAATACTTTTGCTCCTACTGCTATCTGTGCAAATTGAACGCAATGCTCATAAGAGTGTGAAAGAGGAAGCCAAGTTAAAAATACTGGTCTTGAGTTAAATAATGGTTTCATAATTTCACATGCTCCTACGAGATTATTTAAAATTCCACCATGACTTAAAATTACTCCTTTAGGATTACCTCCTGTCCCAGAAGTATAAATAATACATGCAGGAGAATTTCTTTTTAATTTATTATTTTCAATTTTATCTTCTGCTAATAAATTGATCTTTAGAATTGAATTAAAATCTAAATATTTTTCTTTGTTAATTATATTTAAACTATTTGTTACCTCGGCTTTTTCATTCAAGGTAATGACTTTTTTGATAAAATCTTTTTCATTAATTGAATTATTTAATTTTTTTAACATTTCATTATTTGAAACAACAACTAAGCTAGGCTCACAATCTTCTATCAAGTACTTATAATCATCTTCTGTATAAGTTGTGTATGCTGGAACTGTAATTCCTCCAGCTACCATAATAGCTAAATCAGAAACAAACCACTCAGGTCTATTCTCTGATACCAAAAGACATCTATCGCCTTCTTTTATATTTTCTTTAATAACTTTTGATAATTTTAAAATATTCTTTTCAGTTTGTTCCCACGTGTATGTTTTTTTATTGGTTTGGTTTAGCCATTCTAAAAAAATATCTTTTTTATTTTGTTTGTTTGCTTGATTAGCAAATAATTCGATTAAGTTATTTAAATTATCTAAATTCATTGTTACTTGGTGGGCGAAGAGAGAATCGAACTCTCACTTCTTGCGAAACACGATTTTGAGTCGTGCGCGTCTACCAGTTCCGCCATTCGCCCTATGTATTCAATTAAATTATATTTAAATAGTATAAGAACTAAATTTATATTAAAACCAAAAAATGTTTCAAACACTTTACAAAAAATGTTTAGAATTAGCTGCACATAAAAGTTCTAATTTTTATTTAGGGCTTGTTTCTTTTATAGAAAGTTCTTTTTTTCCTATACCTCCAGATGCAATGATAATTCCAATGGTTATTGCTAAAAAAAAGGAATATTTTAAAATATTTTTAATAGCATCAATATTTTCAGTCCTTGGTGGAATTTTTGGGTATTTAATTGGGTATCTATTTTTTGATTTAGCAATGTATGTAATCGAATTTTATGGATATCAAGATAAAGTTGAAAGTTTAAAATTCAGCATGTCCCAAGGTAGTGGATTCCTCGCATGGCTGAGTATTCTTTTTTTAGCTGGCTTTACACCATTACCTTATAAAGCCTTTACGATTTCAAGTGGCTTAATCGCTTTTAATCTTCCTGTTTTTATAATTGTTAGCTTAATTTCAAGAAGCCTGAGATTTTTTATAGTTGCCTTTTTATCTTATAAATTTGGAGAATTATTTACAGAGTACATGGAAAAACATGGATCAAAATGGTTCACCATAATTGGAATTATTATAGTTATAATATTTATTATTATTTATTTATTTTTTAAATTTAATGGTTGAGATTAACAAAACAATTACCTTAAAATTAATTTTTTTAATCAGCATTATTGCTTTATCTTCGGCATTTTTTATTGAATATGTTTTGGGCCATCAACCTTGTAACTTATGTATTTTAGAGAGAATTCCATACTTAATATCTATAATAATTATTGTATTAAATTATAAATTTATTCATCTTGAAAAATATTTTATACTTTTGCTTATCTTAGTTTTTTTAGCTGCTACAATTTTATCTTTATATCATTTAGGTATTGAGCAAGGTTTCATTGAGGAATCGTTAGTTTGTGATTTAAAAAAAGGGTCAGATTTAGTATCTAAAGAGGACATATTAAAACAATTACAAGAAAAAAATGTAAACTGCAAAGATGTGACATTTAAAATTATGGGATTATCACTTACAAGTTATAATATTTTGATTTCTTTGCTAATAACTATTAGTAGTGCAAGGATTTATTTAAATTATGACAAAAATTAATAAAAAAAGAGTTGAAGAATTCATAAGAGTTGACCACGCAGGTGAACGTGGAGCTGTTAAGATTTATGAAGGACAATTGCTAGCTTTAAATACTTTTGTAAAAGATGAAAATCTCAAAGAAACTATTGAAGAAATGAAAGTTCATGAACAAGAACACTGTGAATTTTTTGAAAATGAAATTAAAAAAAGAAATATACAACCAACTAAATTTTTGCCTCTGTGGGATTTATTAGGTGTTGGACTAGGATTTGGATCAACTTTACTTGGAAAAAAAGCTTCAATGTTGTGTACTGCCTCTGTTGAAGAAGTTATAGATGAACATTACTTAAATCAAATTAACCAGCTGGATAAGAGTGAGAAAGATTTAAAAAAAAAGATTTCAAAATTTAGACAAGATGAAATAGACCATAAGGATATTGCATATGATAAAGGTGCTACAAAAAAAGGACCCTATTTATTGCTAGATAAAATTATTAAAACTGGTTCTAGAATTGCAATAAATATCTCTGAGAAAATTTAAGCTTCTAACTCTACATCCCAATATAGATAATCCATCCAGCTTTTATGTAAGAAATTTGGTGGAAAATGTTTACCATTTTTATGTAGATCCTCTGTAGAAGGTCGATAAGGGTGCTGATATAATTTCATACCTGAATGTTTTAATAATTTTCCTCCCTTTTTTACATTGCATGCAGAACAAGCTGTTACGACATTATCCCAATTAGTTTCGCCCCCTTTTGATCTAGGCAATAAATGATCAAAAGTTAACTCCTCATTGCTTCCACAATATTGACAGGAAAATTTATCTCTTAGAAACACGTTAAATCTAGTAAAACTTGGCTTGCTTTGAGGAACAATATAATCTTTCAATGCAATGACACTTGGCAATTTCATATTAAAAGATGGACTTCTTATAGTTCTATCATAATTACTGACAATAATAACTCGATCAAGAAAAACTGATTTAACTGTATCCTGCCATGACCATAAAGATAAAGGGTAATAACTCAAAGGTCTGTAGTCAGCATTAAGTACTAATGCTGGACACTTTTCTAATGAAACATTTTGTTCAATAAAGTTATTCATTGATTTAATTTTAACTTAGTTAAACAAATTTATCAATAATAAGAGATGTTAAATTTTTTTTAAGATAAAATTTAAAGCTGTACTTGATGCTTCAATAGGAATATGATGATCACAATTTTTAATTAATAATGTATCAACTTTAACATTATTTCTAATTAAAAAATCCTTTGCTTCGAGTAAATGTGTTGATGAGACAATTTGATCTTCTTCACCGTGTATAAGTAATGTTTCAGTATTATTTTTGATTCTGTTTTTCAAATCTTTTTGATTAATTATTTTTCCCGAAAAACCAATTATACATAAAAATTTTTCATCAGATATAAGGCCAACATTTAAAGACATCATGCAGCCCTGACTGAATCCTGATAAACAGATTTGATTATTTGATAACTTAAACTCTTGTTTTATTTCATTAATAAATTTTTTTAAAACTTCTTCAGCTTTAATTGATTGCTCTAGTATGTAATCAGAGTCCTCTTTAGTTAAATCAAACCACTGGTAACCTGAAGGATTTATAGCGCATGGTTCGTGACCATTAGGACAAATAAAGATTGTATTAGGCATATGTCTTTTCCAGTTTAAGGAAAGCATGCTTATATCCTTTCCATCACCTCCGTAACCATGAAGCAGAATAACTGCATTTTTGATTTCAACACCATTTTCTGGTTTAATAATTATCGAATCTAGGCAAAATGTCATAGTAGATAAATTATGTTTTTTATGTCAAAACACAATCTATAATAAAAAAATGATTTCAGGAATATTAGTAAAAGTTTTATCAATTGCTCTTTTGATAGCTGTCGGAGTAGTTTTAATCTTAGGTATAGGGACCCTTTTTAAGGGAGGAGAGACAAGTAAGAAATATTCAAATAAATTAATGCAGTTAAGAGTTATTTTACAGTTTATTGCTATTATTGCTTTAGTTGGCTTCGCTTATTTTTTTAAAAATTAGTTATATTTTTTTATCCAACTAACAAAATTTTTATCCTCAAAATCAATTGAACCTATTATCCTAGCAAATTCTTGACCCTCTTTATTTATTAGAATTGATGTAGGGACACCTCTTAAAGAAAACATTTTTGCTAATGTAATAGGTGGATCAAAATAAGGTTCAAAATTTTTGATATTAAAATCTTTAAAAAATTTATTAACTTTGTCTGAATTTTCTTTACCAATATTGATTGCAAAAATTTTAATTTTATCCAATTCTGGATTAGATTGAAGTTTGTCTAACGATGGCATTTCTTCTTTACAAGGTTCACACCAAGTTGCCCAAAAGTTTAATACCAATAAGTTGCCTCTATATTCATTAATATTAATTTTTTGATCTTTTTTGTCTAAAAAAATAACATTATCATATGTTTTTGGTGCTTTATGGATAACAATATTTTTAATTCCAGGTAGTTCTTCAGCTACAACATTTGTTATCAAAAAAATAAATATTATTAAAAATCTCATGTTAAATAGGTATAATTAAATATCATGGCAAAAAATAAAAACAACCAAGCAATCTGGAACACAAGGATAAAAAAAAATGTGTCAAGTTTGTTTCAAAAAGTCGGTAATTCAATAGATATTGATAAAAGACTTTATAAAGAAGACATTCAGGGATCAATTGCTCATGTTGAAATGCTTTTTAAACAAAAAATAATTTCATTTAAAATAAAAAATAAAATTGTTTATGGACTAGCAAAAATTGACAAGGAAATCACAAACAATAAATTTGAGTTTAATAAAAAATATGAAGATATTCATATGAATATAGAAAAGAGACTTTTTCAAATTATAGGTGAAGAAGCTGGCTATGTTCACACTGGAAGATCAAGAAATGATCAAGTAATTACTGATTTTAAAATTTGGATGAAAAATTCAACTAACGAAATAAATAATAATATTAATAAAGTTATTAAGAGCACAATCAAATTAGCTGAAAAAAATGTTGAGACTATTATGCCTGGATTTACACATTTTAAAAATGCCCAAGCTATCTCTTTTGCACATTATTTAATGTCTTATGTAGAAATGTTTAATAGAGATAAAAAAAGATTTTCAAATAATTTAAACAGTTTAAATGAAAATCCATTGGGTGTTGCGGCATTAGCAGGAACATCATTTAATATAGATAGAAATTATACAACTAGAAAACTTGGTTTTAAAATACCCACAAATAATTCTATTGATACAGTTTCGGATAGAGATTTTGTATTGGATTTTTTATACGCTTCATCTGTGTGTGCTATGCATATTTCTAGAATTGCTGAAGATTTAATTATTTGGAATTCTGATGGTTTTAACTTGATCAATTTATCTGATAAAGTTGTTACTGGATCATCGATAATGCCACAAAAGAAGAATCCTGATCTTCTTGAGTACTTGCGTGGAAAATCAGGAAGCGCTTATGGAAATTTGTTATCGATGCTAACAATTTTAAAAGGCTTACCATTGTCTTATTTTAAAGATTTACAAGATGATAAAGAGATTGTTTTTAAATCTAATGACAATTTAAATAATTGTTTAAAAATTTTTGATGAAATACTAAAAAACTGTAATCCAAATAAGAGTAAAATGTTAGAACTTGCTAATTCTGGATACACTACAGCAACTGATTTAGCTGACTATCTTGTAAAAAATCACTCAATGTCTTTTAGAAAGGCATATCAAAAAACTGCTGCTGTAGTTAATTTTGCTGAAAAAAGAAAAAAAAAATTAAATGAGTTAACTTTAGAGGAATTAAGAAAAATTGAACCTAAACTTAAAGATGACGTTTTAAAAGTATTTAATTTAAAAAATTCAATTAATTCGAAAAAATCTTATGGTGGAACTTCTTTTGATAATATTAAAAAAATGATAATGAAATATAAAAAAGGATAATGATTAAAAAATTTACCATAATTATATTGTTATTTTGTGCAGTTATTTCTTGTGGAAAGAAAGGTGATCCTAAATACGTAGATCCAGATAAAAAAGCAGAAATAAAAGAAGTTAAAGAAGTTTCAGTTATCTTAGCTTAATGAAATACATAAACAAAAAATTAACAATAGAAAAAATTAATCTTCAAAAAATTGCCAATAAATATGGAACTCCGTTTTATTCTTACTCACATTCTAAATTAAAAGAAAATATTAATAATTTTAAAAAAAACTTCAGATCTTTTTCACCACTTATCTGCTTTGCAGTTAAGTCCAACACAAATGTTAATATAATTAAAGAAATTAAAAAATTTGGGTTAGGTGCTGATGTTGTTTCAGTAGGAGAATTGATGATGGCACTAAAAGCAGGAATTAATCCAAGCAAAATAGTATTTTCTGGTGTTGGTAAAACAACAAGTGAAATCGGCTTTGCTATTGATAAAAAAATTTTGCTTATTAACGCTGAGTCTTTAAGTGAAATAAAAGAAATAAATCGAATAGCAAAATCAAAAAATAAAAGAATAAAAATTGGTGTAAGACTAAACCCCAACACAGATGCAAAAACATTAAGTCAAATATCCACTGGGAAGAAAGAAAATAAATTTGGTGTAAACAAAAATACATTCTATGAAATTATAAATTATTGCAAAAATTCAAAAAATATTGATTTAAAATGTCTAAGTGTTCATATAGGCAGTCAAATTTTAGACCATAGACCTTATGAAAAAATGCTTAAAGCGGTCAGTCAAATTCTAAGTAAAACAAATCATAAATTTGAATTTATAGATTTAGGTGGAGGTATGGGCATTACTTACACTGATAAAAATAAAAAACTTAATTATAAAAAATACAACACAGCTATTCTCAAATTTTTAAGAAAACATAAAGTTAAAATTATATTTGAGCCAGGTAGATCAATTATTGGCGATACCGGGACATTAGTGTCAAAAATAATCTATATTAAAGATAGTGGAAGTAAAAAATTTATAATTTTAGATGCCGCAATGAATGATTTAATGAGACCTGCTTTGTATGGTGCATTTCATAAAACTTTACCTGTTACAAAATCAAACAAAACATCTAAAAAACCATATGAATTTGTAGGTCCTATTTGTGAAAGTACAGATAAATTTGTTACATTAAAAAAATTTCAAGTATTGAATGAAAAAGATTTAATAGCAATCTGTGATGTAGGAGCTTATGGAATGTCACTTAGCTCAAATTATAATTTAAGACCTAAACCAATAGAATTATTAATAAAAGGATCAAAAATTAAAGTAATAAGAAAAAGACAAAAGCATAAAGATATAATTTAGCTTTTGACAAAAATGATAAGAAACTTTTTATTTTCAATATTGTTTTTCACTGGAATCATTTTTATTTCAATAATTTTTTTACCATCATTTTTTTTGCCTAAACAGGTAGTTTTGATGGGAGGTAAATTAATGGGCCATTGGGCCAGTTTTTGTTTAAGGTTTTTTCTGTCAGTAAAAATTTCAATCAAAGGAAAAGAAAATATTATTAATAATGAAAAATTTTTTATAGCAGCATCTCATCAATCAATGTTTGAAACTTTTTATTTACAAACTATCTTTAACTCACCTGTATTTATTCTAAAAAAAGAATTATTGTTAATTCCAATATTTGGTTGGTACTTAAAAAAAATAGGATCAATTTCAATAAAAAGAAACAAAGTTACAAAAGATAACTTGGGTTTTTTCGATGATATTTCAAAAATGATGGCTACTTCTAATAGACCTTTAATTATTTTTCCTCAAGGAACTAGAGTTCTTCCAGGTGAAAGACCACCTTTTAAAAAAGGTGCTTCGAGAATTTATGAACAGCTAAATGTTGCTTGTCAGCCAGTTGCAATTAACTCTGGATATGTGTGGCCTAAAAAAGGTAAAAAGAAATCTAATAAAACAATTACAATCTCTATTCTAAAACCAATTCCTTCTGGGTTAACAAAGGAAAATTTTATTCAAATTCTTGAAAAAAATATTTATTCAGAGTTAAATTTAATTAATTAGCCCTTCATAGGCATAACAACAAAAATACTATCGAAATCACCCGGATCTTTTATCAGTGCTGGTGAACCAGTATCATTAAAGAAAATTTCAACTCTATCTCCATCTAATTGTGAAGCAACATCTATCAAATATCTAGAGTTAAAACTTATCTCTAAATCATGATCAAACTTAACGGTTAAAGTTTCTTTACCATCACCACTGTTAGTATTATTTACTGACAGATCTAAAGTGTCTTTAGATAAATTGAATTTCACACCATCTTTTTTATCTAATGAAACAGATGCTACTCTATCAACTGAATTTAAAAATAATTTTAAGTCTATTTCTAATTTTTTTTGATTATTTTTAGGTATAACTTGAATGTAATTAGGAAATTTCCCATCAATAAGTTTTGAAATTAAAATACTATTATTTAATTCAAATTTTATTTTTGATTTCACATTTGAAACTTTCACATCTCCATCATAGCTATCTAATAAAGAGCAAAGTTGAAAAATTGTTTTTTTAGGTAAAATTATTGGATCAAAATCAATTTTTTCCTCTAATCGAATTTTTGAGATAGACATTCTATGACTATCAGTTGCAACTGCTGTTAAATAATTTTTATCTTCAACTTCTGTTTGATGAAAATAAATTCCACTTAGGTAATGCCTTGTTTCATCATTAGAGACTGAAAATTTACACTTATTTAATAATTTCAATAATTGCTTTGATTTAATTATAAATTCATTTTGATTAAAATTTTCGTCTGTCAGTGGAAACTCTGTTGCACTTATGCAATTCAAATTAAAAATAGATTTTTCAGACTCTACTTGTAATTTACTTATATCTGTTAGAGAAAGATTTATTTTTTTTCCTGAGTTAAACTTTCTTATAATATCATACATGATTGAGGAAGTTGTGGTTGTTTTGCCCTCCTCTAGAATTTCTACATTATTTAATTGATGTATAAATATTAAATCTAGATCAGTCGCAGTGATAGTAAGTTTTGAATTACTTGCATCTAACAAAATATTAGAAAGTATTGGTAATGTACTTCTTTTTTCAATAACTCCTTGACAATAATTTAATGCTTGCTGAAGATCCTGTTGATTAACGTTAAATTTCATTTTCTTTATTATTATATAAAATCTGATTTTTTAATTTATTTATATTATCAACCATCTCAGGATCTTTTTCTTTTAACTTTTCAATAGTTTTAACTGAATGAATTATTGTTGTATGGTCCCTGTTAGAAAATTCCCTTCCAATTTCAGGTAATGATTTAGAGGTCAAAATTTTAGTTAAATATATTGCTGTTTGTCTAGGTCTTACTAAATATCTTGATCTTCTAGATGATAACATTTCATTTTTGCTGATTTTGAAAAACTTACAAACAATTGTCTGAATTAGATCTATTGTAACCTTATTTTCTGCTAAATTTAATAAATCCTTTAAAACTACTTTGGTTTCAACAAGATTTGGGGCTTTGTTGTAAATCCTTGAAAATGAAACAACTCTGTTTATTGCACCAACTAGTTCTCTTACACTTCCAGCTATTTCATTACTTATAAAATCTTGAATTTCTCTAGAAACTTGTAATTGTTCAGAATACAAAGCATTCAATTCTTCAGTTTTTTTTTCAACTATTTTTTTTCTTAGCTCAAGGTCTGGCTTTTGAATATCAACAACTAATCCACCTGAAAATCTTGATTTAATTCTTTCTTGAATCCTTGATAATTTGTTTGGTGCTCGATCAGCTGATACTATTATTTGAGATCCCTTATCAAGTAATGCATTAAATGTATGAAAGAACTCCTCCTGCATGGCCTCTTTTCCACTTATGAACTGGATATCGTCAATTAATAAAATATCTGTATTTCTAAAATATTCTTTAAACTTAACCATGTCGTTTGATTTAATTGATTTTACAAACTGATACATGAAACGTTCAGCAGAAATAAACATTACTTTATTATTTTTTTTAAGCTCTAAACCTATTGAATTTAATAAGTGAGTTTTTCCCATTCCAACACCACCATAAATATAAAGTGGATTATAATGAGATATATTTTCTGAAACTTTTAAAGAAGCTTCGTAAGCTAATTTGTTACTTGAACCTGTAATAAAATTATCAAATCTTTTATTTGGATCAATTCGATTATACTGAAGGTAAGACTCTTTTATAAATGAAACATTTTCATTACTATTATTCTCATTAATATTATTTTCCTTTAAAGTGATAGCTTGAGCTTTTTCAACTATTTTGAACTCAATTCTAATAATGTCTTTTTTATATACCTTAATTATCTGCAATATTTGGTCTAAATACCTTGATGTAATCCAATCTCTAATAAATCTTGTTGGAACTGATAATAATAAGTAATTATTGAATTCCTCTACAAAAGAAATCTTTTTTAACCAGCTCTCATAAACTTCTAAGCCTAGTTTATTTTTCATTTCATTCTGTACTTGCTTCCATTCGATACTTTCAGAAGAAAAATTATTAATATTTTTTGTATTTGTTAATTT
>CACGMR010000027.1 GCA_902574215.1 uncultured Pelagibacteraceae bacterium
CAGCAGGAAAAATTATAGTTCTTGCTATTAATGCTGCTAAAGTTGCATAAGCTAAACAATTAAACCACTTAAACAGTTTTGATGTTTCTTTAATACCTAGAGAGGTGAGAGCACCTAAAAATCTAGATAAAAATGTTGCTAAAGACGTAACTAAAATTGCGTAGACAATACTAGCTGACATTATACTCTCCAACTAAATAAGCTATAGTTCCACCGATTACACCTGCTAACAGAATTGACCACTCAGGTGAAAATAAATAAATAATTGGTCCTAAAATTATTCCAAGTAAGACAGATAATGTAACTTGTATAGTTTTTGATGCTCCAACCATCATGCATAAAAAATATACTGGATTAAGAATTGCTAATCCAATCATCATATCTTTGTTCATGAATTCTGAAAAATAAAAACCTATAAATGTTCCAATAACAGAAACACTTACCGTTGCACTTCCAATTCCAATCCAATAATCAATCCTATATTCTTTTGGAATTTTCTTATAATTACTTTTCATTATTAACCACGCTGAAACAGCAATAAAATGACAAGAAAAGTAATACTTCCACTTAGGTTGAGATTTATGCATCATTAAAGGAAATAAAGATACAGCCATTGGATAAAGTCGAGCATTTACAAACCAAACTGCTAGAAAAATATTTAATAAAGATGCTCCAATCAACATAGACTCTGCCATCACCAATGAACCCGGTAAAGCATAAGTTAAAACAGTTGAAAAAATACTTTCTTGAATATTGAAACCTAAATTTTTAAACAAAGCACCAATAGCTATAAAGCAACAGGTAAGAGCTATTGCTGGACTGTCATGAGTAAATATAGATCTATATCCTTTAAGGAAAAAACTTTTATTTATCATTATCCACCAAGGAATAATCTACCTACGTCAGGATTTTGCAGTAACTCATCACCCTTGCCTGCTATTGCAGTTTGTCCTGACACTAAAACATATCCTATATCTGAAAATTCTAATCCTTTCTTAGCATTTTGCTCAACTAAGATAATGGTTTTTTTTTCATTTTGCTGAAGATCTCTTAGAATTTCAAAAACCATATCTATATACCTAGGCTCCAAACCAATTGATGGTTCATCTACAAGTAATACTGAAGGCTTCATCACAAGTGCTCTTGATATTTCTAACAATCTTCTCTCACCCCCAGATAAAACCTTAGCTGGTTGATTCCTTCTATTTCTTAGCCTTTCATATTTTTCAAAAATTCTCTCTGCTTCTTCATAAGATTCATCAGTCTTGTCTTTTATATAACCACCCATCAGCAAATTTTCCTCAACTGTCATATCTGGGAAGACTGAATTATCTTGCAGTATGTATGCAATCCCGACTGATTTTAATTTTTCAGCTGGAGATAAGTTTGTTATTTCTTTACCGTCAATTTCAATTTGACCAGAAAAAATATTTGTAAATCCATAAATTGAGTGAAGAATTGTAGATTTACCTGCACCATTAGGTCCAATTAAACATAAAGACTGAGCTTTATTTACGAATAAATCAAAATTATGTAAAATTTCCATTTTTCCATAACCTGCATTTAAATTTTTAATAGTTAAATGAACTTCGTTAGGAGATAATTTTTTTAAATCTTCTGGTGTTGGAGCTTTTCCTAGTACTTCATATTGATTAGCCATTATTGAACTCCTAAATATGCGTCAATTACACGTTTATCGTTTTTAATTTCCTCAGGTGATCCATTAGCAAGCATTTTTCCATGAGCTAAACAAAAAATATTTTCTGCTAATTGCATGATTACTCTCATATTGTGCTCAATAACTAAAAGAGTAATTCCAAAATCTTGATTTACTTTAATTAATCTATCAATAATTCCATTGATTAATGTTGGGTTTATACCAGCAGTAGGCTCATCTAATAGTAACATTTCAGGTTCGTTCATTAATGCCATAGCAAGCTCCAGTAATTTTTGCTGACCAAAAGATAGATCTCCAGCTCTTAGCTTTCTTTTTTGAAATAATCCTACGAAATTCAATAAATTTTCAGCCTTATCTGTTAATTCTTGTGGAATTTTTGAAAATATTTTCATTAAATCTGCGTCACTACCTTTGTGACTAATAAGCATATTTTCTATGCAATTAAGTTTTCCGTAGATTCTAGTCTGTTGAAACGTTCTTAATAAACCCAACTTAGCAATTACCGGCACCGGTAACTCAGAAACTTCTTTGCCATTAAATTTTATAGATCCATTGTCAATTGGATAAGTTCCTACAATTGAATTGAATAACGTAGTTTTTCCTGAGCCATTTGGCCCAATTAATCCAACTATCTTGCCCTTTTCAACATTCATTGAAATGTCAACGTTCGCTTTAACGCCACCAAAAGATTTGCTTACATTGCTAACTTCTAAAATACTCATTTAAGTTCTACCTGTGCTTTACGATCTTTTTCATCAACTACTTCACCAAATCTTTCTGGATATTTTTCTCTTAACCACCCCATAATTCCTTCTGGGAAATAAATTACAATTACAACTATCAAAACTCCTAAAGCTACATACTGCCAACCTAAAAAGAATGTCCAAAACCCTTCTTTAAATATATGAAAAACAGTTGCTCCAATAATTGGACCCCAAAGTGTTCCTTTACCTCCAAGTATTGCCATCAATACCATGAATACTCCCATCTCTCTTCCATCGAATGCGACATCCGTCGAGTCGATGTATCCAACTAAGCCTCCCATTATTCCCCCTGCTAACCCGCAGAAGAAGGCTGATATCATCCAACCAATAATTTTATATTTCATTGTTTCTATTCCCATAGCTTCAGCCTTATCTTCATTGTCCCTAATTGCATTTAATATTAACTTAAATCTAGTTGTGTAAATTCCTCTCACAGTTATGAAGGTTAAGACTAAAACAAAGAAACTTAGGAAATAAAAAAATTCACCTCTAGAATCTAAACTTCCAACGTCAGGAAATGGTGGCGTAGTGAAACCTTGTCCAGCTCCAATGATTTCAATTCCTCCAGAAATTTCACCTGCTGCAACACCCAATCCTAAAGTACAAATTGCAAAATAATGTCCTCTTAGTCCTAAAATAGAGTACCCAATTAAACCTGCTACAATAGTTGGTACAACTGCAGCAACTATCAATCCGACAGCCATGCCCTGAAAAAATTGTGCAGGAGTATGCACAAAAGTTTTCTCTCCACCACTTTCAGTCCACTCAGCTAGTGGGAAAAACATTCCAACTTGCACAGAAGCACACAGATACATTCCAAGACCGTAAAAGAGAATATTTCCAAATGAATTATACCCCATTTCACCACCTTGAATATTCCAGGTAGTTGCAAGAACTATTAATACACATAGTATTGATAACTGAACTTTAAAAGCTGGAAATACAAATGGAGCTGCTATACCAAAGATCAAAATTCCAATGTACAAAATTAAATTATTTTTCATTATTTTAAGTACTCTCTTTTTCTAGAAAGTTTAAATCTTCTGTAAATAAGTATTAAAACTAAAAGCAAAAATACTGATCCTATTCTAAATTCTGTTCCTAAAATATAATCAGCAAATTCCTCAAATACACCCAAGCCCATTCCTGACATTGCAACACCAGGTAAATTTCCAAGTCCTGCAACAATTACGATCATAAAAGATCTTATTGTGTAAGGTAAACCCATATAAGGATGAATAGTAAATGTTATAGATATTAAAGCACCTGCAACACCACAAAGGGCAGCATTAATTCCAAATGTTGCTGCATAAACTTTTTCTGTATCTACGCCTAGTATCTTCGCTGCTCTTGCATTTTGTGCTGTAGCCCTAATAGCACGTCCAAGTTTAGATTTTTTCATGTAAATTACTAAACAGATTGCAAATAAAATACTTATAAACGCGGAAAATATTTTTGAATTCGGCAACACAACATTATTATTAAATAACATAGTTGTTCCATAATCTGAATTTGCAAGAACAACATCTGCTCCAAATGCAAAATTCATTAATTGCATGAAAAGAATACTTATTCCAAAAGTCGCTAAAATAGAGATAAATAAATCCCTATCTACTACTTTATTAATTACAAGTTTGTAAATTGCTATTCCAACAAAATACATTATTACTGGAGCAACGATTACTCCCCAGGCTGGATGAATTCCATATAGATACATAAAATAAGCAATGTATCCACCTAATATAACAAGATCTCCTTGAGCAATATTAATTATATTCATTACTCCCCATTGAAGTGCCATGCCATACGCAATCAATGCAAATAAAATTCCAAGTAAAATTCCGTCCAAGCATGCTTGAACAGAAATCATTGGATATTGGAAGACCATGAAATCCATATTGAACCCTTTAAAAAAATACCCCCTATATATAATATATTAGGGGGTATTTATAGATTTGTTTTTATCTTTTAGACCAAGAAGGAATTGGGTGAATTAACTTAGCTGATGCCCATTTAGTTGGAGCAACAACTTTATTTTCACATTTTCCTGCATCGTCACACATTACTTGGAAAAGTACCATTGGCTTGTCAACATTCTGACCACCTGGTGCAAATTTTATGTTTCCATAAAAAGTTTGCATGTTAGTAGCTGCAAGAGCATCTCTTACTTTCTTTTGATCAAAAGAATTTGCTCTCTCGAATGCATCTTTAAATACCAATAGAGCAGCTGAAGACTCTGCTGCTTGATATGGAGGTGCATAACCAAACTCTTTAGTAAAGTCTGCATCATAAGTCATACCATCTTTAAAGAAATCATCTTTGTAAGTTAGTGTTTTATGCCACTGAGAAGCACATAAAGCATATTGAGAGTTTTTACCATGTTGCTTTGACAACTTAGCTGCATCACAGTGTGTCATGGCTAACATTGGAACATCAACTTTCATCTCAGATATTTGTCTGATAGCAGTTAGAGCACCTTTAGTGTGACCTGAAACAACTAAAACATCTGGTTTCATTTGTTTCACTTTGACTAAAGTAGCGGCCATATCATTAAGCTCTTTTGGCAATTTATCATCAATTACTTTTTTAGAGCCAGTTCTCTTAATTGCATCTAACACGCCAAGTCTTACATCTTGAGAAAATGCATCTTGTTCAAACGCCATTGCAACGGTAACTCCTTTTCCATTATTCTTTTCAACTGCTAGATCTATAGCAACATCAAGATATAAATTAGCTGGAGCTAATACAGCAAATAGATATTTGTAACCTTTAGTAAACAAAGATCTAGATGCACCATTTGCTTCAACCATTGGAACACCATATTTCTCAGTTACTGGAGCAATCGCTTTAGTTAAACCAGAACTGTAAGGGCCAAGCATGAACTCAACACCATCTTGTGATATCAATCTTTCTGCAAGCTGTGCAGCTCTCTTAGGGTTTGATTCATCATCGTAATAAATAATGTCAAACTTATAAGTCTTTCCACCAACTTTAACTCCACCCATGCTGTTAATTCTATCAACGGCCATGTTATAACCATTTTGAGTATGAACACCATTAGATGAGTATTTACCAGTTAAGGAAATCGCAGCACCTAAAATAATTTTGTCACCAACAACTTTTGCAAAAGATGCAACAGAAGTTGAAAATAAAATTACTAATGCAGAAACAAAACTTAAAATTATTTTATTTAATCTCATTTTATTTCCTCTTTAATTAATTAATTATGTGGTGATTAAATAAAGAAATTTTATTTTATGCAAGTGGCAATAAAGGCCAAATCTAATTAATATTGTTGAGTTACAACAATTATTGCAGCAATAATTACTAAAACACTCGCAGAAATTGTATTAATTGTTTTTGGATTAGCAGTTATCCACTTTATTAATTTTTGTGCGAGCATTGCATAACCAATCAAAGATAAAAAATCTAAAACAATGTAAGTTGTAATTAAAATTACAAATTGTGCCAATAAATTTGAATTAAAGTCAATAAATTGGGGAAATATAAAAGGAAAAAACATCCAAGCTTTAGGACTTGTTCCAGCGACTAAGAAACCATCTCGAAAGAAAGATAAGTTACTTTTTTTTATTTCACCTTCACTTGAAATAGTTTTTGGACGTGATTTATAAATATCATAAGCAAGATATAAAATATAAATTACTCCTATCCATTTAAATATATTTAATATCGTTGAGTTCTCAGAAAAAAAAGATCCTATTACAAAAATTACTAAAGTTGCTTGAATAAAATTTGCTGTTACATCCCCTAATGCCGACCAAACACATTTTCCAACTCCATAATTCATTGAATACGAGATAATCACAACTCTAGGAGTTCCTGGTGTAATGAATAGAAAAATTATTATCTGTAGATAAAGGATGAAATCTAAGGGGAGCATAAAAAAAGATAGTCCTTAAAAACCGGGAGCTAAAGATGGCTAAGAAGGACTATCTAACACATAATATCAGAGGCTAAAAAAAATGCATTAAATTTTTTTTTCAAATATAAAGGATTTATGAAAAAAAAAGGTCACAGACCAGTTACTAGAGTCAAAAACCCAGAGCCCAAAATGGACGATCCTGATTGGATCATTTGGGCAGCCTGGGCAGATAGGATCACTTTCGAGGAAATTGAAAAAAAAACAGGAAAGAAAGAATCTGATGTAATTAAAATTATGCGAAGATCTTTAAAAACATCATCTTTCAGGTTATGGAGAAAAAGAGTAAATCAAAAAAGTATAAAACATCGAAAAAAATTTGAATACTCTAGAAAAGAAATAGCTAGTAAAATTAAAAAAGGTGACTATCTATAGCTTATGAAAAAAATTACCATGTATACAGGTCCGCTATGTAATTATTGTGAGGCTGCAAAAAGATTATTAGCTAGAAATAATGCACCTTATAATGAAATTGATATTTCAAAAGTTGATGGAGCAATGGATGAAATGATTAAAAAAGCTAATGGAAAAAGAACTATTCCACAAATTTTTTTTGATGACCAGCATATAGGTGGTTATGATGAAGTAAGAGCATTAGAAAAAGAAAATAAACTTCAAGATCTTTTAAATAATTAATTCCATTCTTCTAAAGCTAATTGTTTCTTAGCTAAAGAGCTTAAATCTTTTAATTTAACTCTATCTTTATATTTAATTTCGTAATCTTCAGACGCAAAATCTGGTGGACTCTTTCCTTCTAAAAATTTTTTTGATTGTTTTACCGTATAATCTAGATTTTTTTTACAATAAGGTGTTGCACCAACGTAAACAACATTTGAATAATTTTTTCCTGAATGCTTGTCTTCAACAGCATGAACAACATCTGGATGCCACCAAACAGTGTCACCTGGCTTCATTTTTGGAATTGAAACTAAACCTTTTAACAGTAATGAATGATAATCTTTATTTACTGATAAAGCTCTACCAAGTTTTGATCCACACAATTCATTTTCTTCAACATCATCTAGTAATGCTCTGGTTAAAACATAAGCAATTCCTTTAGCAATAGGTATTAATTGTAAAGTTCCATCGTTAGGACCTTGTTCTGTTAAAGCTGTCCAACCTTGAAATGTTCTAAATACATGTGCAACCGCAGGAGACTCAAACTCTATTGTTCTATCTCTATACTTTGCTTCAAATGGATTATATTGTTCAAAGTTGTCAGAAAATATATCTCTATAAATTTTTTGATAATGACTATCGGTCCATCTTTCAATAGATCCAGCATCGCAATGAGGAGAAAGTCCCAAAGTATCATCACCTGGCTCTCTTCTTCTTACTCTATCTGCATAAGACAATTCTTTATTTGGATCAAAAACTTTATATTCAGAGTTTTCAAATAACCAAAGATTATTTAGCCATTTTTTTACTTTAGCCATTCGCTCTGAGTGTCTTATTTCTATTTGTGCTTTAGACCAATAAAGGCCGTATATTTGGGGTTTACCTGATTTAAGATCACTAAAATATTTATCTAAATCAGCTTTCTTCCTTTGTTCATCATAATAATTATTTTCATCAATATACTTCTCTAATTCTAAATTTAAATTTTCAATAAATTTGTCTTCAAAAACATCTCGGATTATTACACAGCCTCTTTTTTTTATATCTTCTATTACCTTTGTGTTTTTTTGATCTAGCTCATTAATACTAATTTCTGGAATTATAGATTTATTGTTTTTTTTGAGATTTAATATTTCTTGTATTTCAGTTTCTATGAACTTTTCAATTTTGGCGAAATTTTCTTTATAATTTGTTGAGTGATTTCTTAGCTCTTCTTTAACTTTCTCAATATCGATATTTTCAAACATTAAATTTAGCTCTTAGGTTTAAAAACTAAACATACCCCATTGTTACAAAATCGTTTTCCTGTAGGCTCAGGTCCATCATCGAATATATGCCCATGATGGCCTCCACATTTTTTACAATGATATTCGGTTCTTGCATAACCTATGTGGTGATCTGTTTTGGTTTCAAATACGTCTGGCAAAGATTCATAAAAAGAAGGCCAGCCTGATCCGCTCTCATATTTTGTTTTTGAATCAAATAATTTTTCACCACAGTTTGCACAATGAAAACTTCCTTCCCTTTTTTCATGATTAAGTTCACTTGATCCAGCACGCTCAGTACCTTCCTCGAATAAAATTAATTTTTGCTCAGCAGTTAAATTTGGATTTATTTTTTTTGTCATGATCCTATATATTTAGCACAAGATTGATGTAACATTGAATGTAATTCAACAAGTTTATTAAAATCTTTGTTATAACCACCACCCAAAACCCCACAAAATGGTATTCGTCTAGAAAAAAAGTTTTCTACTACTAGCTCATCTCTTAATTTAATACCCTCATCAGAAATTTTTAATTTTCCTAATCTGTCATTAAAATGAATATCAACACCAGCTATGTAAAAAATGAAATCAAAATTTTCTTGATTTAACTCATTTAAATAATGTTTAAGTGTTTTGATATAAGCATCATCCTCTAAGTTATCCTCAAGTTCTACATCTAAGTTACTATTTGATTTTTTTGCTGGATAATTGGTTTTTGAATGCATACTAAATGTAAAAACACTTCTATTATCTTTAAAAATTTCTGAATTTCCATTTCCTTGATGAACATCTAAATCAACAATTAAGATTTTGTTAGCTAGACCTCTATTAAGTAAATAATGTGAAGCAACCGCAACATCATTAAATACACAATAACCTGCTCCTCCATCATAACTTGCGTGGTGACTCCCACCTGCAGTATTACATGAGACGCCATAATTTATTGCAAGTTTAGACGCTAGCACAGTTCCACCTGTAGCAACTAAAGATCTTTGGACAACACTATCTACAAGTGGAAATCCGATTTTTTTTACTCCCTCTTTGCTTAAAGTTTTGTTTTGAATATCTAAAATATAATTTTTTGAATGTGCATAACTTAATGTTTCAAATGAACAGGCTGAAGGTTTATGAAATTTTTTTACTATTTTATTTTGGATCAAGTAGTTTGCTAATTCTCCAAATTTATTAATAGGAAATTTATGATCATCACCAATTTTAGCAAAATAATCCTCGTGATTAACAACAGGTAACTCCATTTTTTACTCTAGAACTCTGATAGGCTTTCCATTTACACAAGACTCTAATCCTTCGATCATTTGATTATAAAAAATACTATAATTTTCAGCTGTAACATAACCAATGTGTGGAGTAAGCAATGCATTTGGTAAAAATCTAAGCTTATTATTTTCAGGTAAGGGCTCTTTTTCATATACATCAATTCCTGCACCGGCAATTACATTAGTTGATAAAGCAATAATTAAATCATCCTCATTTACAATAGGTCCACGAGATGTGTTTATTAAAAAAGCTGTTTTTTTCATTTTATCTAATTCTTTTAAAGTAATGCAGTCTTTGTATCTTTCACCTCCTTGAACATGAATTGAAAGAACATCAGAATTTGTAATTAAATCTTCTTTACTGCAAGGTAGTACGTCTAATTCTTTACACTTATCTAAGTTAAGATTTTCACTCCAGGCCATTACTTGCATACCAAAAGCCTTTCCAATTTTAGCAACTTCACTGCCTACCCTGCCTAATCCAATTAAACCTAAAATTTTTCCCTTTAATTCTACACCAATAGTAGTTTGCCAATATCCTTGATACATATTATCGAACTCTTCTTTAAAGTTTCTAGCCAAGCCAAGAATTAATGCCCAAGTTAATTCAGGCGTTGGGTTGATATTTATATCTGTTCCGCAAACTATGATTTTTCTTTTCTTTGCAGCTTCTAAATCAATAGATCTATTACGTAATCCACTTGTGATTACAAATTTTAAATTATTTAAATTATCAATTAAATTTTTGGTAATTGGAGTTCTTTCTCTCATTATTAGTAAAGCTTCAAAATCAGCTAACTGATCAATTGCATCTGCTTCATCTAAAAAAGGTTCGCTAAAAATCTTAAACTCATATTTCCCAGATAGTTTTTCTAAATCTACAAACTGTTGGGCAACGTTTTGATAATCATCTAATATAGCAACTTTAAGCATTTTTAACTTTCTTATTTGATAACAATATTCCTGTAATAATAAAACAAGCGCCTAAAATATGATAAAACATAAATTTTTCACTAAAAAAAATCATCGCCATTATTGCGCTCAAAATTGGCATTAGGTGTAAAAAAACACCAGAACGATTAGCACCAATCATAGATATTCCTTTTATCCATAAAATAAAAGATGCCAAACCTGGAAACAAAACCACATAAGATAAAATTAAAATAAAAGGTAATTCTAAATTAATCCTAAAGCCAATTTGATATTCTATAAAATAAACTGGTATCAAAAATATTAAACCAAAAGTAATTACTACTTGAAGTAATGATATTTGAGTTAACTCATATTGTTTTCCCTTTAACAATGTTGAATATAATGCCCATGAAAACATTGCTATCACCATTGTAATATCACCTTTATTGAAATCTAAATTTTTTAATATTTCCGAATTTGCTTTTGTAATAATCACAATTACACCAGCAAAAGAAAACACTAC
>CACGMR010000028.1 GCA_902574215.1 uncultured Pelagibacteraceae bacterium
AATGCAACATTAATTTCAGGTGTCAATGGTGTTGGAAAGACAACTACTATTGGAAAAATAAGCAAAATATTAAAGAGTAATGGAAATAAAGTAATGCTAGCTGCATCAGATACTTTTAGAGCAGCAGCTATAGAACAACTAGAAAATTGGGCAAACAAAGTTGATGTTCAAATTACAAAATCATCTCAAGGCTCTGATCCTGCATCAGTCGCTTACAAGGCTATTGAGGAAGCATTAAACAATAATTTTAACCAAGTTTTAATTGATACTGCTGGAAGACTACAAAATAAAAAAAATTTGATGGAAGAATATAAAAAAATTGCAAACGTTACTAAAAAAATTGATCCTGATGCTCCACATGATGTTATTTTAGTTTTGGATGCAACTTCTGGCCAAAATGTAATTAATCAAGTTGAAGAATTTAATAAAATTATTCCAATAACTGGTCTTATTATGACAAAATTAGATGGCACAGCAAAAGGAGGTATTCTTTTAGCTGTTGCTAAAAAATATAAACTACCAATTATTGCACTTGGATTAGGTGAAAAAGAAGATGATTTACAAATTTTTGAGGCCGAAAAATTTGCAGAGGCATTTACTCAAATTAATTAATTAAGGTACTGGAAATTAAAGGTTTATAAAAACTACATTTGTAGTGTTCTTTAAATTCATAATGTCCACAGTTTTTAGCTATCGAAGAAATAATAAAATCAAATTTTCCATTTATAGGATATAGCTCTAACTTTTTTTCAACAATATCAAATTTAAAATTAGCTTTTAGACTTTTTACAGCACTAATCATCACCAGAGTTTTGTTATCTTTTAAAAGATAATATGCAAAATCATCTGGAAAAACTGGGAAATCATATTCTTGCAAAAAATATTTTGCTGTTTTGGGAAACCATTCATAAGAAATTAATGGCAAAGACTCTTTCGTTTTGTAGTTATAAATATAAAGATCTTTTGGAAAATCATTAATATAATTTGAATTTTCTCCTCGAGCCAAGACAGCTTTTTCACGGGTTTTAAAATATAATGCAAAATTTTCATCGTGCGAATTCATTTGATCAATATGAAAAAGGCTGTCTACAGATGCTAAATTTTCTTTGGCATTTGATAAATTATTTAAAGAAAAAAGAACAATAAAAAATAAGAAAAAATTTTTCATAAATTAACTTAAAAAAAAAATTTGAATTATCTTTGTTTAGATTATGGCTTAATTTAAACTATCAACAAACGATTTAAGAGCTAATACAAGTTTATCATCATATTCCATCATATGATCGTCATATTTTGTAAAATATGAATATTTAGGTTCTCTTGCTAAATTAAAAATTTTTTTACCCATCCAAAATGGAACTATTTGGTCAGCCTCACCATGCATTACTAATACTGGAATATTAATATTTTTAATTTTTTCATTATTTTCATATTTATCTTTTAAAATTAAACCAACTGGAATATATGGATAAAAATTTTTCGCAGCCTCTATCATTGATGTAAAGGGTGTTTCTAAGATTAATCCTGCAAAATTTTTATTCTGAGTAATTTCAATAGCAATGCCAGTTCCTAAAGACTCTCCATAAATAATTATTTCTTCTTCTTTTAGACCTTTTTCTTTAAGCCAGTTTATTGCACTAGCACCATCTGTATAAAGACCCTCCTCACTTGGTTTTCCTTTATTTCCGCTAAACCCTCTCCATGCAATAATTAAAAAATTAACATCCATGTCTTTAAAATGATTTAACTTATGGATTCTGTTTTCAAGTGTCCCTGCATTTCCATGAAAATAAAC
This sequence comes from uncultured Pelagibacteraceae bacterium, assembly GCA_902574215.1. Lineage (GTDB taxonomy): Bacteria > Pseudomonadota > Alphaproteobacteria > Pelagibacterales > Pelagibacteraceae > Pelagibacter. Next base: position 1,796 of record CACGMR010000028.1, read on the forward strand.
TATTGTTTTATAACTTTTTAAATTTTTATTATGAAACCAGCCTAAAAGATTAATATTATCTGTTGTTTTGATGGTAACTTTTTCAATGTTAACCTCTAGATTATCTCCAGAATAATTATTCTCATCAGGATGATACATTAAATTTCTTTGGAAAAAGAATAAGAAAATTAAAACAATTAAGTAAATAGCAACAATACCAATAAATAATTCCAAAAAAAAATTCCTACGTTTTATTTTCATATTTTTTTCTATTTAATATTAAAAAAAATATATAAGAAATAATGCTTAAGATTAAAAAAACTGAAAAAGCTGATTTAAATGCAAATATTTCTGAGTGGCCCATACTTTTAACAATATCTATCACAAAGCCCATTAACCATTGCATTACAAATGTTCCTGCAAATATTAACAAATTGAATGAAGTTAGTGCTTTACCAGCAGAATAACCTGAAAAAGAAAGGCCCACAGCTGGCTGTGTAACTGATAAAAAAATTGAACTTAAAATAAATAGAGTTATGTAGAAGGCACCTGCTTTTGGGCCTAGCAATATAATCACAAACATTACAGAAAAACTAATTGGTAAACCTAATTTAAGTATTCTTTTTGCACTAAAACCTATGCCTGAAATTTTTGGTAAAAAATAACCCCACAAAAAAAAGGATATCAACATAGTAACATTGATCCAAAATAATCCTGTAGCGCTCTGAAGTGGTGTATAACCAGCAACTCTAGTCATCCATGGGCCTGCCCATAAAGTTTGTATAGCCATTAAGCCCCCATAATTAAATAAACCCATTGGAATTACGCTTATAAAAAATCTATTTTTCCAAACTTCTGATAAAGTCCCATTATTACTTGGCTCATCTGACTCTTTATTTTTATTTAAATTCCATTTTGGAATGAAAACTAACATTAAAAAAATACTAATTAAAATTAAGATAGCAATACCACCAAATATCCATCTCCATCCGAAACTAGGCAATAAAAGTTGTACAGGCAATGTGGATGACAAAAAACCTAATGATGCAATCATTAGCATCCATGAGTTTGCTCTTTGTTGTTGATTTTCTGCATACCATATTCTGTAACCAGTTAATGGAGCCATTAAACAAGCACTAACACCTACTCCAATTAGAATTCGCGAAATTAATAATCCAGAAAAACTTTCAGCTAAAGCAAATGATCCTGTTCCAACAAATGCGATTAATAAAAAAGATGAGACAATTTTTTTTGGTCCATATTTATCTAACAAATATCCAAGAGGTATTTGCATACAAGCAAAACCTAAAAAATAACCCCCAGCTAACAATCCTAAATCAGCTGCTAACAAATTAAATTCTAAGGTTAATACAGGGGAAAGTGTTGCGGTAATTGCACGCAACAAACATGATAAAAAATAACCAAATGCAAATACAAAAAAAACAACAATAGCCTGTTTTTTTGGTAGAATATAGTTTTCCATTAATTAAAAGTTTAAAGATATATCTCTATGAACTGAGTTACACCTTGCAACAAATTTAGCTTGTTCTTTTGTCAATCTTGACTGAAGTCTTAATCCAATATTATTTTTAATAACTTCATTATATTTTATTAACTCAGGTAATAAATTTTTATTAGCATCTTCTCTCCATGAAACTTCTTTATCAAATAAATCAAAGGTTTCTGAGCTAGCAAGTAATAATTTTTGTTCATCAACTTCATCGTTATCTATAACAGTTATTAAATCATCCAATTTATTAGCAAATTCTTCAGTGCCTGAAATTTCGCTTAATTTTTCAAAAAGACTATCAATTATTGAAATTGAATTTTCATAGTCTTTATTATCTATTAAATATTTTAATTCTTTTATTTCAGTTGAAAGATTTTTTAACTTTTCATGGTCATTAATAAACAGTGCTATTTGATCTAAGTTATCATATGCTTCATCAACATTTTTTCTGTAACGTTTTGTCCTAGTATTTTTCGCCTTTTGAAGTATTTCAAATTCTTTATTTCGAGATTTCCAAGCTTCAGGTATTTGGTTTTTAATTTCAGTTATTTCTAATTTATAATTTTCTATTTTAAGTTCTAATTTATTTTTATTTGATACATCATCCTTGTCTAAATTTCTAATTTCTGATTTTAACTTTTTAATTTTATTATCAATTTTTCTAATTTTCTTCTGTTTTTTCCTAACAGAAAAATGAAGGTCTCTATAATCCTCTGCAAATAAATTATATTCCTCCTCAGTTTTTTGAAGTTTTTTAACTATTACAAAAGTTCCAAGTGCATTATCAAAATGTTCTTCAAATATATCTAATTTATCTACTGGTAAATTTGCAGGCATTAGTTTTTGAAAATTATTTATTGCACTTTTAATTTGACTCTCATTATTATTATAAATAGCAAACTTATACTCTTGTAGACAGTATTGTAATTTTGGATTCATTGGTGGTGGAGCAACATTGGAGGTCAAATAAGTACGTGCTGGCAAATAGTTTACTAATGACGGATAAAAACCAACAATTCCAAGGCCAATAAGTTGAAGAATTATAAAAGGAACAACTCCTTTCCATATATTTAACGTAGTAACTAATTTTGATGCAACTCCTTTTAAGTAAAATAATGCAAACCCAAATGGTGGGGTTAAAAAAGATGTTTGTAAATTAACTCCTATCATAACTCCTAGCCAAATTGCACTTACATTTGCACCTGGTTCGGCTAATAATATTGGTGCAATAATTGGAACAACAACTACCGCAATTTCAATAAAATCAAGAAAGAATCCTAATAAAAAGATTACAGCCATTACAACAACAAACTGTGTCCAAAATCCTCCTGGTAAATCTTGTAAAAAATCTCTTACTAACTCTTCACCTCCAAAAGCTCTAAAACCAGAAGTTAACATTGCTGCACCTAAAAGAATTATAAATACCATTGAAGTAGTTACGCATGTTTCTGTAACAACTTCTTTCAAGACATTGTCGATCTTATACGATCTCCAAAAACTCCATACAATTCCAATTAAAAACGTAAATGTGAAAAACCCTGTAATCAATATTGCTGTTAAATCTCTCGTATCAACAGCTTTAATATTTAAATTATAATTCTTTGCGAGAAGAAATATAGGTATTACTGAAACAACTGAAATTATTATTGGGTAATATGCATCTTTCCTACCCTTATGAAGACGGTAACCTGCCATCATAGTTGCTCCAATTGCTCCAATAGAACCAGCTTGATTCACTGTGGCAATACCCATCAATATAGATCCAAGCACAGCAAATATTAAGGCAAGAGGTGGAATTATTACCCCAACAACTTTTATCCAAAATTTAAAATCAAAACTTCCTTTAAATGTTACTGGTGGTGCAGCTTTTGGATTTATTCTTGCATAAACAAAAACATACAGCATATATAATCCAACCAAAACTAATCCAGGTAACAATGCTCCTAAAAACATATCACCAGCACTAGTTGAACCTACTCTAAACTCTCCAGGCATATTAAATTCACCTGTTAAAATTTTATAATCTGTCTGCCGAATTGTATTAGCTACATCAGACGCACTAGCTAATTGATCTGCAATAATAATTAAAACAATTGATGGAGGTATTATTTGACCCAAAGTTCCTGACGAGCAAACAATACCGCTCGCAAGACTTTTGTCATATTTATTATTTAGCATGGTTGGTAATGAAATTAGTCCCATGGCAATAACTGTTGCGCCCACAATACCTGTAGTTGCTGCTAGCAATGCTCCAACAAAAATTACTGAAATACCCAATCCTCCAGGAATTGGACCAAAAAGTTGCCCCATTGTAACCAAAAGATCCTCTGCGATCTTAGATTTTTGGAGCATAATTCCCATAAAAATAAATAACGGGATAGCTATCAAAGTATCTGTTTCTACATCCCAATAATTACTTCTGAAATTTGTAATCCCAGCAGTCAGCCATTCTTTAGGACCATCTGTTGCAAAATAAGCGCTTACATCTCCTTCAAAAAGATATCCGAAAAACGCTGCAAGACCTATTGAAATAATTGCTGAACCAGGTAAAGCAAAAGCTACGGGAAAACCTGAAGCCAATGCTCCTATCATTATAATCACAAGTAAAGCTAGAAATAGATGTTCCATAATTTAATTTTTCAAAAGTTTGTCGCTACTGCTCATAAAATAACTTGTAAATTGAATTAACATTGAGACGGCAAATACAGCTAAATATATTGCCATCAAATAAAGTAAATATAATCCATTAGATCCTTGCTGGGTAATTTCAAAAGAAATAACTGGACCATTAATAATGCTTGCTTTTCCTCCCATACCCAAAAATAAAACTATGAGACATAAAGGTATACCTAAAATCAATGATCCTATTGAATTAGTCCATGCTTTTTTACGTTCACTAAAACCTGTATATAAAACATCAACCCTGACATGTCCCTCATGAATTAAAGCATATGCACTAGCAAAAAGATAAAGAGCAGAATACCAAAATCGAACTAGATCTCCTTGAAATGCTTGTTCATACTCAAAAATAAATCTTGATAAAACTATAAAAAATTCACTTCCTACAACAAGTACTGCTAACCAAATAAAACCTACAGATCTGGTAAAATATCCAACTACAAATGAAAGTAAGATTAATGGAAAATGAACAAATGTAATCCTAAAAGCTGGAACTACTAATTTAATTTTTAAATATTCCCCTAGTAATGGTTCAACTAATTTTTCAACAACTAAAAATGAGATTAATAAATCTGCAATTCCAACAATTAAAACTGCCCAAAAAGATGAACGAATTATATATGCAGTAAATTTATTTAAAATTTCTGAATCAGCTGTCAATGTTTGTTTAATTGATCTGTTTACATAGAAAATTGAAAATAATATTGAGGCTAAATAAAAGAACAGTTGTAAATATGCAAAAGTTAAAACTGTGTCTTCCAATGGTTTACTTAATTTTTTAAATCCAAACAAACCATAATGAGAAAATAAACTTTTTACACCAGGCCAATCAAACCAAACTGTTAAAACGTTATTAAATAAAAAAACAAAAGTAGTAGCTAATATTGAGTAGCTAAATATTCTAATTATTATAGATAAATTGTTTTTTAAATACATAACTTAAATGAATTTTTAATTTATTAAAAAGGGCCCTAAAAAGGGCCCTAATTTTTAATTAATTATAAATCTAACTTTAGCTAATTCCTAAAGCTCTATTTCTTTGACTGATGTATGGAGAGTCTGACAAGTTAGTCCAAGCACCAATTTCTTTTCTTGCTTTAATGAATGCTTTATGCACTCTTGCAGCAAGCTCACTGTGTTGTTGAACTTCGTCATACACTTCTTCCGCACCTTTAGCAAAAGCGTCATAAACTTTGTCATTAAACTTCTCAAGTTTAACACCATTTTCATTTACTAGTCTTGCTAATGCAGCACCATTCTTAGCATTGTACTCAGCCATTGTAATTTCATCTGCCCATGCACAAGCGGTTTTAATTATTGTTTGGTCTGATTTAGTTAAACTTGTAAACCAAGATTTATTGACACCACATGCTAACATTGAACCGGGTTCATGCATACCAGGGTAGTAATAGTACTTCGCTGCTTCATGGAACTTCATAGCTTCATCATTCCATGGACCTACCCATTCAGTTGCATCAATTGCACCTGAAACAAGGTTTTCGTAAATTTGTCCACCAGGAAGTGAGATTGGGGAACCACCTAGTTTTCCTAGAACTTGTCCACCTAATCCTGGCATACGCATTTTTAAACCTTTAAGGTCATTAGCTGATCTAATTTTTTTATTAAACCAACCACCCATTTGCACTCCAGTATTTCCAGCTATGAAACTTTGAGTACCAAAATCATCAGTTAACTCATCCCAAAGTTCTTGCCCACCACCATGGTGTATCCACGCATTAATTTCAGAATACGTGAAACCAAAAGGACAAGCAGTAAAGTATCCAAAAGCTGGGTGTTTTTTAACCCAATAATAATCTGCACCATGATACATTTGTGAATTACCAGAAGCAACTTCATCAAATGAGTCAAATGCTTTAACTCGTTCGTTTGCAGCATAATAAGTAACTTGGATTCTACCATCACTCATATCAGCTATTCTTTTTGCAAGTCTTTGTGCACCAGTACCTAGGCCTGGAAAATCTCTCGGCCAAGTAGCTACCATTGCTGCTTCCACTCTTTCTGCAGCAACAGCTGGAGCAGCTAAAGATGATGCAGCTACAGCAGCAACTCCAGTTGCAGCAGCAGTTTTAAAGAACTTACGTCTTGAAGGCGACTTAGAAGCCTTCAATGATTTTTTTTCTTTAATCATTACTATCTCCTCTTCTTTGTTAATTAACTGTACAGAGTAAATTACAAATGTGCGTTTAAGTCTAGATTAAAATAACTGTAAACTATTGTATTACAATCTGAGGTAGTAAATTTTAGATTATATAAAATTATTTTTTATCAAAAAATGCTTCATAGACCATCATGAAGATTGCGATTGCCATCAATATATAAACTGGCAATACATCAAAAAAACCTATCATTGTTGATCTTGTAAGTGTCGTAGCTAAGCCAACTAAAAAAGCTGTTGCAAGCAAAGTTCCTAAAAATGTTGTAAATTTTTGCATTTAATTATTACATTCCTTTTCTAACCAATTAGCAATACCTAAAAATCTATGATCATCGTACCTAGCACCAGTTAATTGGACTCCTAGAGGCATATTTGCATCACCTTGTAACAATGGAAGTGATATACATGGAGTTCCAAGATAAGACCAAACTTTATTAAATTCTGCAGAACCAGTTGTTTTTAAACTTTTGGGAGCAACACCAGGACTAGCAGGTGATAAAACTCCATGATAATCTTCAAATACTTCTTCATAAGACTCGTAACTTCTTTTCATGAAATCCAGGGCCTCAGCATACTCTTTTGCTGAATGTTTATTACCTTTAACAATTGCATCTTGCATTGGCTATGCGGTTATAAGAGCATGGATGAATCCATCCATCGCACCTAGACCTCCAAAAGAAGATATTCCACCTCGTGCAGAAATTTTAAAAGAGGTATTAGTTTCTTTTGTACCTCTTTTTGGATTAATTATGTTAGTGCTTGGAACAATTTTAGCTGGAATAGCAACACCAGCAGAGGCTGCGGCAGCAGGAGCCTTTGGAGCATTGATTTTATCTTGGTTCTATAAAACCCTTAAATGGCAAAACTTTAAAGAGTCTGTTTTTTTAACTGCCAAAACAACAGCTATGATTATGTGGTTATTTATTGGATCTTGGACTTTTTCTTCAGTATTTTCTTACCTAGGTGGACATGAAGTTTTTGAACATTTTTTTACTTCTATAAATATTTCAACTTGGCAATTTCTAGTAATTACACAAATTATAATTTTCCTTTTAGGATGGCCATTAGAGTGGACTGAAATTTTAATTATTTTTGTTCCAATTTTTTTACCGCTATTAGAAATTTTTGGAGTTAACCCATATTTTTTTGCAATGTTAATAGCTTTAAATTTGCAAACTTCTTTTTTAACGCCACCAATGGCAATGTCGGCTTATTATTTAAAAGGAGTTCAAAAAACTAACGTTGAATTAATGGATATTTTTAGAGGAATTATGCCGTTTTTAGCAATTGTGATTTTCGCTATGTTTTTAATGTATATGTTTCCTGCAATTGCTTTATGGTTACCAGAAACTTTATTTGCTAACTAAA
>CACGMR010000029.1 GCA_902574215.1 uncultured Pelagibacteraceae bacterium
GAAGCTTATAAAAACTTATTTTTTATTAATGATATTCATTGGAATAAAAGAGGAAATGCAAAAGTTGCAAAGGAAATTTTAAAGAAAATAGACCTAAATTAATTTGAAAAAATTTTAAATTTAACTAATGTTATTTTTTAAAATATGAATAATGTAAAAATTGGGTCAAATAAAAGTTTCGGGATTGTATTTTTTGTAGTTTTTTTAATAATTTCAATTTATCCAATGCTAGGAGGTGACAGTTTAAGAGTGTGGTCACTTGTAATTTCATTTATTTTTCTAATTTTAGGTTTGTTGAACTCAAAAATATTATCACCTTTAAACAAATTGTGGTTTAAGTTTGGTATTTTTTTAGGAAAAATTATTTCGCCAATCATAATGGGAATTATTTTCTTTTTTGTTGTTACCCCCATAGGATATTTAATGAGATTGTTTAAAAAAGATGTGTTAAGTTTAAAATTCAATGGTAATAAGTCTTATTGGGTAGAAAAAAATGGCCCAAAAAGTAAAATGAAAAATCAGTTTTGATATGAGTTTTTTAAAAGAATTTTGGGAGTTTTTAAAAATTAGAAAAAAATATTGGCTTTTACCAATTATAATTGTTCTTGTGATTTTTGGTGGATTAATTGTGCTAACACAAGGATCAGCTGTAGCTCCATTTATTTATACAATATTTTAAGTGAAATCAATTTTAGGTATTTCAGCTTTTTATCATGACAGTGCTGCTTGCATATTAAAGGATGGCAAGATAATTGCAGCTGCTCAAGAAGAAAGATTCACAAGAAAAAAACATGATCCAAGTTATCCACATAATGCAATTGAGTTCGTACTAAAATATGCAAACTTAAAGTTAGGCGAAGTCGATCAAATTGTTTTTTTTGAAAAACCATTTTTAAAATTTGAAAGATTATTGGAAACCTACGTTGGATTTGCTCCAAAAGGCTTCGTTTCATTTGCTAAAGCAATGCCATTATGGATTAAAGAGAAGCTTTTTCAAAAAAATTTATTATTTAATAAATTAAAAGAACATGATGAAAACTATAAATCTGATAATAATATTTATTTTTCTGATCATCATTTGAGTCATGCAGCTAGTGCTTTTTTTCCATCTCCTTTTGATGAAGCAGTCATATTAACAGCGGACGGAGTTGGCGAATGGGCTACAACAACTGTAGCGATTGGAAAAGAAAATAAATTAGAAATAAAAAAAGAAATACATTTTCCTCATTCTCTAGGGCTTTTATATTCTGCGTTTACTTATTACACAGGATTTAAGGTTAATAGTGGTGAATACAAATTAATGGGATTAGCTCCTTATGGAAATCCTATATATGAAGATAAAATAAAAAAACTAATAGACATTAAAGATGATGGAACTTTTAGATTAGATCAATCTTATTTTAATTATGCTACTGGACTAACCATGACAAATAGCAAATTTAATAAATTATTTGGTCAAAAACCTCGTGATGCACAAAAAGATAAGATTACTCAATTTCATATGGACATAGCTGCTTCAATTCAAAAAGTGACTGAAGAAATTATGATTAAATTAGCAAGATCTATCCGGGAAGAATATAAAATTAAAAATTTGTGTTTAGCAGGAGGTGTAGCTTTGAATTGTGTTGCTAATGGTAAAATCTTAAAAGAAAAAATTTTTGACAATATATGGATACAACCAGCAGCCGGTGATGCTGGTGGCTCACTTGGTGCTGCTTTAGCTTTATGGCATACAGAACAAAACAATAAAAGAGTGATAAATTTAAATGATGATATGCAAGGTTCTTATTTAGGAAATGAATATACTCAGGAGGAAATTGAAAAAGAACTTAAAACTGCTGGCGCTATTTTTGATACCTTTGAATTTGACAAAATTATAGATCAAACTGCAGAACTTCTATCAAATGAAAAAGCTATTGGCTGGTTTCAAGGTAGAATGGAATTTGGCCCAAGAGCGCTAGGAGGTAGGTCAATTTTAGGCGACCCTCGATCCGAAAAAATGCAGAAAAATTTAAATTTAAAGGTTAAGTATAGAGAAAGTTTTAGACCTTTTGCGCCCTCAGTGTTGATAGAAAATGTTTCAGAATGGTTTGATATTGATGTTGATAGCCCCTACATGCTTTTAGTTGCAAGCATTAATTCTGAAAGAAAAATTTTAATGACAGATGAACAAAAAAAATTATTTGGTATAGATAAATTAAATATAAAAAGATCACAGATACCAGCTGTAACTCATGTTGATTATACAGCTAGAGTTCAAACAGTAACTAAAAATACTAATTCTCGGTATTATGATTTGATTTCTAAATTTAAAAAAAAAACTGGATGTCCTGTGATAGTAAACACCTCATTTAATGTAAGAGGAGAACCAATAGTTTGTTCACCAACTGATGCTTTTAATTGTTTTATGGGGACAGAATTAGACTACTTAGTAATTGGTGATTGTATTTTAGATAAATCAAAGCAAAATCCAAATCTTAAAAAAGACTATACAAAAGAATTTGAATTAGATTAAATTCGTCTTCATGAAAGTTGAAAATGATAATGGATGCAGTTGGATAAACGACCTTAATCCCAGAAAAATCATCAAGTCACTTTCGTCAAACGAAGAATGTGATTGGTTAATAATTGGAGCTGGTTACACAGGTCTGTCTGCTGCGAGAAAATTAGGCCAAATACACTCAAATTTAAATATTATACTAGCAGATGCTCAATTAGCAGGTGAGGGAGCCAGTGGAAGAAATTCTGGTTATTTGGTTGATACAACTTTGAATGATGGATTTACATCAAATAAAGAGCTGCAAAATTACAAAAAAAAAGCTGAAATATATTCATTAGGAATTGATGTAATAAAAAAATTTATTAAAGAATATCAAGTTGATTGTGATTGGAATGAAAGTGGTAAATATTTTGCTTCCTCAAAAACTGAAGATAAAAAAATTTTAGATAAATTTTCAAATACATTAACTAATCTAGGATTTGAACATAGCATATTAGGAAAAAATGAATTGTCTGAAAAATTAGGTACTATTTTCTACAATATTGGACTTTATACAAAAGGTGGTATTTTACTACATCCAGGAAAATTAGTTAGAGCAATGGTTGATGCTCTACCTCCAAATGTTTTTTTGTATGAAAATTCATGTTTATTAAATTGGTCTAAAAATAAAGATTTTATTAAGTGTAATTTTAAAAAAGGAACAATTAAAACAAAAAATATTATTTTTGCTACTAATGGTTTTCTTAAATCATTAGGAATAAAATCAAATTATAATTTTCCTATTACTTTAACTGCAAGCATGACAAGAAGATTATCTGATGAGGAATTTAAGTCTATTGGACAGCCAAAAGAATGGGGTGTGCTACCTGTAAGACCAATGGGTGCAACAATTAGAATGACAAAAGATAGAAGAATTTTAATTAGAAATACTGCAGAGGTTTATAACCCTTATCAAATGTCTAAAACCGAATTAAACAAAAGAGCATTGAAACAAAAGATTGGAATTAAAAAAAGATTTCCTGAATTACCTCTTGATATTATCCATTCTTCCTGGTCAGGTATTGTTTCAAGAACAAGAAATAGTTCTCAAATTTTTGAAAAAATAGATGATAATATATTTGTTGCGGGTTGTTATAATGGCTCTGGTATTGGAGTTGGCACTTTATTTGGAGAGCAAATAGCAATTAAAGCAAGTAATGAAAACACAAAAGAGATAGAAGTTATTGAAGCAAGAAATAAACCTACTTGGCTTCCACCTGATCCTTTTTTAAGTTTAGGAGTTAGAGCTAGATTGATTTACGAACGTTTCAGAGCAAAATCTGAGATTTAGTTTAAAACAGACATTGGATCTAGTCGTGTTTGAAACCAATTAATTCTAAAATCCAAGTGAGGTCCCGTTGATCTGCCAGTTGACCCTACAGTTCCTATAATATCTCCTCGGTTAATTTTATCACCAACTGAGACTAATACATTTTCTAAATGAGAATATATTGTTGATATCCCGTGACCGTGATCCATTATAACTGTTCCACCAGTATAATATAAATCACCTTCAGCCATAGTAACTACACCAGAACCAGATGATTTAATCATCGTTCCTTGTTTAACTGCAATATCTATTCCATAGTGAGGCCATCTTGGTTTACCATTTAAAATTCTTTGACTACCATAAACACCACTGATTATGCCTTCAACCGGCATGATAAATTTTTCTTTAAAAAATTGCAGATCAGAATTTATTGCTCTTGCTTCTCCAATTGCATTATTTTCTTTTTTAATTCTTTTATAAACAGACTCAGGCGGGGTTACTTTACTTTCTGCCAAACCGTCTATTCTTTGTATATTATATTTTCTCTTTAAAACTTTTTTTGTAATTATTGTTTTTTTTCCATCAATAATTTTTGTAAAAGTTAGGTCGTATTTTTGATCTCGATCTATACCAAAAACAAAAAAACCATCTTTTGATACTTTAACTTCTTTTTTCCCAACCAAAATTTTAGCATTAGGGTCAGTTTTACCTAATATAAAATGACCTTGTAGAAACTTACCTTGGAATTCAATAGCTTTTACTGGTGATATAAAAATTAAAAATACAAAAAAAAGTCTATAAATTATTGAGCTGTCCATCCACCATCTATAATTATTGATGTTCCAGTTATCATTGAAGATGCAGATGATGCCAAAAAACAAACAGTTGTAGCAACATCACTTTCAGTAGCCGCTTTTCCTATTGGTATGTTTCCAAGGGCTAATTTTTTAAATTTTTTGTTTTTAAAAAAGTTTTTAACCATAGGTGTTTCAACAAAAGTAGGTGCTACCGTATTAACTCTGATATTTTTTTTTGCTAACTCTACACCCATTCCCTTAGTTAGTCCTTCAATTCCAAATTTTGTCATATTGTATACGTTTCTACCACTCATACCAACATGACCTAGTTGAGATGACATATTTATAATTGAGCCAGGTCTTTTTTTATTTTTTAGCATCTTTTTTACGACAATTTGTGCCACGTTAAATGCTGCTTTTAGATTTAAATCTACAAGGTAATTCATACTTTTTTGTTTAATTTTTTCAAAAGGCTCCGGAATATTAGTTCCTGCATTGTTTACCAGCACATCAATAATTTTAATTTTTTCTAATTTTTGTTTTAAATCTTCGTAATTCATTACATCGCAAGAAACTTTAACAATTTTACCTTTAACTTTTTTGATATCCTTTTCTAATTTATTTAAATCTGAAGGAGTTCTGCTTAAAGCTATAACCGTTGCTCCTGCCTCAGCTAATGCAATTGAACATGCTCTTCCCAATCCTTTACCTGCACCAGTAACTAAAGCGTATTTGTTTTTTAGATTTATTTTTTGAAGATACATTAAAAGAATATTATTTTAATATCTGTGTAAATCAACTCTACAGCTACTATTAATATTGCTAATAACCCAACCCAAGCGATCCATTTATATTTTTTAATCCATCCAGATATTAATGTTGCAGCAGTTGCCATTAAAACGATTGATAACACTAATCCAAATACAAGTAGTCCATAATTATCACCTGCTGCACCAGCAACTCCTAAAACATTATCTAAACTCATTGTAAAGTCTGCTAGTAAAACTGTCCAAATAGCCTTTAAAAAACTGGAATTGTCTACTTTAACATTCTCTTCTGTTTCAGCACCTTTGATTACATCTACGTAAAGTTTGTAAACAATATAAAGTAATAACAATCCCCCAATTAATCTTAAACCAGTGGTTTGCAGCAGATAAGCTGTAATCAAAGTTAGTATAATTCTTAAAATTACAGCACCACCAATTCCCCAGAAGATAACTTTTTTTCTTTGTTCGACTGGAAATTTAGATGCAACCATTCCAATTATAATGGCATTGTCTCCAGCTAAAACTAAATCAATAAAAATTATTTGAGTTAATATTGCTATTTGCTCAGGTGTAAAAAATTCTGCAAACATTATTGTTGTAGTATCATGTCTGCACCTTTTTCTGCAATCATTATTGTTGGTGCATTTGTATTACCTGAAGTGATATTTGGCATTATTGATGCATCTATAACTCTTAAATTATTAATACCTCTAACCTTAAGTTTTTCATCTACTACAGACATTTCATCTTGACCCATTTTACAAGTTCCAACTGGGTGAAAAATGGTTTGAGCATAATTAGAGGCTTCTTTAACTAATTCCTCATCGTCATTTAAATGAATGCCAGGTCTGTATTCTTCTGGAGAGTATTTTTTGAAAGTTTTCGACTCCATTATAATTTTTCTAGTTAATTTAAGTCCTTTAGCTGCAATCATTCTATCGTGATCAGTTGATAGATAGTTTTGTTTTATTTTTGCATAAGTTCTTGAGTCTTTATCAACAATGCTAACATGCCCTCTACTTGTTGGTCTGATATTTGAAACAGTAGGGGTGAATGCATGAAAATCATGATTTTTTGTTGCTCCCAAAGTATCCATACTCATAGGCTGAACATGCCATTGTAAGTCTGGTAGTTCTAAAGATGGATCGCTTTTAGCAAACATACAAAGTTGACTAGCACCCATAGTCATTGGGCCACTTCTTTTAAAAATATATTCTAAGCCAATCATTAAATTTCCAAATAAACTATTAATTTTTTTATTTAGGGATTGTAATCCATTAATTTTATAAATTGGTCTAAGCATTAAATGATCGTGTAAATTTTCTCCAACACCATTTAAATCTTGCACCATATCAATTCCAAGATTTTTAAGTTTTTCAGGATTTCCTATACCAGAAACTTGTAAAATTTGAGGAGATCCAATAGCCCCGGATGAAATAATAATTTCTTTATTTGCTTGAACTTTTTTTAATTCATTTCCTTCCCAATACTCAATTTCTTTAGCAGTTTTATTTTCAAAATTTATTTTTTTGACATGTGAATGAGTTAAAATTTTCAAATTTTTTCTGCTCTTGATTGGGTTTAAATATCCAACTGCTGTGCTACATCTAAAACCATCCTTTTCAGTTACTTGGAAATAACCACAGCCATGATTATCACCAGTATTAAAATCTTTTGTTTTAGGAATACCAAATTCCTCAGCAGCATTTTGAAATTCATCTAGAAGAGGCAGATGTATTCTTTGATCTGAAACAGATAAAGGGCCTCCAACTCCATGGAACTCATCTTTTCCTCTTTCTTGGTTTTCTGCTTTGATAAAATAAGGCAAAACATCATCCCATCCCCAGC
>CACGMR010000030.1 GCA_902574215.1 uncultured Pelagibacteraceae bacterium
GAATAGATAATAATTAGAAAAGTTAAAAAATCAGATATAAAAAATAAACTAAAATTTATTAGAATTATTATTATTTTTGAAAATTTTATACTTTTTCTTAATTTTGAAAAATAAAAAAATATAATTGGACCTATTATTAATCCTGAAATTGAATAAACTGATAGAAAATTATATGCAAGATCATTATCAATAAAAAAGATAAATAAAAAATTTCCAAAAAAGAAGAGAAAATAACTTATGTAATTAATCATTTAGTATTAACTGATTTTAGTCACCATTCTTTTTTTTTATATCCAAGAAGCATATTGGTAAATAAATTAATATGCTTAAAAAGTTATTAAAAAAACTCCCAGTTGTAATAAATGGAAATAAATTAATAAAAATCGATAAGAATATTATTTTTTTTTCAAATAAGTTTGTTTTAAAGTAATTAAATATTGATAAGCATAAAACAAAAAATACTATTAATGTTGTTAATAAGCCTGTTTCAGATAATAGTTGAATATAATAATTGTGAGGATGCGTGCTACAACTATCTACTCCAGTAAATCCTTCATAATAATCATCAGGTTTATCTTTAAATGCTAAATAATTTTTTTTTAAGTAATATTCTTTTTTTTTACAAAGAATTCTAAATGTTTTTACACCAGATCCAAAAATAATATGGTCGCTAAATATCTTCAATCCTGAATTAAATAATAGATAATATTTTAGAGGTAAGAAAAATTCCTCACGTGCTATTGCTGTATATCTCTCTGGATTATCAGAATATTTAAATTCGACGTAATCCCGCTCTGGTTCTATGATACTTAACTGATAAAGAGTTTTGTCTATAACTCGAAATTTCAGATTACTGTTTAAAAACAATGCTGTTGATAGTGTGAGGAGTAAAAAAAAAATTCCAATTATTTTTTTTTTTAAATTAATTATATTAGTAAATACAAATAAAAATCCTAAAAAAATTAATAAAGATACAATAGCTGATCTTTCCCCAGAAATTAAAATCATTACTGATACAATCAAAACTGTTACAAAAATTAAGTGTTTCTTTTCGAATATAATTAATAAAGCTATAGAGACTGGTAATAGTTTAATTAAGTATGATCCCATAATTAATTCTTCGAAAAAGAAACTTGAATATCTAGTATTTAAATAAGAATTTGCAAAAGGTGTAACATTTAAAATTTGCAAAACTAATCCTATAAATAAAATTAAAAAAGAAACTAAAAGTGAATTCGAAAAGTAGAGTAAAAATTTATTATCATTTTTAATTAGATATTTTATTAATACTATTAACAAACCAAATCTTATATATGGTAATACTTTTGTTAACGAATAAATTATAAAATCAGAATTTAATGAACCAATTATACAAAGTAAATAAAAGACAGTAAAAATTTTGAACTCAATACAATTTAGAAGACTCAGCTTTTTATTTTTGAAAAGATAGATTAAAAAAAAAATTGAAGTTGTTACAACAATTAAATCAGCTATAAAAATACTGAATATTATAGATAATGGAATAAAAGAAATTAATACAGAGTATATTTTAATATTATTAAATTGCACAAGTTATATTTAATATAATTTTTAAAAAAAGTTCTATAAAGTGATTACTATATCAATAAATGAATTTTAAAAACTATTTAAACATTAAAAAAATATATTTTTTAGTCTTTTTTTTTGCAATCTCAATTTTATTTTGTTTAACAATTTTAATTTTGGAAAGAAAAGTTATTGGTATAAGTTCTACATACCATCCTGATTCCTCATTTTATCTAACTAGCAATGTATATAAAACATATTCATATTTAAGTTTTAAATTTAGTTTTATCGAAAATTTTTTGAATTTTTTTTTTCATATATTTAGTGGAACTCTATATTATTCCATAGTTAATTTAATGCATGAGTTGCAAGATATATTTCAAGGTATCTTGAATTTTAATCCCTATAGAAATTTAATAAAATTAAATATTTTACTATTTTCAATTACAAATTTAATTATTTTAAATGCTGTTTTTGAAAATAATAGAAACTATAATTTTAAAATTTTAGTAAGCATAATTATTTTTTGCCTTCTTCCTTACAAAGTTCACTTAGCAGTAAATATTCTTAAAGAAACTTTTATTTATTTTTTTTTAGTTCTATGTGTTTTATATTCTAATATTTATACATATATATTATCGTTTATATTAGGAACAAGTTTAAGATCTTTATTTGTTTTATATTTTCTTAATTTTGTGAATTTTAAAAAATTTTTATCAAAAAATAACTTAGCAATATTAATTCTATTCTTATTTACTTTCTTTTTTGTAATAACCTATTTTTTTTCATTTGATAATTTTTACCAGAGTTTCTTTGAATTTTTAAATGAAAGGAATTTAGCTAATATGGGAGGAAGAGATTATGATGGAATACCAAATTTTTCAGAAAAAGGTTATTTGGGTATTTTACTAAGATCAATTGTTTGGCCAATTCTATTTATTAGTGGTTCATTTATTTTTTTTTCAGAGCATATTTTTTTTAAAATACTGGCCTTAGAAATAATTTTAATTCAATTTTTAATGTTCTACAGTCAAAAAAAGTTAATATTTAGCTTCGGTCTAATTCTATTTTTAATATTGTTATCATTGTATGTAAATAGTTTTACAGCATACTTTCGATACGCTTATCTGGCTATTCAAATAATATTTTTGAAAAATCTTTTAAGAAAATAATATTTATTTATTTTGTAAACTTTTTAAATACCACTCATAAACTTCATCAATGGTATCTTTAAAGTTATATTTAGGTTTCCAACCAAAATATTTTTTTAATTTTGAATAATCCATAAATTGATAAGGTATTTCACCTTTAGTTTTCTTTTTTTTCATAACCTTAATTACTTTGGAATACTTTTTCTTCTGATTTTTATGAAAATAAAATTTTCTAACAATATCTTTTACCTTCAAAGGTTGATTTGTGCCTGCATTGAAAATTTCACCTTTTAAGTTAGGATTTTTGAAAAGTCTTTTTGCTAACAACAAATAAAGATCTACAATATCTTTTATATAAACGTAATCGCGAATATCAGTTCCATTTCCTCTTGGAATAAAATCTTTATTTTTTATTAATGATCTGGCCAAATCAGGTATCAAAGCACTAAAGTGAGTTTGACCAGGTCCATAAATGTTTGAAAATCTAGTTGTAACAATTGGCAAATTATATAGTTCGGAAGCATACGTTTGTGAAATCATATCCGCACAAGCTTTAGAAACATCATAAGGAAAAATTGCTTTTGAATGGTAATTTTCTTTGTAGGGTAATAATTTTTTAGGATAAGATCCGTAAGATTTATCTGAGGAAGCTACAATAATCGCTTTAATATTTTTTTTATTTAATATTGAGTTTAATAAATTGTAAGTGCCCCTAATATTAGTCTCCCAAGTTCTAAAAGGATTTTTATTTGCAACACCTACCTCTACTTGAGCAGCTAAATGAAATAATATTTCGAATTTATCTTTTTTTATTATTTTATTTAAAAACTTATAATTCGAGATATCGCCATTATATAAACGACATTTTTTTTCAATTTTCTCAATATATAATAAAGAATTTTTATTTTTATACAAACTGATGCCATGAACTTTAGCTCCTAATTTTATAAGCTCCTTAGCAAGATTAGAACCAACAAAACCATTGATTCCTGTTATAAGAACTTTTTTATTTTTCCAAAAATTTGCTCTCATAAATTATTTAAAATAATTTTTTAAATTTTTTTGTGCTTCATCAAGTTCATGAATTGTATTCACAGTTATATGCTTCCCTTTGTGTATGTATGCCTTAAGATATTTTTTTGTTTTTTTATTTTCTAAGAAGTTTTGCCAATTATTAAATTTTTTTAGAAAATTAATCTTTTCCTTTTTAAATAAAAAAAAACCTATATTAAAATAAAGACCAAGATTTGGTTTTTCTTCAAATGATAAAACATTTGAATTCCTTCCTATTTTCATCAATCCAAACTGTGATTTAAAATTATAAGATGATAAAATAATTTTTCTTTTATCTTTTATAAACAAATTAATTAATTTATTTATATTAATATCTACCAGGGTATCACCATAACATACCATTATGTATTTATTTGAGCTCCTGGAGCAATCAATAATTCTTTTTAATATATCTGAATTAACTCCAGAATTTATAGCTTTAAGATTACTTAATTTTTTATCATTTTGTAAAAATAATTTGAAATAACTGTGTTTATAGCCAGTTGCTAGTCTAATATCATTTAATCCATAGCCCTTTAAATGATCAATAATAAATCTCAAAATTTCTTTTTTTTGAATTTTAATTAATGGTTTTGGCTTGTATTTTGTTAATGGATATAATCTTTTTCCCTTTCCTCCACATAAAATTATTACAGTTAAATTTTTTTTAAATCTTTCGTGCATAAAATAATTAATTTAAAAAATCTTATTTTTCCAAGTTTTTGGGATTATTTCTTCATTTTCTATTTCAATATCATAATTATACTCAAATTTCTTTGGACCTTTTTCTCTTATATACTCTATCATTAAGTCAAGGGATTTATCTAAGCTCACGGATGTTTTGTAATCAAGTAAATCTCTAGCCTTATCAGAAGAGCAAAGTGCTTTAAAAACCTCATTTGGTCTACTCTTATGATAATCTGCTCCTTTATTGAATTGAAGTTTGTTTGAGATTTTTTCAAAAAGCTCATTTATTGTTATAAATTCCTCATCTGGGCCTATATTTACAGTTTCTGAAGTAATATTTTTATCAAATAAAAGTTTTTCTAAACAAACTATGCAATCTTTAATATCTGAAAAACAACGTTTTTGGTTTCCATCACCATATATTATTGGCTTTCTATTTTGTAAAATTAAATTGATCATAATCGAAGCAACATTTCTGAATGCATCATCATATTTTTGCTTTGTTCCAATTATATTATGAGGTACTGCAATATTATATTCAAAATTATAGGTACTAGATAGAATTTTTAAAATATTTTCTGCAGCTAACTTAGAAACCCCATATGGATCCACTGGCTTAGGATTTTGTGTTTCTCTAAATGGAGCTTCAATTTTACCATATCTTGCCATTGATGAACAAAATACAATTCTTTTAACATTATTTCTTATTGCAGCAGTAAAAACTGAAGTTGATCCAACTACATTATTTTGACAAATTAAATTTGGCGAAACATTGGATAAACCTTCATGTGCATATGCTGCTGCATGACACACAACATCGACCCCTTTCATTATCTTAGTCATTTCATCTAGATTTTCACAATTTGCATTATGGAAATTTATTTTTAAACCATTAATGTTATCTAAATCTCCTCCAACTAAATTATCACATCCAGAAACCTTATGATTCAAGTTAAGACATCTCTCGGCTAGATGTGAGCCTAAAAAACCTGCAATACCAGTAATAAATATATGCATAAATTATATGTAGTAGACTAAATTTATTGAAAAAACAAATAATGTTTTGAGAATTGATATAAACACTTTTAATATTTTGAAAAAAATTTCATCCAATTCCATTTTCCATGAACTTTCTGTTCAAAAGTTTTTATATTGTCATTATCCCAAATATCTATTCTAGGAATTTTAAAATTTTCACTTAAATTTCCATAAAAATTAAATCTAGTAGTAAAACCATAATCATAATTGGATTTCTTAACATATTTTGTTACCCTGTCATTAAAAATACCATAAGGATAAGCTATAGATGTTATGCTTTTAGAAATTGTGTCTTCTAACCATTTCTTACTGTACTCTAATTGGAAATTTAAATCTTTGTCATTTAATTCAGTAAGTTTTGTATGACTATAAGAATGTGAACCTATTTCTATATATTTGCTCTTTGTAATTTCTATCAGATCACCTTTGTTGAGATAATCTTCACTGTTAGACTTAACAAATTCTGGGCATATAAATAATATACAATGAATTTTTTTTTCATTTAAGAAATCAATTACATTATTTTTCAAGTTTTTATATCCATCATCAAAAGTAATTAGAAAGTTTGATTTACTATTATCAAATTCAGTAATTTTAGAAAAATTTACATTATTGTTTAATAAAAATTT
>CACGMR010000031.1 GCA_902574215.1 uncultured Pelagibacteraceae bacterium
CTGAGGGTGATAAAGCCTCTGCTAGAGCAGCTGAAAAATTTGATACAATTTATAGCATGTCCACAATGGCATCTTTTTCAATTGAAGAGGTTGCAAATGTTTCTAGTGGACCAAAACTTTTTCAACTTTATATTCATAAAGATAAATCAATTACCGATGATTTGATTGAAAGATGCAGTAGAGCTAATTTTGATGGAATGTGTATCACTGTAGATACACTTGTTGCTGGAAATAGAGAAAGAGATCATAGAACAGGATTTACAACACCGCCTAAATTTACTTTGGATAGCTTATTAAGTTTTGCAATGAGACCTGGTTGGGTTTTCAAATACTTTACAAATAAAAAATTTGAATTAGCAAACATAAAAAACAAAACTGACAAAGGCACCAATATTGCAAAATCAGTTATGGATTATATTAATGAACAATATGATCCAGCAATGAATTGGAAAGACGCAGAATATTGTATAAAAAAATGGAATAAGCCTATGGCATTAAAAGGTGTAATGTCAGTAGAAGATGCTAAAAGAGCAATAGATATTGGTTGTACAGCAATCATGATTTCAAATCATGGAGGAAGACAACTTGATGGATCAAGATCTCCATTTGATCAAGTTAAAGCAATTTCAGATGCAGTTGGTGATAAATTAGAAATTATTCTTGATGGTGGTGTAAGAAGAGGAACACATGTTCTTAAAGCTTTAGCCGCAGGAGCAACTGCATGTAGTTTTGGAAAAGCATTCCTTTTTAGCTTAGGTGCTGGTGGACAAAAAGGTGTTGAAAGACTTTTAGAAAATATGCAAAAAGAAATTAGAAGAAATATGATTTTAATGGGCTGTAAGTCTGTTAAAGACCTTGATGCGTCAAAAATAATATATAGAGACTAAAATATTAGAATTTTAAGCATTTATTTGATAAATTAAACTTTTAAACTAAATAGACAAAAAACCAATTTTCGTTTAGTTTGTCGATTTTAATTTTTAAATTGTTATGGAACTTGCAAAATCTTTAAACAGGCTTGGAACTGAAAGTGCTTTTTCAGTTTTAGCTGAAGCTAAAAAGCTTGAAGCACAAGGTAAACCTATGATCCACTTAGGTCTAGGTCAACCTGATTTCAAAACTCCAAAGCATGTTGTTGAAGCAGCAAAAAAAGCATTAGATGATGGCCATCACGGATATGTTCTTTCAAATGGTATTTTAGAAT
This sequence comes from uncultured Pelagibacteraceae bacterium, assembly GCA_902574215.1. Lineage (GTDB taxonomy): Bacteria > Pseudomonadota > Alphaproteobacteria > Pelagibacterales > Pelagibacteraceae > Pelagibacter. Next base: position 1,205 of record CACGMR010000031.1, read on the forward strand.
GCAGACAAGCAGTAACTAGGTGGATTAAAAAGCGTTACAGCGCGGAAGTGGATCCTGAAAGAATTATAATTATGCCAGGTGGAAAACCAACAATGCATTATGCAATACAGTGTTTTGGTGAACCAGGAGCAGAGATAATTCATCCTACTCCAGCGTTCCCTATTTATGAGTCTATGATTAATTATACCGGCTCCACCGCGGTGCCTTACGATTTAACTGAAGATAAAGATTTAAAGTTTAGTGCAGATAAAATTTTATCTTTAATCACTGATAAAACCAGATTGTTGATTTTAATAAATCCAAATAATCCAACTGGAAGTTTTGTAGAAAAATCTGAAATAGACAAATTGGCTGAGGGTTTAAAAAAACATCCTCATGTAACTATTTTAAGTGATGAAATTTATAGTAGACAAATCTTCGATGATAAGGAAATGCCAACACTCTTTAATTATCCTGAATTAAGAGAAAGATTAATTGTCTTAGAGGGGTGGAGCAAAGCTTATTCTATGACTGGTTGGAGACTTGGATGGAGTTTTTGGCCAGAGAATTTAGTTGAGCATGTAAATAAATTATTAATTAATAGTGTCTCGTGTGTAAATGCCTCTGCTCAATTTGCAGGCATCGCAGCTTTAGATGGACCTGATGACTCAATTGATGAGATGATGGAAAAATTTACTTTAAGAAGAAAATTAATTCACGAGGGCTTAAATAGTTTACCGGGTGTAGAATGCAGTTTACCTGGTGGAGCGTTTTATGCGTTCCCTAAGGTTATTGGAACTGGAATGGATGGCAGTGAATTTTGTAAAAGAGCTATGCATGAGGCGGGTGTTGCTATAGTTCCTGGTACAGCTTTTGGAAAAACGTGCAAAGATTACGTCAGATTTAGCTTTGCAGCCTCTCGAGATAACATTTCTAACGCATTGGAAAATATCAAAAAAATGTTAGGCTAAGCTATGTCTGAAATAGCTTTACCAAAAATTGATAGTTCTATTTTAAATAGAAAAAGTGAAATAGTAAAGAAACTTTCAAAGTTAACTAACATAGAAAATGTACTGAGTGAGACTGATGAATTAAGACCATATGAAACTGATGCTTTATCAGTTTATACGCAAACACCATTAGCCGTAGTACTTCCAGAAAACACAGAAGAAGTAAGTGAGATATTAAAATTTTGTCATAGTGAAAATATTAAAGTTGTTCCAAGAGGTGCAGGCACAGGATTGTCTGGCGGAGCATTACCTCTTCAAGATGCTATTCTTCTTGGTTTAGGTAAATTTAATAAAATATTAGAAATTGATTACGAAAATAAATGTGTTGTGACTCAGCCAGGAGTTACAAATCTAGGCATTACTCATGCAGTTCAACACAAAGGATTTTATTATGCGCCAGACCCTTCGAGCCAGTTAGCATGTTCTATAGGTGGAAATGTTGCTGAAAATTCTGGTGGAGTTCACTCATTAAAGTATGGAACGACTACAAACAATATTTTAGGTGTACAAATGGTAATGATGGATGGAACTATTTGTAGATTTGGAGGCAAATCGTTTGATCAAGAGGGATATGATCTTATGGGTTTAATTTGTGGTTCAGAAGGTTTATTGGGGGTTGTTACCGAAGTTACAGTTAAAATTTTAAGAACACCTGAAGTAGTAAGAGCGGCTTTGATAGGTTTTCCATCTATTAAAGAAGGTGGAGATGCAGCCTCAGAAATTATTTCAAGTGGAATAGTTCCAGCAGGAATGGAAATAATGGATAAGGCTTTAATTGAGGCAACAGATAATTTTAGTAAAGCGGGATATCCCCGTGATGCAGAATTATTATTAATAGTGGAACTTGATGGTACAGAATCAGAGGTTAATGAGTTAATTAAAAAAGTAGAGGCAATCTGTAAAAAAAATAATTGCTCTAGTCTTAAACTTAGCAATAGTGAGAAAGAAAGACTTTCATTCTGGGCTGGAAGAAAAGCAGCTTTTCCAGCGTGTGGAGCTATGGCACCTGATTACTATTGTATGGATGGTTCTATTCCCAGAGGCAAGCTTGCTGAAGCATTATTAGAAATAAAAAAATTATCTGAAAAATATGAATTACCAGTGGCAAATTGTTTTCACGCAGGTGATGGAAATTTACATCCACTTATTATGTTTGATGGAAATGATAAAGAACAACTTAGAAAAACTGAAGAGTTTGGTTCAGAAATATTAAAAACATGTGTAAGACTTGGTGGAGTAATTACAGGAGAGCATGGTGTTGGTATAGAAAAGCGAGAACTTATGTGTGAAATGTTTAATGATAACGATATTCAACAACAATTGAGTATCAAAAAATCATTAGATGAAAAAAATTTATTAAATCCTGGAAAAGTTTATCCTATACTTAGAAAATGTGCAGAGGAAGGAAGAGTTCATGTCCACAAAAATAAAGATAAATTCCCAGATCTTCCAAGATTCTAATAACATCTATTATCCAAAAGATGAGACAGAAGTTTCAGATTTAATAAGGGAACTATATAAACAAGATTCTCCAACAGAAATTATAGGTAACAATTCAAAAAGTTTCATTGGAAATAAAACGCAGTCAGCTAATACTACGTCTTTATCTAAAATCTCAGGTATTATCGATTATAAACCTGAAGAATTGTATATCAAAGTTAAAGCCTGTACACCAATCAATGAAATCGAGCAGGTCTTAAGCGAAAATAATCAAGAGCTAGCTTTTGAACCAATAGACTTTGGGTATATTAAAGAAGGTAAGTCAAATAAGGGGACAATAGCAGGATACTTATCTTGCAACTATGCAGGTTCACGAAGATTTAAAGTTGGTAGTGTGAGAGATCATGTCCTAGGTTTTAAGGGAGTTAATGGAAAAGGAGATATAATTAAATCAGGAGGTACTGTTGTAAAAAATGTTACAGGTTATGATTTATCAAAACTAATTGCAGGCTCATTTGGTACTCTTGTTGCTTTAACCGAAATTACATTAAAGGTGCTACCTAAGAAAGATTCTTCTAAAACTGTAATAATTTATCCTAGTAATTTCGAACAAATTTATGATTTTTTTAATAAACTATCTAGCTCAAGTAGCGAAATTTCTGGCGCTGTTTTTATTCCTGAACAATCAAAGGATAAAGATTTTGTTACTAAAAAAAATTCTGTTTTTAAGTTTAATGATCTTAAATCAAATGTTTCATTTATAGCATTTAGAGTTGAAGGAGACAAAATTTCAATTGAAGAAAAAATTAACAATTTAAAAAAAGAACTTGGATTAAATAATTCAGATATTTCTACCCTTGATGTTTATCAATCAGAACCATTTTGGAAAAAAGTAAATAATTTAGAGGTATTTGAAAAGACCGAACATAATTTAATACGAATGGTGATACCACCTGCAAATGGTTCAAAACTATGCAAATATTTAGAAAACAACCATAACTATTTTGTTGATTGGTGTGGATCGTTATTTTGGATTGAAGTTAATAGTAAAAAAGAAGAAAAGATTAAAGACTTAAAAAAAATGGCAGAAGATTTTGGAGGTTATTTGACAGTAATTAAAACTTCATCAGAATATGATTTTGGAGAAGCTATTTTTACTGTTGATAAAGTACGTTTAATCATTTCTGAAAAAGTAAAACAAAGTTTTGATCCTAAAAGAATTTTAAACCCAGGGAAAATGTATAGAGGAGTTTAATGCAAACAAAATTTACAGAAGAACAGCTTAGAGACCCTGACAATTTTGCAAACGAAAAAGTTTTTAAAAAATGTGTGCATTGTGGAATGTGCAATGCTACTTGCCCTACGCATCAACTTCTAGGTGATGAGTTAGATGGTCCTAGAGGACGTATTTATCTTATTAAAGATATGCTCGAAAATAATAGGAAACCTACCGAAAAAGTTGTAAAGCATATTGATCGATGCCTCTCATGTTACAGCTGTATGACTACTTGTCCTGCAGGAGTAAATTACATGCATATAATTGACCATGGAAAAAAATATATTGAAAAAAATTATCAAAGATCTTTCTTTGATAAACTAATAAGGTATTTTTTATCTATTACTCTTCCAAATACTAAAGTTTTTCGATTATCAAGTTTATTAGTAAAATTATCAAAGCCTTTCAAATTCCTAATGCCATCAAAAATTAAGGATATGATTGAATTAATGCCTACAAATTTTCCTAAAAAAAGTTTACCAATAAAAGAAGTTTATAAATCCTCCGCTAAAAAAAGAATTGCTAGGGTTGCTCTTTTAACAGGATGTGTACAAAAAGAAATATCTCCTCAAATTAATGAAGCAACAATAAGGTTATTAAACAGACACGGTGTAGAAGTAGTTGTTCCAAAAAAAAATTCGTTGTTGTGGATCTTTAAATCATCATCTTGGAAAAGAGGAGGATGCTCATCAAGATTTTAAAAACAATATAAACACTTGGTATGAGGAGCATCAAAAAGGAAATTTGGATGCAATTTTATCAAATACGTCCGGTTGTGGAACAACCATGAAAGATTATGGATTTATTTTTCGTGAAGATAAAGAGCTAAGTAAAAAAGCCAAAGTAATATCAGATCTTACAAAAGATATATCAGAATATATATTCGAAAGTTTGAAACTTGATATTAAAGATAAAGGAAAAAAATATAAAGTAGCATATCACTCTGCGTGTTCAATGCAGCATGGTCAAAAGGTTCATTCGCAGCCAGTT
>CACGMR010000032.1 GCA_902574215.1 uncultured Pelagibacteraceae bacterium
GATCTATAATAGGAGTTCAAGTTGGGCAAAAATTAGGAGAAAGAATCGATAGTTCTGGTTTGAGAGCTTTATTAGCAATTTTACTACTGATAGTGGGTATAGCAATAGCATACGATACATTTTTTGCGGAAAAAATTATAAATGGAACTGCTAAAGCCACTAGTTCAGATTTAAACTTCTTTTCTGAATTTATAATTGATTTTTCTAAAGAGATGCCTTTCTTTTATGGACTATTTACAATTATGTTTGCAATTATTTTAGGTGTTGGAGCTGCTTTTATAAGACGATTTATTTCAAATTTTAGAAAAAAATTATTAGTTAAATCTTAATTAAAATAACCTAGATATAATTCGATAGTTGTAATACAAACCAAACCAACAGTTGCCATACTTATAAAACCAACAACAAATGGTTTGTAACCCATATTTTTAATTTCTTTCAGGTTGGTAGAAAGACCAATTGCTGCCATCGCCATTGTTAAAAATATTTTTGAGGACAATTGAATACCCTCAATTGCAACCAACCATTTGTAATTATTTAAGTACATTAGATCACCTAAATTTCTAATTATTATCATTGCTACAAATCCTAATACAAAGTAAGGAAAAATATCTATTATTGAGTATTTCTTTTCTGTAGTTTTTCCTCGATTATAAAGAAATGCAAATAGAGGGATCATGATAATCAAAAAGGTATTCCTTATTAATTTCGTTACTGTTGCGATATTTAAAGTTTCAGGACTATTAAACTGCTGGTCATAAATTAATCCTGCGGCTGCAACTTGAGAGGTTTCATGGATAGATGTTCCTAAAAACAATCCAATTAGTAAAGGCTCACTTTCAAAATAAAAGTTAGCAAAATAAGGATAAATAAGCATCGAAAGTATTCCAAACAATGTAATATTAGCAATTGCATACGACACCTCGTTTTTTTTTGCACCAATAACAGGAGCAGTAGCCATAATTGCTGTAGTGCCACAAACAGTACTGCCTATTGATATTAAGTAAGCCATTCTTGTTGGAATTTTTAACTTTTTAATTAGAAGTTTGATTGCAATTAACACACTGATTATACAGATTATAATTAATGGAATTGCTATTGTTCCGAATTCTAAAAATTCAAATGGCTTCAATTGAATACCTAAACAAATAATACCTAGTTTTAGAATATATTTTTGTGTAAAATCCAGTCCTCTTAAAAAACTTTCTCTTATTTGAAAAACATTTCCGAAAAACATCCCTAATAAAATAGCAATCATTGCAGTAGATATTGGGCTTTTTTCATAGCCTAATAACTCAATACCAAGAATATTATTGAAACCTTGTGATAAAGTGTAAAGAACGAATGCCAATATAATACCTGGTAATACAACCAGGTATTTCTTAAGTTTCATGAAAGACTAAAATTAATTAAGCACTTCTGTAAAGTTTAGTCATAACAAATTCTCTATGACCTAAAGCTTCAGCGCAAGTTAATCTACCGTTTGCTACTCTTAGTGTAGTTTTAATTAATTCATCACCTGCTTCAGATAAATTCATTTCTCTTGAAAGAATTTTTGAAACATCACAATCAATGTGCTCTCCCATACCTTTTACAGTTAATGGATTGGCTGTTAATTTAACAACAGGTTCAATTGGATTACCAACAATATTACCTTGTCCAGTTGGAAATAAATGAATATTAAAACCAGCAGCAGCTTGAAGTGTCACACATTCTTCAGCAGCAGACGATGTGTCCATAAAATATAAACCTTTTCCTTTAGTTGGTTCTTCAGCTGGTTCAAGAACATCAATAAATTTACAATTTCCAATTTTTTGAAAATTACCAAAAGCTTTTTCTTCAATTGTTGTAAGTCCTCCAGCTATATTTCCAGCTGTTGGTTGACTTTCTGAAAGATCATCCGTCGCTTCTTTTAAAATAAAATCATTATAAGAGCTCCACGTTTTCATAAATTTTTCAGATGCTTCTTTTGTAGCTCCTCTAGTTGCACAAACTTGTTCTGCACCAGTTAATTCAGATGTTTCACCAAAACACAAGTGAACACCTAATGGCTCAAGTTTGTCCATTAAGTTTCCAACAGTTGGATTTGCAGCTAGTCCTGAAGTAGTATCAGACTCACCACACTTAACTGAGATCCATAAATCACTTAAAGGACATTCTTCTCTTTGTTTTTCTGAAGCCCACATCACAAATTCTTGTGCTTTTTTTGATGCTTTCATTGTTGTACCTATGTCTCCTGTACGCTCAATATGAAATCCTTCAACTGGTTTTCCAGTTTTAGCAATTCCATCTACAATTTTTTTTGTCCATTTCGGTTCAATACCAATGACAATTACTGCTGCAACGTTTGGATTACATCCAGTTCCTATCATTGTTCTAAAATGAAGTTCTAAATCTGCACCAAACTGAAGTCTTCCATAAGAATGAGGAAGAGCGATTGTACCTTTGATATTATTAGCAACTGCCTCTGCACATGCGTTCGAAATGTCATCAACTGGCAAAATAATTACATGATTTCTTGTTCCAGCTCTGCCGTTTTCTCTTTTGTAACCTAAAAAGCTCTTTGGGATTTCCATACTATTACCACTTCTTTGTTTTTACATTGTGAACATGGACATGCTCACCTTTTTTGATTGATTTAACAACTTTACCAATATCGTGACCATACTTTAAAATAGTATCGCCCTCTTTAAGGTCAACCATTGCAATTTTATGACCCAAAGGTATTTCATCTACGGATTGAATATTTGTTGAACTGTCGTCTTCCATTATCCAGCAAGCACAGTCTTGTTTAGGAGTGATTTTTTCAATAACAACTACTCCCACGTTGTCTTTTTTATCATGTATGATTATATCTGTTGCCATATCGTGTCGATTTGTTTGTTTGAATTTTGTAAAATCTTATATATTAATCGCAAAAATTAACAAACGAATTTTATAAATACTTAATTTACACTTTAGAGAGGTTCTAGTTTTATGACAAAAATGACAACAGAAGAAGCTTTTGTAAAAGTTTTACAAATGCACGGTATTGAACATGCATTCGGAATTATCGGTTCAGCCTTTATGCCAATTTCGGATATTTTTCCAGATGCAGGTATTACTTTTTGGGATGTCGCTCATGAAACAAACGGTGGTTTAATTGCCGATGGTTACACAAGAGCTACTGGTAAAATGTCAATGGTCATTGCCCAGAATGGACCTGGAATTACTGGATTAGTTACACCAATTAAAACAGCTTATTGGAATCATACTCCTCTTTTATTAGTCACACCGCAAGCAGCAAATAAAACAATGGGACAAGGTGGATTTCAAGAAGTAGAGCAAATGAATTTATTCAAAGATATGGTTTGTTATCAAGAAGAAGTAAGAGATCCTTCAAGAATGGCAGAAGTGTTAAATAGAGTTATAGAAAAAGCTATACGAGGATCAGCACCAGCACAAATTAATGTTCCAAGAGATTATTGGACACAAGTTATTGATATTGATCTTCCACCAATTGTCAGATTAGAAAGACAGGCAGGTGGAGTAGATGCAATTAAAAAAGCTGCAGACTTATTATCAAAAGCAAAATTTCCTGTAATATTATCAGGCGCTGGTGTTGTAATTGGTGGTGCTATAGAGGATTGTAAAAAACTTGCAGAAAAATTAGATGCACCAGTATGTTCTGGTTATCAACACAATGATAGTTTTCCAGGAAGTCATCCTTTAGCTGCTGGTCCGTTAGGATACAATGGTTCAAAAGCCGGAATGGAATTAATTCAACAAGCAGATGTTGTTTTAGCTTTAGGTACAAGATTGAATCCATTCTCTACATTACCTGGTTATGGAATGGACTATTGGCCAAAAGATGCAAGTATTATTCAAGTAGATATGAACTCTGATCGAATTGGTCTTACAAAGAAAGTTACAGTTGGAATTTGTGGTGATGCAAAACTAGTGGCACAACAATTATTAGCACAACTTTCACCAACTGCAGGTGATATAGATAGGCAAAAAAGAAAAGACATAATTCACCAAACAAAATCTGCTTGGTTACAAAAATTATCAAGTTTAGATCATGAAGATGATGATGAAGGCACAGTGTGGAATGAAGAAGCTAGAAAAAGAGATGCAGATAGAATGTCTCCTAGACAAGCATGGAGAGCAATTCAAGCAGGTATGCCAGATGACGTAATTATATCAAGTGATATAGGGAATAACTGTGCGATTGGTAACGCTTATCCTACTTTTGAAAAAGGTAGAAAATATTTGGCACCTGGTTTATTTGGTCCATGTGGATATGGTTTTCCATCTATATTAGGAGCAAAGATTGGATGTCCAGACACTCCAGTAATTGGATTTGCTGGTGATGGCGCTTTTGGTATCAGTATGAATGAGATGAGCTCATGTGCTAGAGAAGAATGGCCAGCTATTTCTATGGTGATTTTTAGAAATTATCAATGGGGAGCAGAAAAAAGAAATACGACTCTTTGGTTTGATGATAATTTTGTTGGAACTGAGCTAGATCCAGAGTTAAGTTACGCTAAAGTTGCTGATGCTTGTGGTTTAAAAGGCGTGACTGTTAGAACAATGGAAGAAACAACAAATGCAATCAAGCAATCTTGTGAAGATCAGAAGAAAGGAATTACAACATTTATTGAGGTAATTCTTAATCAAGAGCTTGGGGAACCATTTAGAAGAGATGCAATGAAGAAACCAGTAAGAGTTGCTGGAATAAAAAAAGAAGATATGAAACCACAAAAATCCGCGGTGTAATAACTTTAAGGATTTAATAATTGAAGTTTTTTAAAATAATTTTCAATTTTTTTAAGAAGGCTTTAATTTTTTTATTAGTATTTTTATTATTTGATATAGTTTTTTTTACTATTGTTCCCTCTGATATAAAATCAAAACTATATAATAATAGAGCACATAGAATAAAATCTTTTTATTATCATCATGACTTAAGACCAATGGCATCATTTTACGATCATTGGGGCTATGAGAGATATAGAATTTATACTAATAATTTGGGGTTTAAGGATAGCTCAAATCGAGAAGTGAAATTTAAAAATAAAAATATCTTATTTATCGGAGATTCGTTTACAGAAGGTGTTGGTATTAAATATGAAGATACGTACGTAGGTTTGATTGAAAGTAATTTGAAAAGTAAAAATAATGATATTGAAGTTTTAAATGCAGGAGTTCAATCATATTCAACAAGTATTTATTTGTCTAAATTGTATCATTTGCTAGAGAGAAAAAAATTACCTATTACAGATGTTGTTGTTATGATTTCTGGAGGAGATATTTTTGATGATCATTACAAGTACTTAGGTTTAAACGATGAATATATATTAAATCATGTTGATCAAAAAAATAAATATATAATTAAAATTATAAATTTTTTAAAATCTAATACTTTAACTTATCAGTTGATAACAAGAATTACACCACCAAAAGTGATACCAAGTTTGATAAAATCTATTTTCTCTGAAAAAGAAATAAAAACAAATTATAATGAGAAAGAAAAAAATTTATTTTTAATTTCAAATGATGAAATTGATCAAATGACTTTTTTAGATCATAAAGATTATGCTTATTTGTATTCATCAAAGGAATTTGAAGATTGGGGAAAAAACGCTATAGAAAA
>CACGMR010000033.1 GCA_902574215.1 uncultured Pelagibacteraceae bacterium
ACTAAAAAAATTTCAGATTCTGGCAATAAAAATATTTTAGTAACCGAAAGAGGAGCGAGCTTTGGTTACAATACTTTAGTATCTGACATGAGATCTTTACCTATTATGGCAAAGAACGGTTATCCAGTAATTTTTGATGCCACTCATTCAGTTCAACAACCAGGTGGTCAAGGAGAAACCTCTGGTGGTCAAAGAGAGTTTGTTGAATATTTAGCAAGAGCAGCGGTTGCAGTTGGAGTTGCTGGTGTATTTATTGAAACGCATCAAGATCCAGACAATGCTCCATCTGATGGACCAAACATGGTACCATTGAATAAATTAGAGAATCTATTAAAACAATTACACGATATAGATAATCTAATTAAAAAATAGTGAGCAAAATTTTAAAAGTAAAAGCACGTCAAGTTTTTGACAGCAGAGGAAATCCAACAGTAGAGGCAGAGGTTTGTATTAAAAATAATAGCGCATCCGCTATCTGTCCTTCAGGTGCTTCTACAGGAACTTTTGAAGCTTTTGAAAAAAGAGATAAAAATAATAAACGGTATTTAGGAAAAAGCGTTTTAAATGCAGTTAACTTAGTTAACACAAAGATTTCAAAAAAATTAAAAGGGCAAAGTATCCATAATCAAGAAAGAGTTGATGCTTTGTTAATTAACTTGGATGGTACAAGACAAAAAACTAACTTAGGAGCTAATGCGATGCTAGCTGTTTCTATGGCTGTTAAAAAATTGTCTGCAAAAACAAAAAAATTACCTTTGTATAAAACTTTTTCTCAAAATAAAAACTTTCAATTACCTTATCCATTAATGAACATTATTAATGGTGGAGCGCATGCAAATAATGGTCTTAGAATTCAAGAATTTATGATCAGACCTGATCGAGCAAAAAGTTTTTCTGAAGCGATGCGGATTTGTTTTGTTGTCATTAAAAACCTAAGTAAGTTAATTAAAGATAAAGGTTTATCAACCTCAGTAGGTGATGAAGGTGGTTTTGCGCCTATGATTAGTAGTAATAATCAAGCTTTAGATTTGATTGTGAGTGCAATAAAAAAATCAGGATTTATTAATGGTAAAGACGTTTCTATTTGCCTGGATGTGGCTGCTAATGAATTGTATAAAAAGAACAAATATTCTATTCATTCAAAAAGTTATATTTCAGTAGATAAATCTATTAAAGAATATCAAAAAATTATTAAAAAATATAAAATTAAGTCCATTGAGGATCCTTTTGCCGAAAATGATTGGTTGGCATGGAATAAATTAATGAAATCAATAAAAAAAGTTCAGATTGTTGGAGATGATTTGTATGTAACAAATCTTGAAAGATTAAAGAAAGGTTTCTTAAATATTTCCTCAAATTCAATCTTAATAAAGCTAAATCAAATTGGCACTGTTTCAGAAACCCTAGATGTAATCAAATTTGCTCAAACCATTGGATATAAAACGATTATATCTCACCGATCAGGTGATAGTGAGGATACGTTTATTGCTGATTTAGCAGTGGGTACTAATTCAAATCAAATTAAAACAGGATCTTTAGCCAGATCTGAAAGGGTTGCAAAATATAATCAATTAATCCGTATTGAAGAAGAACTTGGAAAAAAAGCGAGGATGAATAAGATCAATTAATGCTTCGATTAATAAAAAGAAATTATTTTTTATTAATATCTGTTTTTCTTATTTTGTATTTTGGCTTTAATTTAGTGTCCGGAGAAAGAGGGCTTTTTTCATATTTAGAAAAAAAGGAACTTTTGTCTAACTTGAAAAAAGAAGAATTAACCCTAACTAGTAAAATAGAAGATATGGATCATAAAAATTCACTTCTAAGCACTAATTTAGATCTTGATTATATTGAGACTTTAATTAGAGAACGATTTTTGTTTGGTAAAAAAAATGAGACTATTTATATAATTAAAAAAGATGAAAAGTAGACACCCAGAAAAAGAAAACAAACCGGTTAATCCAATTAAAAAAAAACCTGAATGGATTAGATCTAAACTTACAAACAGTAAGGAATTCTTTTTAACCAAAACAATTGTAAATAATAACAATCTTGTAACTGTTTGTCAGGAAGCAAACTGCCCAAATATAACTGAATGTTGGAGTAAGCGACATGCAACTTTTATGATTATGGGAGACACCTGTACAAGAGCTTGTGCTTTTTGCGATGTTAAAACTGGTGTGCCAGGAAAATTAGATCAACTTGAACCTGTTAAAATTGCAGAAGCGGTAAAAAAATTAAATTTAAAACATGTTGTGATTACCTCAGTGGATAGAGATGATTTAAATGATGGTGGATCAGAACATTTTTTTGAAGTGATTAATAAAACTAGAAAAGCAAATCCAAATACTACTATTGAAGTTCTCACACCTGATTTTTTAAGAAAAGGAGATGCGTTTAAAAAAGTTTTAGAAGCTAAACCAGATGTTTTTAATCATAATATTGAAACTGTACCTAGTCTTTATTTAAAAGTTCGACCCGGATCTAGATATTTTGCATCTTTAGAACTTTTAAAAAATGCAAAGAAAGTTAACAAAAATATTTTTACTAAATCAGGAATAATGGTTGGCTTAGGAGAAACTAGAGATGAAATTTTACAAGTCATGGATGACTTAAGAGCCGCAGATGTTGATTTCATAACGATTGGTCAATACTTGCAACCATCTACAAAACATTATCCATTAGATAGATACTATACACCAAAAGAATTTGAGGATTTAGGAACAATAGCAAAAGCTAAAGGATTTTTGTTAGTGTCTTCATCCCCTTTAACCAGATCTTCATATCACGCTGATGAAGATTTTACGAAACTTCAACAAAACAGATTAAAAAATAATTAATGCCAAAAGCATCAGTTAAGCGATTAATTGATAACAGAAAAGATAAGCTAATTGATTTTGTTTTAGATATTGAAAAATACCCAGAATTTATTCCTTTCTGTGATAATTCAAAAGTTTATGAGAGAAGTGATAGCGGCGACACCATAAATATAATTGCCGATCTTACAATAGGTAAGGGACCGTTTAAAGATACATTTAAAAGCGACGTTAAATTAAATAAAAAAAATGATCATATTCATGTGGTTAATTTAGGCGGACCATTAAATCATTTAGAAAATAATTGGAAATTTATTGAAGTAGGAAATGATGCTGAAGGTTATAAAACAGAAGTTTTATTTGATATTGATTTTGAAATCGAAAATAAGTTTTTAAATATTTTAATGACCAAATCTTTTCAATTTGGTTTAGAAAAGATAGCAGACGCGTTTCAAAAAAGAGCTGAAAGTATTAAATAATTTTACTGATTATATTAATTACGTTACGAACTGTTGATTTTTGAATTGAATTTCGATTTTTTGATTTAAATTTATTTTCTTTGATAATCAAAGTTTTACCTTTTTTGATACCAATATAAACAAGACCAACTGGTTTTTCTTTTGATCCACCGCCTGGTCCAGCAATTCCTGTAATTGAGATGTTGATTTTACTCTTTGAAATTTTAGATAAATTTTGAACCATTGCCTTACAACATTCTTGGCTTACCGCACCATATTTTCTAATAATATTTTTATTAACTTTTAATATCTTTATTTTAGCTTGATTAGAATAGGTGGTTAGACCCATTTGAAAGTATTTTGATGAATTAGCTATTTTAGTAAAATTATGAGCCATTAATCCACCAGTACAAGATTCAGCTACAGATATAGTCAATTTTTTTTTAATTAATTTTTTATGAATTAATTGGATACTCATTAGAATTTTAAACTTATTAAATATATTAATATCATTGAATATAAACCTGCCATTATATCATCCATAATTATTCCAAAATAGTTTTTATGGTTTTTATCAAAATAACTTACTGGAAAAGGTTTTAGGATGTCAAAAAATCTAAAAAAAACAAAAGATAAAATATAATAAATTTCAATTGAAATACTTATTTGATTAGTTTGATTTAAATACAATAACAAAATTAAAGGCATGGATTGTCCCAAGACTTCATCAATTACTATTTGTCTTGGATCTTTATTTTTAAATTCAGATTCTGAGTCTTTTACGGCATAAAATGAGTAAAAGAACAAAAGTATAAAAAAAATAATTGAAAACTTAAGATCTGTGTAACCTAAAATTTCATAAGCAATATAAATAAAAACAGCTGTTACAGCAGAAGTTACAGTTCCAGGAATTTTGGTTAAATATCCATAACCAAAGAAAGTGGACAACAAAACATTTATTTTTTTCATTGTGTAATTGAGCAAATAACTTCACAAGCTATTGCTTTTTCCTTTCCGATTAATCCAAGTTTTTCCACTGTTTTACCTTTTAGGTTAATTAATTCTTTATCAATATTTAATAAATTAGATAGAGATTTGATTATTTTATCGCGATATATTGAAACTTTTGGTTGCTCACATATTAAATTTATATCTAAATTATTTATATAAAAATCATTATTATTTAATATCTGGACGATAGGCCTAAGCATTTTAGGGGATCTAATATTTTTATATTTTTTTTGATTATCCGGAAAAAAAGTACCAATATCTTTTTTTCTCATAGCTCCAAGAAGAGAATCTATTATTGAATGAATAATCACATCTCCATCAGAATGTCCTTTAAGTCCTGAGTGATAAGGGATTTTTATTCCACCTAAAAAAAGTTTTTTGCCTTTTATTAATCTATGAATGTCAAAACCAATACCAAAATAGGTTTTATTAGTTTCAATATCTTCTTTAAATGTAATTTTATTATTTAAATTTTCTCCTTTAATAAACTTAATTTTAAAATTGTTTTCAATAAATAATGTTGCTTCATCAGTAATTTTATTTTTTTGTTTATTTGAAAGACTATATAAATCTTTAAATTTAAAAGCTTGAGGGGTTTGAGTTAAAATT
>CACGMR010000034.1 GCA_902574215.1 uncultured Pelagibacteraceae bacterium
AATACTGGTCTTTTAAGAAAAAATGAGGAAGTACAAGTAGTTCAAACTTTTAAGAAGCGTTTAAAAATGAATTTAATTTACGCAAATGCTGAAAAGGAATTCTTAAAAAAATTAAAAAATGTTTCTGATCCAGAAAAAAAAAGAAAAATAATTGGTAATTTATTTATTAAAATCTTCGAACGATACGCTAAGAAAATTAAAAATGTTAAATTTTTAGCTCAGGGTACTCTCTATCCAGATTTAATTGAGAGCAAATCTGTCACTGGCAGTCAAACCTCTAAAATTAAATCACATCACAATGTCGGTGGTCTCCCAAAAAAAATGAATTTAAAATTAGTAGAACCACTAAAATTCTTATTTAAAGATGAGGTAAGAAAATTAGGATTAGAGTTAAATTTAAGTAAAGAAATTATTTCAAGACATCCTTTTCCTGGACCAGGTTTAGCTATTCGAATGCCAGGTATAATAACTAATGAAAAAATAAAAATTCTAAAAGAGGCTGATTATTACTTTGTTCAAGCTTTAAAAGATCACGGTCTTTATAATAAGATTTGGCAAGCCTATGCAGCATTGCTGCCAGTTAAAACTGTGGGTGTTATGGGAGACAATCGAACTTATGAATATTTATGTTTATTAAGAGCAATTACATCTGAAGATGGAATGACAGCTGATTATTATGAATTTAAAAAATCTTTTATGCAAACTATTTCAAATAAAATAGTCAACAGTATAAGAGGTATAAATAGGGTAGTGTATGACGTTACTTCAAAACCACCAAGCACTATTGAATTAGAGTAGTTTTTAACTATAAATTAAGATTATGAAATATTTACACACAATGATTAGAATTAAAGACGTAGATGAGACTCTAAGATTTTTCTGCGAAGGGCTTGGTTTAAAAGAAACAAGAAGAATGGAAAATGAAAAAGGAAGATATACTTTAATTTTTCTTGCAGCCCCTAATGATGAAAAAGCAGAAATAGAATTAACTTATAATTGGGATGGTGATGAGCTTGGAGAAGGTTCAAGAAATTTTGGCCATCTTGCCTATAGAGTAGATAACATTTATGAAACATGCCAAAGATTAATGGATATGGGCTACACGATTAATAGACCGCCAAGAGATGGTCATATGGCTTTTGTTAGATCACCAGACAAAATTTCAATTGAAATTCTTCAAGAAGGAAATTTAGAACCTAAAGAACCTTGGGCTTCAATGGAAAATACTGGCTCTTGGTAGTTCAATGAACAAAAAGATTTCAGATTTTATAAAAAAAAAAAATAAAACTAAATTAGTAACTTTAACAGCTTATTCTAAAAATATTGCTTCAGTATTAGATAATTATTGTGATCTAATTCTAGTAGGAGACTCACTAGGGTCAGTTTTGTATAATTATAAATCTACTAGAGAAGTAACTTTAAATACCATGATTGAACATTCCAAGAGCGTTCGTATGGGGATTAAAAAAAGTGTGATGATTGTGGATATGCCTCATAATACTTATCGCAATCCTAAAGAGGCACTGAAAAATGCAAAATTAATTATTAAAAAAACTAAATGTGATGGAGTAAAATTAGAGGGAGGAAAGAAAATTATAAACACAATCAAAACTTTAGTTAAAAACAATATACCTGTAATGGGCCACATAGGAGTATTACCTCAATCAGACAAAACATTTAAATTCAAAGGTAATAAAAAAAGTGAAAAAGAAAACATAATGAGAGATGCGAAGTTACTGCAAGAAGCCGGTTCTTTTTGTATGGTTTTAGAATGTGTAGAAACTTCATTAGCAAAACAAGTAACCCAAAGTGTAAGTGTTCCAACAATTGGAATAGGTGCATCTAATAATTGTGATGGTCAGATTTTGGTATTTGATGATTTGATAGGACTTAATCCAATTAAATTTAGATTTGTAAAGAAATATGCAAATATAAAAAGAGAAATATCAAAAGCTGTTTCTAAATACGCGTCTGATGTTAAAACAAGAAAATTTCCCTCAAAAAAATACTCTTTTAATTAAAAGTATTTTTTAAATTCCTCATTAATTTTTAGTATTTCAAGATCAACTAATCCACCAATTACTAATTGAAGACCAACGATTAAGATAAATATTAAACCTACATAGGCAATCCACAAATGTTTTTGGATATAATTTGCCATATATGTTGCTAAAGCACCAGTAAGCACCACTGACAAAACAAGCCCAAAGATCATAAATCCAAAATATCCTTTTGCAGCCCCAACAACTCCAATAACGTTATCAAAACTAATTGTAATATCTGCAAATAAGACTTTATATACACTTTTTATAAAAGATGGTTCTTTAGATGTTTTAGTAGGGGATTTAACTTTTTTAATTTCCATAAGATCTTTTCTTAAATCATTAACAATCCAGATTAAAAGAAGACCGCCAAGAATTTTAATAAAATAAAATTTAAATAAGTAAGTTGCAAATACTGCAAAAATAACTTTGAAAACTAAAGCTCCAGCCACTCCCCATAAAATTATTTTCTTTCTGTTTTTGGGAACAAAGTTTGCTGCAATTAGACCTATAATTATCGCATTATCTGCTGCTAAGATAATATCAATAAAAATTATTTGGGTTAAGATAATGAGTTGTTCAATCAAGATACCCTTATATTAGTATAATCTGTCAAATTTTCAATGAGACCAATATGATAATTTTATTGATTTACTCTTTGAGAGATAATTAAATACAAATTTTAAAAAGGAGGATAGATGAAATTATTCAAACTATTTATATCTATAATTACTTCAGTATTGTTATTTGTAAACGTTTCTTTAGCTGAAAAATGGGATATGGCACTTGCTTATGGTGCTGGAAACTTTCATTCTGCTAATGCAACAGAATTTGCAAAGAATGTAACTGAAAAAAGTGGTGGAAAACTTACAATTGTTACTCACCCAGGTGGTTCATTATTTAAAGGCGGTGAAATTTTCAGAGCTGTAAGAACAGGTCAAGCACCTATTGGTGAAAGATTTATGTCTGCTCTTGGAAAAGAAGATCCTTTATATGAAATTGATTCATTACCTTTCTTAGCAACTACTTATGATGATGCTATGAAATTATATGAAGCTTCAAAGCCATATATTGTTAAGAGTCTTGATGAAAAAGGACTAGTATTTCTTTATGCAGTGCCATGGCCTGCTCAAGGGCTTTACAGTAAAAAGCAAATTAAAAAAGTTGGTGATCTAAATGGATTAAAATTTAGAGCATACAACTCTGCAACAATTAGAATTGCGGAGTTAACAGGAATGGCGCCAACTAAAATTGAAGCAGCTGAAATTAGTCAAGCATTTTCTACCGGTGCTGTTGAAAGTATGATTACTTCACCTACAACTGGAAAAAATAGCAAGATTTGGGAAAATGGTGTTAAATATTTTTATGATATAGCAGCATGGTTTCCAAAAAATATGATCATAGCTAATAAAGCCGCTTGGAATAAACTTGATAAAGCAACTCAAGATCTTGTCATGAACCAAGCAGCAATTGCTGAAGAAAAGGGTTGGGAATTATCTAAACAAGGTAATACTGGAGACAAGAAAGCTTTAGCAGATGCTGGAATGGAAGTAGGCGAAGTTAATTCAGCTTTGAAAAAACATTTTGAAAAAGTTGGAGCAACAATGTCTGAAGAATGGAAAGCAAAAGCTGGAGACAGAGGTGCTGCAGTTTTATCTGCTTACAAATAAATAGTCTTAAAAAAAAGGCCAACTTGTAGTAAGTTGGCCTTTTTACTAAATGTTTCAATCAATAAATAATAATCTATATAAACTTTACAAATTTTCAGGTTATTTAGCTGCTTTTTTTTTAATACTTGTTGCAGTTTTTATTTTAATTGGAATTTCCTCAAGGATTTTTGGTTTTTACATAAGGGGTTTAGCTGAGTACTCAGGCTACTGCATGGCAGCAGCCTCTTTTTATGCTTTAGCTTTTACTTTTGTTGAGGGTGGACATATTCGAATTACTCTTTTCTTAGAAAAAGCCTCTTCATCTTATAAGAGATTTTTAGAAATATGGTGTTTGATAGTAGCAACAATTTTTTCAGGTTATTTGTCTTTTTACTTATGGAAAATGTTATTAATCTCTTATGATTTTCAAGAGAGAAGCGAAGGTGCAGATGAGATCTTAATTTGGATACCTCAAACTAGTGTAGCTATCGGATCTTTAATTTTTTTTATAGCTGTTTTACATAAATTTATTTTAACAATTTTAAGCAAGAATGACTGAAATATTTCTCATTATATTTTTCATAAGTGTACTTTTATTTTTTCTTGGATCTGGCATCTGGGTAGCTATAAGCATGATAGGAGTTTCAACAATTGGGATGATGTTATTTACTTCAAGACCTGTTGGGGATGCTATGGCAACTACGATATGGGGAACCTCATCATCATGGACATTAACAGCTTTACCATTGTTTGTTTGGATGGGTGAAATATTATTTAGGACCAAGTTATCTGAAAATTTATTTGCTGGATTATCACCATGGATGCAAAAATTACCTGGTGGATTAATTCATGTAAATGTCGTTGGTTGTGCACTTTTTGCTGCAATTTCTGGCTCTTCTGCTGCAACCGTTGCAACAGTAGGCAAGATGTCTATCCCGGAACTAAGAAAAAGAAAATATCCAGAAAAAATTTTGTTAGGTAGTCTAGCAGGCTCAGGAACTTTAGGACTTCTTATTCCTCCTTCAATAATATTAATAATTTATGGAGTAACTGTCCAAGAGTCTATAGCAAAGCTATTTATTGCAGGCATTATTCCAGGGATAATGATTGCACTTATATTTATGTCTTATGTGATTATCTGGTCTTTAATAAATAAAAA
>CACGMR010000035.1 GCA_902574215.1 uncultured Pelagibacteraceae bacterium
GTTTGGAAATATCTTTCAGCCGCTAATTTACTTTTTAAAATTCAAGATATAGAAATTACTGATGTAGAAAAAATTTCCACTATAGAAAAAGCCGTTAATGATAAAAATTATTCTGAAGAGGAGTTATTCGAATTTTATAAAAAATTCCAATTTAATATTAATCAATTTTTAAACGCAAAAGAGGCATATAAATCTCTATCTTCAATCGAGGGACGTGCTCTTTTATATCAAAGAACTCTTTTAACAGAAGAACCAAAAATTAAATTGGAATTTATTAAGATATTGAAGGATCTATTTATATCTGATGATATTGGTGATGCCTTTGATTTGGAGTTAAAAAAATTTTTAGGTGGAATTAATGTTGAGGATGTGCCCTCAAATTTTACAACATTTTATAATAGTAACTTAAACAAGAATGAGACAGCAGATAAAAAGATTAAATATAATAGTAAAATTTTACATCAATCAAAACTTATAAATTATTTCAATGGAGACTATGCAAAATCTAAAATTGAAGAGGACCTAGATAAATTTTTAAAGAAAATTAAAAAAGATAAAAAATATTCTTTATCAAAAAAAGATATAATTTTTCTAGAGGCGCTAAAATCTGATGGAGTTGAAATTTCAAAAAAATATGATGGTCTTTATGAGGTGAAGCAATCAGAAATGCCTGCCGATATTCAAACAATGATAGATAATAATGAGATTGGTGCCGCATTGTTGAGAATAATTGAGGTAATTGGACCTGACAAAATTGAAAATATTGATGAAGATACAGTTTATTTTATTATGAATACTTTAAATCAATTAAATGTTGATTTAATTAGAAATAAACTATTATTAAAAGTTCTTCCTTTAAAAGTATAAAAATTATAATAAAATCAAGTAATGGCTATCAGAACTATAATAACAGAACCTAATAAATTACTTAGACAAATTTCTAAACCAGTCAATGGCGTTGGTAAAGAAGAACAAAAATTGATGGATGATATGCTAGAGACAATGTATGACGCAAACGGAATTGGTCTCGCGGCGATACAAGTTGGTGTACCAAAGAGAATTATTGTAATGGATATAAGTAAAGATGAGAGCAAAAAAGAGCCAAGATATTTCGTAAATCCGGTTATCAAAAATAAAGATCCTGAAAAAGCAACTTATGAGGAAGGATGTCTTTCTGTGCCAAATCAGTTTGCAGAAATTGATAGACCTAGTAAGTGTGAAGTAGAATATCTTGATTACGATGGAGAAAAGAAATTGCTAAAGGCCGAAGGTCTTCTGGCAACATGTATTCAGCACGAGATGGACCATTTAGAGGGAATCCTATTTATTGATTATCTTTCAAAATTAAAAAGGTCAATGATAATTAAAAAATTATCAAAATTAAAATCTACTTCTGTAGAAGCTTAATCAATGCTAAAAAAAATAGTTTTTATGGGTACTCCCATGTTCGCTGTTCCAATTTTAAAATCACTTTATCAAAATGGATATCCTATTTCTTGTGTTTATACACAACCACCTCAAAAATCTAAAAGAGGTCAAAAAATTAACAAGTCACCATTTCAATTAATTTCAGAGACTTTAAATATAGAATTTAGAACACCAAATTCATTAAAAGAAAATTTAGATGAATTAGAATATTTTAAATCTTTAGAGGCAGATTTGGCAATAGTTGTTGCTTATGGTCAAATTATACCGAAGTCATATTTAAATTTAACTAAAAAAGGATTTATTAATATACATGCATCTATTCTTCCAAAATGGAGAGGCGCTGCTCCTATTCAAAGATCAATTATGAATTTAGATAAAGAGACAGGAATTAGTATTATGAAAATAGGGGAGGAACTAGATACAGGACCGGTATGTAATGTTTATAAAATTAATATAGAAAATAATTTAAATGCTGAAGATATTAATGAAAAGCTATCAAGTTTGGCTGCAGAGAAAATTTTAGATAATATAGATGATATATATGAGGATAAAGCAAACTTTATAGAACAAGATCACTCATCAGCTACATACGCATCAAAAATTCAAAAATTAGAGGGGCAGATTAATTGGAAAGAAGATGCTAAAATTATAATTGGTAAAATAAATGGACTTTATCCAGTTCCAGGTGCTTATTTCATGTTTAACGGTGAGAGATATAAAATATTAAAAGCAGAAATTGGACAAGCACAAGGAAAACCAGGTGAGGTTTTATCTGACCATTTAGAAATTTCATGTGGAGATAAAAAATCAATAAAAATTAAAGAAATACAAAGACAAGGAAAAAAGCCTCAAAGTATTGGAGAATTTGTTTTAGGAACACAAATTAAAAAAGGTTCATTTTTATAATGAATAGATACCAAATACTTATTGAGTATGTAGGGACAAATTTTAGAGGATGGCAAATTCAAAAAAAGGGCCCAACAATTCAAGGATTAATTCAAGAAAAGTTATCAAAATTATTAAAAGAAAAAATTGTTTTACATGGTCAAGGAAGAACTGATGCAGGAGTTCATGCATTTGAGCAATCTGCACACTTTGATTGTAAAAATAAAATAACGGATAAAATTAAATTTTTAAAGTCCATTAATCATTTTTTAAATTTAAAGGACATTGCAATTAAAAATATTAAAAAAAGAAATAATAAATTTCATGCTAGATTTTCAGCAAAACAAAGAATTTATAAATACTTTATTTTTAATCAAATAAGCCAACCAATAATTGAAAAAAATAGAGCATGGCATGTTCGTAAGAATTTAAATTTAGAATTAATGAAAAAGGGTGCAAAGAAGTTATTAGGAACCCATGATTATTCAACTTTTAGATCATCAAGCTGCCACGCTAAAAGTCCAATTAAAACTATAAAATCAATAAATATTAAATCATCAAAAAACAAAATTGAATTTCAATTTAGTTCTCAATCTTTTTTACAACATCAGGTCAGATCTATGGTTGGTTGTTTAAAATATTTGGGGGAAAAGAAATGGGATTTGAAAACTTTTGAAAAGAGATTTAAGTCAAAAAAAAGAACACTGTGTGCTCCTCCAGCACCACCAAATGGTTTATTTTTATTTAGAGTTCTTTATTAATTTATTTTTATTGCTCATAGCAAACTTTTTATTTATTCGCCATCTAGACTCAGCTCTTACAATATACCCGCAACAGTTTTTTGATCTACATTTACAAGGAAACTGTTTGTAGTTTTCATCATAACCAAATCCATAATCACAGGTAAACTCCTCACCTTTTTTAATATCTTTGATTGCTTTGACCCAAATTTTCAATCCCTTTCCATCGTAATCACAATTATTATTACAAGAATGGTTTATTAGACCCGCGGTATTCCATGGAAAATCTCCGTCTAGATCGTATCTTTTATTTATTGTGAATAAATATATTGGTTTACTATTATCGTATTTATCAGAATCTTGTGTTTGTTTTTTTGTTATAAGTTTTCCGACATAATCAATTATTTTGGTTCCCTCTTTAATGTCACGAGTTGCATAAAGTCCTCTACCTTTATTATCAATTCCAGACTTTTTTATTTTATATAATTTCATGAAGATTTTTATTTAGAGTTTTATTAAGATTTATCAATTAAATTCTAAAAGAGCATCAACATGTCTTTTAGTGCTGTCTCGAAGTGCGTTTAGGTCATAACCGCCCTCTAAAATTGAAACAACTTTTCCATTACAAAACTTTTTAGAAGTCTCTAATACTCTTTTAGTAATAGTAAAATAATCCTCTGTTTTTAAATTAAATTGAGCGAGAGGGTCATCTTCATGAGCGTCAAAACCAGCGCTAATTAATATAAACTCTGGTCTAAACTCTTCTAATTTTTTTAATACACGGTTAAATACGTTTAAATATTCCTCTGAACTTATGCCTGCTGGCAAAGGTATATTAAAGATATTGTTAAATTTACCTCTTTCTTGTTCAGAACCAGTTCCTGGGTAGTAGGGATATTGGTGAGTTGATATAAAAAGAACATTTTCATTTTCATAAAAAATATCCTGTGTTCCATTACCGTGATGTACATCAAAATCTATTATTGCAACTTTTTTATATTTA
>CACGMR010000036.1 GCA_902574215.1 uncultured Pelagibacteraceae bacterium
AATTTCTAACAGATATTTCAAAAAATTTTAGAAAAAGTATTGATACAAATATTATAGCTATTACAGGTAGTTGTGGCAAAACTACACTCAAAGAATTGCTGGGCAATGTATTAAATAAAATTTCAAAAGTAAGTATTTCTCCAAAATCTTATAATAATAAATTTGGAGTCCCTTTGAGTCTTATTAATTTAAAACAAAATGATGAATTTGGAATTTTAGAAGTTGGAATGGATAAAAAAGGTGAAATTGATTATTTATCAAAAATAATAGAACCAGATGTTGGGGTAATAACAAATATAAATTATGCACATGCTAAAAATTTTAAAAATATTAAACAGATTGCTTTGGCAAAATCTGAAATTATAAAAAACATAAAACCATATGGTTATGTTGTATTGAATGCAGACGATAACTTTTTTCAATTGCATAAAAAAATTGCTAAGGAAAATAAAATTAAAGTAGTTTCTTTTGGAATTAAAAGTCAGAACGCAGATATTAAATTAATTAATATTAAGCCCTTTGGAAAAAAATTTAGAATTAATGTTAGAATAAATAATAAAAAAAAGTATTTTATATTATCAAACGATTTTCAAAACAATATATACAATACAGTTTCTGCTTTAGCAGTTATTAGTATTTATAAAAATATATTTAAACTTAATGATAATATTTTTCTCAATTTTAAAATTCCGGAGGGAAGGGGAGACCATTCTGTAATAAATATCAATAATAAAAAAATTAATTTAATTGATCAAAGTTATAATTCAAATCCTCTATCATTAAAATCAGCAATAAAAAATTTTGATAAAATAAACTTAAAAAAATCAAATAAATATTTACTAATTGGTGACATGTTAGAGCTGGGTAGACATTCTAAAAAACTTCATAAATCTATTGCTCCTATAATTAATCAAACCAAGATAGATAAGGTATTTGTGAAAGGTAAAATGGCATCTATAATATTTGAAAGTATCTCAAAAGCCAAAAAAGGCCGAATTTTATTAAACAAATCTCAAATTATTGAATTAATCAGAAAAGATTTAAATAATAATGATTATTTAATGATTAAAGCCTCACTTGCGACAGGATTCAACGACATAGTAAAAAATCTGAAAGGATTGCATTAAATGCTTTATCAATTTTTATTAAATTTTGTAGATACTTTTAGTTTTTTAAATGTATTTAAATATTTAACTTTTAGAACAGGTTTATCTTTTTTCACCTCATTGGTTATCGTGCTGATTATTGGAGGTCCTTTTATTCAATTTTTTTCAAAACAAAAAATTTTAAATCCAATCCGGGACGATGGACCTGAAGATCATATAGTTAAAAAAATTGGTACACCAACTATGGGAGGTTTAATAATTTTATTTGGTCTACTAATATCAGTAATATTTTGGGCAGATTTATCGAATATTAATATTTTATTTTGTATCTACATAGCAATTACTTTTGGTTTATTAGGAGCATATGATGACTTTAAGAAGATTAAATTTAGCAACTCATCAGGAATTTCCTCAAAGTTTAAAATAACTTCACAAATAATATTAGCAATTATTGGCGTAAGTTTTTTTGTTTATTTAAACGATTATCAAGATTTAAATAATTTATATTTTCCATTCTTTAAAAATTTAATCATAAACCTTGGATGGTTTTTTATACCATTTGCAATATTCGTAATTATTGGTTCGTCAAATGCTGTTAACCTTACGGATGGATTAGATGGTCTAGCAACAGTGCCTGTAATATTAGTTGCAGCATGTTTTGCTTTTATAAGTTATGTTACTGGAAACATCGTATTTTCAAATTATTTACAAATTCCCTACATCGAAGGAACTGGTGAAGTATCAATTTTTTGTGGGGCAATTATTGGCTCTTGTTTAGGTTTCTTATGGTTTAATGCTCCACCTGCTAAAATTTTTATGGGTGACACAGGATCTTTATCTCTTGGAGGATCTTTAGGTGCAGTAGGAATTATCACAAAGCATGAAATTGTTTTAGCTATTACTGGTGGACTTTTTGTACTAGAGGCAGTTTCAGTAATGGTTCAGGTGATTTCATTTAAACTTACTGGAAAAAGAATTTTTAGAATGGCGCCTATTCACCATCATTTTGAGAAAAAGGGATGGCCAGAGTCTACTGTTGTAATTAGGTTTTGGATTATCTCTATCATCCTAGCAATGATTGGTTTAGCTACCTTAAAATTAAGATAATGAAAATATTTAATAATATTTTTTTAAGAAAAAAAATATTAATTTACGGTTTAGGAAAGAGTGGCATTTCATCTTATAAGTTTTTAAAAAATAAGTCTGATGTATATTTGTTTGACGATAATAAAAAAAATAATTTAAAACTCAAAAAAAAAATAATTAATCTTGAGCAAATTCAAAAAATAAATTTTGATAGAATTATTATTAGTCCTGGTATTGATATTTCAGATTGTAAATTGTCAAAATTTTTAAAGAAAAATTTTCAAAAAGTTCATACTGATCTTGATGTTTTGTTTTCATTTTATAATAACGAAAGTATCACGATTACAGGAACTAACGGTAAATCTACAACCGCAAAAATTTTACATGATGCTTTAATTGATCAAAAAAAAGACTCAAGACTTATTGGAAATATAGGTAATCCAGCATTATCAGAAGAAAATATTACAAAAAAAACAATCTTTGTGATTGAGGCTTCTTCGTATCAGTTAGATTACAGTAGATTATTTAGATCAAAATATGCAGTAATTTTAAACATTACTCAAGATCATATTGAGAGACATAAAAGTTTAAAGAATTATGTAAATGCAAAATTTAAATTATTAAAATCTCAAAAAAAAGGATCTTTTGCATATGTGAAAAAAGATGATGAACTGATAACTAAAAAATTAAAAAAAAATAAATATAGTTCAAAAATTTATAGAGTACATACATCAAATTTAAATAATAAATTTAATGAAATTACCAATAAATATTTTATATCTGATGGTAATAAAGAAAATTTATCATTTATATTAAAAATTGCTCCAAGATTGAAACTTAATTATAAAAAATTAATTAAAACCATTAATAAATTTAAAGGCCTGGATTACAGACAGCAAATTATATTTGTTAAAAAAAATCTCACAATAATTAACGACTCTAAATCTACAAGTTTTGCTTCCTCAGAAAATATATTAAAAAATTTAAATGGTGCATATTGGATCTTAGGAGGAATTCCCAAAAAAAGGAGATAAATTTAATTTATCAAAAATAAAGTGTAAAAATATCAAAGCTTATATTTTTGGATCACATCATAAAGAATTTATAAAAATTTTAAATAATAGATTAAAAATAAAAAGTTTTAAAAATTTACAAGAAACTCTTAAAGTTATTTTTTCAGAAATTAACAATCAACAATCAAAAAAAAATATTATTTTTTTCAGTCCAGCTGGAGCTTCATTCGATAGTTTCAAAAATTTTGAAGATAGAGGGAATTATTTTAATCAAATAATTAAAAAGTATATAAATGCAAAGCGATAGTACTGTTTACAAATTTTATTATCAATGGTGGAAAAACATAGATAAATCTATTTTTTTACTAATAAGTTTATTATTTGTTATTGGATTATTTTTTTTCTTTAGTTTCAACTTCCTTAATAGCTTCAGATAAATTAGATACAAATAATTATTTCTTTTTTTTTAAACATTTGATTTATGTCTTAATTGGAATATCTCTAATTTTTATATTTTCTTCCTTAAATTCAGATCAATTATATAAATATTCTATTTTTCTTTTTTTTATTTCTCTTACTTCGTTATTTTTAGTGCCATTTATTGGTGTTGAAATTAAAGGTTCAAAAAGATGGATAGATTTATTTTTTTTACCAAGATTTCAACCAATAGAGATTTTAAAACCATTTTTAATTATAATTTTAGCAACTATTTTATGTAGTAGTAGATCAAATATTTTATTTAAGTATCTATTATCTACAATTTTAATATCTACTATTTCGTTGTTTT
>CACGMR010000037.1 GCA_902574215.1 uncultured Pelagibacteraceae bacterium
TAGTATGAATTAATGATACCCCATCATCTTTTAAAAGTTTTTCAACTTGTGAAAAAAATTTTTTATAAAATTTTCTTCCTACATGTTCAAACATTCCAACACTGACTATTCTATCAAATTTTTCATTGAGCTCTCTATAATCCATTAACTTAAAGTTTAATTGATTTTCTAAATTAAGTTCTTTTGCTCTTTTCTTGCAGTAATTAAATTGATTTTCTGAAAGTGTAATGCCTGTTACTTCACAGTTTGCACTTTTTGCAATATCTATTGCTAGAGAACCCCACCCACATCCAATATCTAAAACTTTTTGATTTGGTTTTATGTTGAGTTTTTTTATTATATGTTGAATTTTATTATTTTGAGCAGTTTCCAATGTATCTGTTTCATTTTTAAAATATGCACATGAATATTGTCTTTTAGGATCTAAAAACAAGTCATAAAGATCATCCGAAATATCATAGTGATGAGAAACATTCATCTTAGATTTTTTTATAAAATTAAAATTAGTTAAATATCTATAAGAACCTCTTAATCTATTAAGTAAATAACTAAAAAAATTTAAGTCTCCTCTTCCAAAGTTCATCAAAGAAAGATCTAAAAAATCAGTTAGTGTTCCATTTTCAATAATTAGCTCACCATCAGTATAAGCTTCACCAAAATATAAATCTGGATGAAATAGTAACTTATAATGAAGATTTTTATTTAAAATTTTAACTTTTATAGGGTTTTCACTTTTTGGATTTCCAATAATATAGCTTTTAGAATTAGCGTCGACTAATATAA
The DNA here is from genome assembly GCA_902574215.1 of uncultured Pelagibacteraceae bacterium. Classification (GTDB taxonomy): domain Bacteria; phylum Pseudomonadota; class Alphaproteobacteria; order Pelagibacterales; family Pelagibacteraceae; genus Pelagibacter. The sequence continues at coordinate 784 of CACGMR010000037.1, forward strand.
AACCATCTTTTTTAAAAACATTATTTAAAAATCTAGCTAGTTGCATATCAATTTTTAAAACCTAAAGTATCTAATTTATTTAATAAATTATTTTTTTCTGTCTCATTTAAAATTCTTAATGGTGGTAAAAGATATTTATAATTTTGATCATTTTGACTAAAAAAAGTATGCAAACCAGAAATTAGATTATATTTCTCAAATGCAGCTCTAACCTCACACAATTTTTCATTTAAAGTTTGCTCCTTTTTATTTATAAAATTTTCATAAACTTCTCTTGCTAAAGTTGCTGTTGCATTCGTAGTTGCTGTTATTATACCTGAGCAACCCAAATCTAAACCTTTTAGTAATTTTGACTCAGATCCAGGCAATAAAGAAAAATTTTCTATTTTAATTTTTTCGAATAAATTATATGAGCTATCTTTTACACCAATTATTTGATTTGGAAAACTTTCAACCAATTTATAAACTAAATTTTCACTAAATTTATATCCAGACAATTTTTCAAAATTATACAGTATTATTTTTGCATCAGGAATTACTCTAATTATTTTTGAATAAAAATTAAAAACATCTTGATCATCATACTTATAATAGGCTGGTGGCATTATCAGAAATCTGCCAAATCCTAATGACATAGAAATTTTCATTAAACTAATTGTGTCGGATAAAGAATTTAAACCAGTTCCGATTATAAAATTTTCTTTATGACTGCTAGATGATAAATTATTTAATAAATTAATTTTCTCACTTAATGAAATTAATTGAGACTGTCCTGTGCTTCCAAAAAAAACAACACCGTGGCAACCTTTATCAATTATTGTTTCAGCATGGGCTATTGTTTTTTTTATATCTAACCCTAAATCTGAGTCTAAGACTGATAATGTAGCTGCATAAATTCCTTTTATCATAGTCATAATTTATAATTAAATATAAATTAAATTAAAAAAAAAATTTTTAAATAGTTTTATGAAGACAGGAGTTTTTTTAAATTATATAGGTTTGGGGGCTAATCTTTTGCATCTAGCGTACTGTCATAAAATTGCTAGTGTATATGGACCAATTACCTTAATTTCTTTAGCAAAAAATCTTGATCAAGTTTTAGAAGATGATCAGCTGATAAAAGAGGTGATAACCTTTGATAAAAATAAAAACATCACTGATATTCCAAAAATATCATCAAATCTTAGAAAGCTGAATTTAGAATGTATTTTTATTTTTTACCCAAGTGCTAGATTGTATTTGGCTGCAAAATTAGCAGGAATAAAAAAAATATTTTGTTATCCCATATTTAAAAAGAAAAAATTGCATTTAGTAGAAGCAGCAAAAAAATTTACCTGTGATAGTTTAAAACTTGTAGATTGTGACACTGAGACATTAATTCAAATTAGTGAGAGAAAAATTGAAAAAACAAAAAAATTTTTTGATAAAAGTAAATTTAATATAGTTATTGGTGCAGGTTCATCAGGACCTGATACAAGATGGGGTGAAAACAATTTTATAAAATTAATTAATCAACTTAATAAAAAAGGAGATTTTTATTTTTATATACAGGCAGGTCCAGATCAAAAAATTATATCTAGGGAAATAATTAATAATGTTAATAAAAAAAATTGTATGGATTTAAGTGATCTGTCTGTTGGAGAAGTTATGCCTTATTTTGCTTTGTGTGACACTTATGTAGGTAATGACTCTTTTATGCATCATGTTACTTCTCAATCTCAAAAACCTGCTATTGTGTTATTAATAAATTCTCCAAGAGCATATACAGATTACAGTAAAAATTATCATAGAATAATTCCAGATAATGCTTGTATTGATGATATAGATCATAGTTTTGTTTACTCTCCAAATTCAATAAGTGTTGAAAAAGTAGTGAATAAAGTTTTAGAAATTAAGTTTAAATAGTATTTTTAATAAGAGTATCTTTAGCCTGGTTTACAATCACTGCCAATCTATTGAGCTCAGGATTTTTATCTGGATGAATTTTTTTCATTATTTTTTTATATGAATTTAAAATTTGCTCATTTGTATATTTTTTTTTAGGATCTAAATTAAGTATTTCGCAAGCTTCAGCCTTAGACATTGATTGTAAATTTTTACTTTCGCTTGATGTATTAAAATTAAACCTTCCAGAATTTTTTAGAACTCTTATTAAGCTCCAAAGTCTTAATACTTGAAACAAAGTTATTCCAGCTTTAGTTTTTATTAATGGTAAAATAGCTAAAAGAAATGGAAGTGAAAAAATATAACGACCAGCAAACGTAGCTAAAACTGCAAATGCAATTGAGGCTAAAATTAATAATTTTCTAAAAATATTTTTAATTTTTTTTGATTTTGAATTGACAAACCATGAAAGGAAAAAATAAATTAAAAGGAAAATTATTATTGTAAGAAAAAAAATATTCATATATTGAAAGTATATTCATGAAAATACCACAACTTAAAAAAAAATCAGAGTTAAAATCTTGTCACAATATAG
>CACGMR010000038.1 GCA_902574215.1 uncultured Pelagibacteraceae bacterium
GTAATTAAATTTTTAAAAATGTTCACTGAAATCGAAATTAAGGAAATAGAAACAATTAAAGATAAAAATATAAATGAATTAAAAATACTACTTGCTAACAAAACCACAGAAATGTTGCATGGAAAGGAAGCAGCTAAAAATTCTGAGCAAGCAGCAAAAGAAGCTTTTTCAGGAAACTCTCTTGGTGCAAACTTGCCGAAAGTAAATATTCATTTTAAGAAAATAGAGAAAAAAATTAATATAGTAGACCTCGTTTTATTATCAAAATTAGAAAACTCGAAAAGTGAAATCAGAAGACTTATAAAAGGGAATGCAGTTAAAATAAATGACGATGTTATTTCAGATGAAAAATATGAAATAAATAAAAATTTATTTAAAGATAATTATCTTAAACTTTCCCTTGGAAAAAAAAGGCACATTAAAATAGAATTAAATTAATTTTTTTTAATTTTCTCTAAGGTTCTAGTAATAAACCTGGGTGTTAAAGTTTTTATAGGATTTACGGTAGTTTCTAGATCTTTAGGGGGACCTTTAATTTTAAAGCTAACTCCAAAAACACCATCACCTACTTTCTTTCCAATTAACAAATCTCCAAGCAAAGGTATCGATGCAATAGATCTGTTGATTGTTGTCGCTGGAACCAAGGTTCCTCTTAAGCTAATTAACTTGTCTTCCTCAATGTATCCCTCTAATAAAATAGATATTGCTGGACCAATTGCGTATAGCTCTTGAATTCTCATAAGCTTGTCTTGATTAGTAAAATTCATCTCAAAATCTGTAAATCTGATCCCCTCTCCTGTAAGTAAGTCTGCTATTCCTTGAAGTGATGCAAGAGATAACAACTTGGCTAGAGCTGGAATTTCTTTAACTTTAAAATTATCAATAACTAATTTAGAAGTTGAAACTCCGTCTTTTTTGAAAGAGTAAAAGTCTAAATATCCTTCTCTACCATCTTTAAATCCTTTAATGAATTTATATCTATCTACAAGGGGTTTTGCCTTAGATGAGAAAAGAGTAGTAATTTTTTCACCTTGATCGTTTATTCTAATTGTAAATTTAATATTTTGTGAATTATTATAAATGGCCAAAATATCTGCTTTTTCTACTTTATTATTAATAATATTTATCTTTCCATTTAAATCCTTAACAAAGTGTATTTTATCAAAGTAAACCTCCTCAAAATTTAGGTTCATACTTACATTGTTTTCAAAAAGATTGTTTTCTTTTTTATCATCGGAATATAGTAAATTTGATATTAAAGAATTCGCATTAAATAAAGTGCCATCAATTAAATAATTTTGGCCTTCTACTTTTTTTATATTGAAATTATTTTTTTTATTTTCTGTATCTAAATAATTAAAATTTGCCTGATCAATTTTTATTATTTGATTAAAATTGTTAAGAGATAAATTCTTAATTTTAATGTTGTTATTTTCTTCATTAATAATAAAGTTTTTTATATTTAGATTTTTATTATTTTTTAATTCTCCATTAATTATAAGATTCATTTTACTTTTGTCTTTTTTTTTATAATTAATATTATCAATTTTAAATTTTGTATTTTTTACATTCAAATTAGTATTAAAAGTTATTTTATTTTCTTTTTTCTCAATAAAATAATCAATTTCTTCAAAATCTTTATCGATTTTAAATTTTCCAGAACCTAAAAAAGTTAGTTTGTTATTTTTAAAATTAATTTTTAATTTTTGATTATTAAAATTAATATTTTTATTATTTTGAGGGAAGAAAATTTTTAAAAAATCCTGTTGCTCTAAAACTATATTTTTTAAAAATAATTCTGAGTCTATACTTAAATTCTTATCTTTTTTATTTATAAAATATTTAATTTCATCTACTTCATCAGTATTTAACTGAATTTGTCCCTCACCGTTAATTGATAAATTGCTGTCCTTATAATTTAAATTTAATTTATGGTTATTGAGTAAAATTAAGTCATCAACCTCTGGAAAATAGTTATTAATTATTTTTAAATTTTTATATTTTAGCTGAGTAATATTTATATTAGAATTTAAAATAATATTTTTAACTTTGAATTTTTCATCTATTTCCAAAGAAAATTCATTATTTGTTTTAAATTTAGCATCATTAATAATTATATCTTTAAAACTTAAATTTAATAATTTTAATATATTTGAATTTAAACTTGTCTGGTCATTTTCAACAATACCATCAATTAAAAAGTTTTTTTTTTTCTTTTTTACGTTTAGTTTTTTTGAAATAAAATTCACTTCTTCCGCTTTAAAATTTATTTCATTAAAAAAATAATTGTCTTTTTGAAAATTGAAATTGAAATTTATATTCTTAAAATCAGCCTTATTTAAAAAATTAATACTTGCATCTTTTATCAAACCTTTGATTTCATAATCATTTTTAATTTTTTCGTTTTTATCGATATTCAAGCTCAGATCTATAATTATATGACCTTTTTTTATAATTTTTTCTAATATAAATAATTCAGGTTTGTTGGTTGTTGTGCGAATAAATTTAATCAAATCATCTAATAATATAGACTTAGTTTTTACCTCTATATTTGAAGATGAAATCTTATTTTTAATTAAAGAGCTTAGTAAAACTTGTGTTTTTATGCTTTCTAGTGGTAAAGATCTTTTTGAAAAATATACTGTGGTACCAACTGTTTTTGCATAAATTTTTAATTTTAAAGGATCTAGAGTTAATTTAATTTTTTTTAAATCTATATCTATATTTTTATTTATTTTTGAGATTCTATTTTTAATTTGATCATTAAATTTATCTGTCTCTATGCCAATCGTACTAAGGTAAAGTGTCAAAATAACTAACACTGACAGAAGTAGTAAAAAAAATTTTAAAATATTATTTTTCATTAAGCTTATAAAGCGATTGTTCCAAAAATTCATCAATATCACCATCTAATACTTTATCAGGACTAGTGCTTTCAAAATTAGTTCTATTGTCTTTTACAAGTCTGTAAGGTTGAAGCACATATGATCTAATTTGATGACCCCACCCTATTTCAGATTTAGAATTTTCAACATTTTGACTCTCTTGCTCTCTTTTTTTAATTTCATAATCATACAATCTTGCTTTCAACATGTTCATACATGTTTCTTTATTTTTATGTTGAGATCTTTCATTCTGGCACTGAACAACTATTTTTGATGGAATATGTGTTATTCTTACAGCACTATCAGTAGTATTAACGTGCTGGCCACCTGCTCCACTAGAGCG
>CACGMR010000039.1 GCA_902574215.1 uncultured Pelagibacteraceae bacterium
TTGTTCCTGTGAGATTTTTTCTATAGGATCATCAATTTCTAGCTTTCCTTCAGCAATCTTTTCCTCTTCTTTAGCCTCAACTTCTCTTGAAAGTTCTTCTCTAGCTTTTTCTTCCTCTTCTTTGATTCTTTCTAAATCAGCTTTTGGTATTTGATAATAATCTGACTGGATGTCATTAAAAGATAAAAACCCATGTCTATCTCTTCCAAAATCAACAAAAGCTGCCTGTAAAGAAGGTTCAATTCTACTTACCTTACCTAGATAAATATTATTTTTAATTAAGTTATTTTTTAAACCTTCGTACTCGTAATCTTCAATATTTTCACCTGATTTAAGAACAACTCTAGTTTCATTAGGATGCGATGCATCAATATATAAATTTTTTTCCATAATTTTGTGAATGTTATTTTCATTAATAATTTAATTTTTTAAAATTTTGTTTAATTTTCTTGCCATATCTTTAACAAATTCCAGGATATAATGAAATTAAAATGAATAAATTTTTCAGAAATATCTTTATTTTAATTACGTCTTTTATTCTTTTATCAGCTATTTTGATAATAAGTATCTTATGGACTTATTCAAATGATTTGCCTGATTATAAATTTCTTAAAAATTACAAGCCTCCTGTTTCTAGTAAAGTTTACTCTGGTAATGGTGAATTAATGGCAGATTTTTCACAGGAAAAAAGAGTATTTATTCCATTTAATTCAATCCCAAAAAATGTAATTAACGCATTTTTGTCTGCTGAAGATAAAAATTTTTTTAAACACCCAGGTGTTGATGCTAAAGGTGTTATTAGAGCTGTAATAAACAATATTTCAAATATTTTATCATCTAAAAGGTTGGAGGGAGCATCTACAATCACCCAACAGGTAGCAAAAAACTTTTTGCTAACAAATGAAGTAAGTTTAAATAGGAAAATTAAGGAAGCAATTTTAGCTTTTAGAATAGAGAGAGCTTTATCTAAAGAGAGAATTCTAGAACTTTATCTAAACCAAATTTATCTTGGAAGTGGAGCATATGGAGTAGCCGCTGCAAGCTTAGAATATTTTGATAAATCTATTAAAGACTTAAATTACTCTGAAGCTGCTTTATTAGCAGCTTTGCCAAAAGCACCGAGCAGATATAATCCCTATAAAGATCCAGATATAGCAAAATTTAGAAGAAATTTAGTTTTAAAAAATTTATTAGACAACAATTATTTAACTTTAGAATGGTACGACAAACTTAAGAATGAAGAAATAATTTTAAAAAAAAATAAAAAAATTTATTTAGAAGACGCTCAATATTTTATTGAAGATGTGAGAAAGAGTGTAATTGAATCTTTGAGCTATGATAAAGTTTACAAACAAGGTTTTAATATCAATACTCCAATAGATTTAAATTTACAAACAATTGCAACAAAATCTCTTCGAGATGGATTAATAGCATATGATAAAAGAAAGGGATGGAGAGGACCACTCACCAAAAAGATTTATAACTCAGATTGGAAAAAAGATTTAGAAAAGTATAAATTAGAAAATTCAATCAATTGGAAATTAGCAATAGTCAAAAGGATAAATAAATTTTCAGCAGAAATAGAAACAGAAGACAACATCGAAGGTGTTATCAAATATCAGAGTATTTCTTGGACAAAGAAAGAATTTAATAAATTATTAAAACCTGGTGATATTATTTATGTTGAAAATGTAAAAGAAAATATTTTCAATTTACAACAATTACCAAAAGTAAATGGTGGAATTGTTGTGATGGATCCATTTACTGGCAGAGTTTTAGCATTAAGTGGTGGTTTTAGTTTTAAGCAAAGTGAGTTTAACAGAGCAACTCAAGCTAAGAGACAACCTGGATCAGCTTTTAAGCCATTTGTTTATGCATTAGCCTTAGAAAATAATTTTACACCAACATCATTAGTTCTAGATGCACCATTAGTTTTAGACCAAGGAGATGATTTAAAAATGTGGAAACCAGAAAATTATGGAAAAAAATTTTATGGGCCATCAACTTTAAGGGTAGGTTTGGAGAAATCTAGAAATTTAATGACAGTTAGAATAGCTCAAAATCTTGGTGTAGAGAAAATAGTTGATTTTTCGAAAGTATTAAAAATTTACGATAATCCAGAAGAGCTTTTATCTATATCTTTGGGGTCTGCTGAAACTACTTTATTAAAACTTACGTCTGCTTATTCAGTTTTTGTTAATGGAGGAAAACTTGTTGAACCAATACTTATAGATAGAATTCAAGACAGTGAGGGAAACACTATTTATAATAATGATAAAAGAAAATGTATCAATTGTGATCAAATTTCTTATTTAACCAACGATTATCCAGAGATTAAAAATAATTATGTGCAAATTTTTTCTCCAGAAACAGCTTTTCAAATGACATCAATATTAGAAGGAGTTGTTCAAAGAGGTACAGCTAAAAAACTAAAAGACTTAAATTTAAATATTGCAGGTAAAACTGGAACAACAAATAAAAATACAGATACCTGGTTTATAGGTTTTACCTCAAATTTACTGGTTGGAGTTTATGTTGGCTCTGATAATCCAATTCCATTAGGAAAATATGAAACTGGATCTAAAACTGCTTTGCCAATATTTAAAAGTTTTATAAGTGATTCTGTTAATAAATATGAAGCAAGACCTTTTAAAGCTGCTAAAGGGACTGTGATGATGGTTG
>CACGMR010000040.1 GCA_902574215.1 uncultured Pelagibacteraceae bacterium
CAACCAAGCAAAAAGCCATCGGTAAAAATTTAGTGAAAAAGGTGGAACTTCATAAAAACTCGCGAGTTTACCTACTACAAAATTTCCTGCCCAGAAAGTTACTGTTAAAAATAGATATAAATAAGCTAATAAATTATTATCTTTAGTCACTTAACTAAATCTAAGCGAACTATAAGGTTTTAAATCTAAATTTGTATTTTCGTTCGCTATCATCCCTGAAACAATCTTTCCAGAAATTGGACCTAAAGTCCATCCTAAATGATGATGCCCAAAACAATAATAAATATTTTTGTAATTTTTTGATGGTCCCATAACAGGTAAAAAATCTGGTAAAGTTGGTCTAAATCCTAACCATTCATCCTCATGCTCAGGTAAATCACCAAGCATATATTTTGCATTATTTATCAAATTTTTAACTCTTGATTTAGATAATGGATTATCTAATCCACCAAATTCTACAGTACCGACAACTCTTAAACCTTGTTCCATCGGTGTAATTCCAAATCCACGGTTAGAAAATATTACAGGTCTGCTTAATAAATGGTCACAATTTTTAAAATGAACATGATATCCGCGCTCTGTATCTAAAGGTATTTTTTCACCAAGATTATCTGTTAATTTTTTTGAAAAAGCACCACAGGCTATTACTGCTTTATCAAAAACGTAACTTTGAGTTTCAGTTTTAAAAACTGGTTTTTCTTCATCAAAACTAATATCTTTAATATTTACTTTGTTAAATTTTCCACCTTTTTGCAAAAATAAATCAAATAGTTTTAAAAGAATTCTTTTCGGATTTCTTGCATGTCTTGCATAAGGATAATAAACGCCTGCATGGTAAAATGGTTTAATATGTGGTTCAAGATCGTGTATTTCTGCTTTAGAGACCAATTGTTGTTCAACACCTAGTTCATCTCTAACCTTAATTTCTAATTCTCTACTTTTTAAATCTTTATCATTCCAGATATAAAGAATTCCTTTGTTTTCAACCAAACCTTCTAAGTCTATCTCTTCAAATAATTCATCATATGCAGGTAAAGCTAGATCTAAAATTTGGTGCATATTTTTAGCAGTATGCATCATCTTAGTTTTAGTGGTATTCATTATAAATTTTATAAACCACGGTATCATTTTAGGCACATAATTCCATTTTAAAGCAAGTGGACCTGAAGAACTAAGCAACATTGCAGGCACATCTGCCAGAACGTCAGTTCTGTTTAAAGAAAGAGATGCATAAGGTGAAAAGTGACCTGCATTACCGTAGGAGGCGGCTTGGCTACCTGGGTTGTCTCTGTCAAAAATAGTTACATTGAAACCTTTTTTTTGAAGAAACAAAGCATTAGATACACCTTGAATACCAGCTCCAACTATTCCTACTTTAAGATTTTTATTCATAAAATTGTTATACAAGTAAATATTAAATTATAAGAGTGACAAATTATGCAATCATTTGTTTATGATTAATTTTTGCACTCAATACTATGCCAAAACCAATCATAGTGGCCAACATTGAAGAACCTCCATACGACATGATAGGTAATGGAGAACCAACTATAGGTAGCAGACCCAAAACCATAGATAAGTTTACCACAATATAAATAAATATTGCAAACGCATAACCGAAACAAAAAAGTCTAGCAAAGTTACTTCTTGAAATAGATCCTATTCTTACAATTCTAAAAATTATTATTGAGTATAATATTAATAGACCAACTGAGCCTATAAAACCAAACTCTTCTGAAAATAAAGTAAATATAAAATCTGTATGTTTTTCGGGTAAAAAATCTAAATAGCTCTGGGTTCCTTTTAAAAAACCCTTACCATTAAGGCCACCTGAACCAATAGCTATTTTTGACTGTATAATTTGATATCCAGCACCCAATGGATCTCTATCTGGATCTAAAAAAGTTAATATTCTTAGTTTTTGGTATGGTTTAAGAAATGAGATTATAAATGGGAGCGAAATTAAGAAAGTAATAAAGGAGTATATAAAATATTTAATTTTCATGCCTCCTAACCACAAAATAATTAATCCACTTAAAGCAATTAATATAGATGTACCAAGATCAGGTTGAGAAATTACAAAAATTATTGGAATTATTATAATCGATAACACAATAGTTATACTAGTAAATGAATTAACATTTTCTATTTTTATTCTATGAAAGTATTTTGCAAGACACATTATGATTGCTACTTTCATAAGTTCTGAAGGTTGCAGAACAAATAAATAAAGATCCATCCATCTTTGTGAGCCAGATGCCTTTATTCCAAAAAATGAAACATAAATTAATAAAAGTATTGATATAAGGTAGATTATATAAGAAAAGTTATGCCAAAATTTTATGTTAAAGAAAGCTACAAAAATCATTAAAGGGAAAAAAACTGCAAGTTTTACAAAATGATTTTTTGTATGAAAAAGTATTTCACCACCATCTGTAGAATACATAACCAAAACACTTAATACAGAAAGAAGGATGACAGAAACCAACAGTATATAGTCTAAGTTTTTTATTTTTTGAAATAATGTAATCTCATTACTCAATCTAT
>CACGMR010000041.1 GCA_902574215.1 uncultured Pelagibacteraceae bacterium
TGACTCTTCAGCTGATCTTTATATTACTGCTGATGCAGGAAGATGTGGAGCTTTCAAGGCTAAAGGAATGACTCAAAGTGGTTTGGTGTCTCCGACAATTAAATCTTCAGTACCAAAAAATTTTAGAACTACACACTGGGTAGGAGTAGCAAAAAGAGCAAGAATAATTTACTACTCACCAGAAAGAGTTAGTGGTGCTGAATTATCAGGTCTTACATATGAAGGTCTAGCTGATCCAAAATGGAAAGGCAGATTAGTAATTAGAAAATCAAGCAACATTTATAACAAATCTCTTGTAGCCTCATTGATTGAGAATAATGGTAAGAAAGCTGCTGCTGAATGGTCTAAAGGAGTTGTTTCTAACATGGCAAGAACACCAAAAGGAAATGACAGAGCTCAAATTATGGCAGTTGCAGCTGGAGAAGCTGATATTGCTGTAGCAAATACTTATTACTTGGCACTAATGCTATCTGGTAATAAAGGAGCAGAACAACAAGCGGCTGCTAAAAAAGTTAAGGCATTTTTTCCTAATCAAAATGATAGAGGAACACACATGAATATTAGTTGTGCAGCTTTAGTTAAAGGAGCTCCTAATAAGGCAAATGCTATCGCTCTTGTTGACTTTTTATTATCACCAGAGGCTCAGGAACATTTTACAAATAATACTTTTGAGTTTCCAATGATAGCTGGAGTATCTCCAAATCCATTAGTAGTGAATAATTTAGGATTAGATTTTAAACAAGATTTAACAACTAAAGTTTCAAGCTATGGAAAAAATCAAGCTGCTGCATTAGAGGTAATGACAGCTGCTGGATGGAAGTAAGGAACAAGTTGAGAAAAAATTTATTTAATTTTAATTTAGACATTTCTCCAGGCAATAGTGGCTCTCTAGAGAGTCAGATAACTTGTGAGCCATGCTTGTCACAATGTGAAAAAATTAAAAAAAAAATAAATAATAGAAAATTATCTGAGATCAGGAATGATGATATTGATCGTGTCATTAATGTTTTTGATTTAAAAAGTTAATTTTCAAAAAGTGAACATAACTCAATAGTTATTTACCCTACTATTGATTATGTTCACTTGAATAAAAGGGTAAAAATGTATTTAAAAAAAATTAATTTTTGGTTTTTAAGTTCTTTATTGGTGTCAATTTTTGTTGCTATACCAATTGTCACTGTATTTACAAGTTTTTTTGAGGATACCTCAAATTATTATCAAATTCTAAAAGATACTTTTTTGTTTGAATACATTTTTAATTCACTAGTTTTACTGATTAGTGTTTTAGTTTTAACTTTTTTAATTGGAACTAGTACGGCTTATTTAGTTTCTTTTTACAAATTCCCTTTAAGTAATTTTTTTAAATGGGCTCTCATATTATCTTTTGCAGTACCGCCATATATTTACGCATATTCTTTAACAGCTTTCTTTGAAAATTATGGAACTTTATATTCGATATTGAAAAATCTATTTGGAGAAGCAAATTATAATCAAAATATTCCAAAGTTTGATGGTCTGATAGGGGCCGTACTTTCGCTATCTTTTTCACTATTTGCTTATGTTTATATTCTCTCAAGAGCATCATTCCAGTATCAATCTCAAAATTTAATTGATTTGGGTAGAAATTTAGGATTTTCAAAAGCAAAATCCTTTTATTCGTTAATTTTACCAGCCGCTAGACCAGCTATTGTTGCAGGCCTTTCTCTGGTTGCAATGGAAACTTTAGCTGAATTTGGAGCAGTTGATTTCTTTTCTATAAATACTTTAACAACAGGTATTTATAATTCATGGATTACATTTGATGACTTAGCTTTCTCAAACAGAATATCTTTTTTTCTTCTATTATTCATTTTTGCAATATTTATTTTAGAAAATTTATCTAGAAAGAAAGCAAGATACCACGCCAATACTAAAGGAGGATTTAAACAAAAAGAGAAAATCCAACTGTCAGGAACTAAAGCATTTTTTGCATTTTCAATTTGTTTCTTAGTTTTTTTTCTAAGTTTTTTATTTCCACTAAGTCAAATGCTTTATTGGACTTTAAAATTTCCAGAAAATCTTTTTGATATTTCGGTAGTAACTTTAACATTAAATACCCTGTACTTGGTGTTATTATCAAGCTTAGTTTTAATAATTTTTTCTTTAATTTCTAATTATGGAAATAGAGTTTCTAAAAATAAAACTTTAAACGCTTTATCTACTTTATCTATTTCTGGTTATGCAATTCCAGGAGTAATTTTAGCAGTGGCATTTATAACTTTTATTGCTTGGTTTGATGACAATGTTGTAAAAGCACTAGGTTTTTTATCTATTAAAAAAATGTTTATTGGTTCTATTCTAGGACTTGTCTTAGTTTATTTTGTAAGATTCTATTCTTTAGCTTTTAATGGAATAAAATCTGGTTATGAAAAAATAAATATTTCTGTTGATGAAAGTTCATATTTACTTGGTTACTCTAAAAAGAAAACTTTTATGAATATTCATGTACCTTTCTTAAGAAACTCTCTTTTA
>CACGMR010000042.1 GCA_902574215.1 uncultured Pelagibacteraceae bacterium
AATTAAAAATCAAGAATTAAGTAATAAAGATTTATATTCTATAGATAAAGATAGCGCTTATTATTATTCAGGTGGTTGGCATATAAAAGGTGTTTATTCTTTAATATTAGGTTTTATTTTTTCAGCTTCTACAATTTGGAACACTAATTTAATGTTTTTACAATCCTACGCTTGGATAATAGGTGCATTTGTTGCTTGGATAACATATTACTTATTAGCAAAAAAGTAATATGAAAGCTCTAGTATATACAGGTACCCAAGAATTAATTTATAGAGACGAACCAAATCCAATTGAGGTTTCAGGAGAAAGTATTTTAAAGATACATGCTTCAGGAATTTGTGGTTCGGATATGCATGCTTATCATGGACACGATGAAAGAAGAGTACCTCCATTAATATTGGGACATGAGGTAAGTGGAGAAGTTCAGAATGGAAAATTCAAAGGAAAAGATGTTGTTTTAAATCCTTTAATCACTTGTGGTAAATGTGAATATTGCACAAGTGGAAGAGAGCATCTTTGTCCAAAAAGAATTATTTTGGGTATGAATAAACCTATTGAAAGGCAAGGTGTTTTTGCGGAATTTGTATCAACACCCGATCAAAACATTTATGAAATTCCAGATGGTCTAGATAAAAATGAGGCTCCAGTAGCAGAGCCAACCGCTGTTTCTTTGCATGCAGTATTAATGGGTGAACAAGCATTAAACAAACCTTTGTCTGAATGTAAAACTTTAATTCAAGGAGGTGGAGCGATTGGTTTGTTATGTGGACTAATATTATCAAAAATTAAAGGCAACAAAGACATAATTCTTTCTGACCCAAATAAATTAAGACTAAAAGAATGCTCCAAATATTTGGAAGCAAAATATGTAGCTCCAAATGACAAGGAAATAGCTAGCAATAACTTTGATATAGTTTTTGATACGGTTGGACTAGAAATCTCAAGACAACAGGCAATCGAAGTAGTCAAACCAGGCGGAACTATCATACACATAGGTTTAACTCAGCCTGCTGGAACTTTTAATTTTAGAAAAATGACCTTACAAGAAGTGACAGTTATTGGCACTTATTGCTATACAAATAAAGATTTTGAACAAACTTTAAAGATTTTAGCAAACAAAGATATTGGATCACTAGATTGGATTGAGTTTAGAGAATTAAAAAGTGGTGGAGATGCCTTTAAGCAAATACACGATGGCACATGTGTTGCACCTAAAATTATCCTTTTACCTTAGAAATTAAGTCTATTTTTGAGTTAATAACTCTTGATCCACCTGTTTTAAGCTCTTTAGATACAACAGGAGCTGATATCATAAACGACCAGTAAACCAAAAGTATAAATACAGATATTATTTTCACAGTATTCATTTAACAATCAATTTTGAATTTAGAATGTTGAAATTATGACTGAATATTGAATTTATAAATAATCTATCTATAAGAAGAACATGTTAAAAATTTTTTATATTTTTATTACATCATTAATCTTTCTTGGCTCAGCATATTCAGAAACTGTTAAAGTTTTTGAATTTACTGAAAAAGAATTGTCAGCACTTGAGATACGTAAAGTAAGAGGAGCAGATAACAATACTTCTTATACTGTTGGATCAAATGAAAATGGTAATTTTTTAAAAGCAGTAGCAGACAATGCTGCTTCGGGCCTTGGAAAAGAGATCAAAATTGATCTAAATAAAACACCTTTTATCAATATTACATGGAAAATAGAGAAGGATCTTCGAGGGATTAAAGAGAATACCAAAAAAGGACATGATTATGCTGCCCGTGTTTTTGCGATTAAAAAAACTGGAGCCACACCTTTATCAAATAGAGCAATTAATTATGTTTTTTCAAGTAATAGTGATGTTGGTGAAAATAGACCAAGTCCTTATACAAAAAAATCTATAGACAATGTATTAGCAACCACAAAAGATAATCTGAATGTTTGGGTGACAGTAAAAGCTAATGTGAAAGAAGATTTTAAAAAGTTTCATGATTTAGATGTAAATGAATTAGACGGCCTAGCTATAATGGCAGATACTGATAATTCTAAAATGAAATCAATTTCTTATTTTCAGAATATTTATTTTTCGGCAGATTAATTACCATTTTAAATACTTTTTTAATCCAATACTTAAAAACGATAATAAAATAGCTGCAATAACATCAGCGATTGGAATTGCATTTGGAAATCCAAAGTTCCATAAAATTACACCAATTAACCAAATTAAATAAATTTTCATTAAAGATATTATATCTTAGTTTATATTAAATTTTTATTTATTTGATATTATTAACTTA
Source organism: uncultured Pelagibacteraceae bacterium (assembly GCA_902574215.1). Lineage (GTDB taxonomy): Bacteria > Pseudomonadota > Alphaproteobacteria > Pelagibacterales > Pelagibacteraceae > Pelagibacter. The sequence continues at coordinate 2,299 of CACGMR010000042.1, forward strand.
TGCATAAAAACTTTACTCATAATGTTAAAGTGTATTATGAGGATACAGACGCTGGTGGAGTCGTGTACTATGCTAATTATTTAAAATATTTAGAAAG
>CACGMR010000043.1 GCA_902574215.1 uncultured Pelagibacteraceae bacterium
ACAGAATTGAACAAATCATTGCAAACTTATTAGATAACTCAATATCGTTTAGTAAAGATGGTGGTAATGTTTTTGTTGATGTTTCTATTAATGAAAAAAATAAAATATCAATCAAGATTATTGATGAAGGCCAAGGATTTAAAGAAAAAAAGACACATCAAGAATATTTAAAAGATTTTATAGTAATAGACCTGAAAAATTTGGAGAACACTCAGGTTTAGGTTTAAATATAGTAAAAAATTTGGTTGAACTCCACGATGGTGAAATTGTAGCATCTAATCGTATTGATAAAGAAGGAGCAATGATAGAGATAAGATTTCCCAATGTTTAATCATATCTTGATAAATAAATACTTAGCTGTATAAAGCTTGCCATGGAAGATTATAAAGTAAAAGACATTGCCCAAGCTGAATTTGGTAGAAAAGAAATATCAATAGCTGAAAGTGAAATGCCTGGTTTAATGGCTTTAAGAGAAGAGTATTCTAAAGATAAACCATTAAAGGGTGCAAGGATTATAGGATGTCTTCATATGACAATTCAAACAGCTGTACTAATCGAAACCCTAGTTGCATTAGGTGCTGAAGTTCGTTGGTCTTCTTGTAATATTTTTTCAACTCAAGATCATGCAGCTGCTGCAATTGCAAAGGCTGGGATCCCTGTTTATGCCTGGAAAGGTGAAACAGAAGAGGAATATTTATGGTGCATTAAACAAACTATAGTTGGAAAACCTGAGTGGAAGCCTAACATGTTATTAGATGATGGTGGAGATTTAACAGCTATTATGCACAATGAATATCAGGATTTAATGAAAGATATAAAGGGTGTTTCAGAAGAGACTACCACTGGAATTAAAGCACTAAATAAAATGGAAAAAGATAAATCCCTTTTAGTTCCAGCAATAAACGTGAATGACTCTGTCACAAAATCAAAATTTGACAACTTATATGGATGTAGAGAAAGTTTAGTAGACGGCATAAGAAGAGCTACTGATGTAATGATGTCTGGAAAAATTGCAATTGTTGCTGGTTTTGGAGACGTTGGAAAAGGAAGTGCTGCATCTTTAAGACAAAGTGGTGCTAGAGTTTTAGTTACTGAGGCAGATCCAATTTGTGCTCTCCAAGCTGCAATGGAAGGTTATGAAGTAGTATTAATGGAGGAGGCTATAAGTAGAGCGGATATAGTTGTAACAGCCACAGGTAACAAAGATATTGTTACCGCAGACCATATGAGAGATATGAAGGATAGAGCCATCTTATGTAATATTGGTCACTTTGACAATGAAATACAAGTTGAGGCTCTTAAGAATTATAAATGGACTGAAGTAAAACCTCAAGTGCATGAAATAGAGTTACCTAGTGGTAAAAGAATTATTCTTTTAGCTGAAGGAAGATTAGTTAATCTTGGTTGTGCAACTGGACATCCAAGTTTTGTAATGAGTGCATCATTTACTAATCAAGTTATTGCTCAAATAGAACTTTGGCATAATCATAAAAATTATGAAAATAAAGTTTATGTACTTCCAAAACATTTAGATGAAAAAGTAGCAACTTTGCATTTAAAAAAGGTTGGAGCAAAACTAACAAAATTATCAAAAGAGCAAGCAGATTATATAAGCGTTGGAACAGAAGGTCCTTTCAAACCAGATGCCTATCGCTATTAAAGATAGCACAATCGATATCACTTCAGAGAAGTTAACCAAAGAATTAGCTAAAGAATTTACAAAATATCTTAAAGGCGGCGAGTTTGTTTTTTTATATGGAGAGATGGGCGTTGGTAAAACAACCTTTGTTAAATATTTTATAAATGAGTATCAAAAAATAAATAATTTAAAACAATCAGAAATTACAAGCCCTACTTTTAGTTTATTAAATGAGTATCAGGTGAAAGATATAAGAATAAAACATTATGATTTATTTAGAATTAATAGGAAAGAAGATATTAATAATTTAAATATTTTTGAAAAAGATAATAAATTAATAACACTTATAGAATGGCCACAATTGATTGCTGACAAACAAGATATAAAATTTATAACTTTAACATTTAATTATTTAAATCAATTAAATGATAGAACTGTAGATATAAAAGT